>NZ_JBQEOW010000004.1:310107-376621 GCF_052045405.1 Serratia sp. 22278 | reverse complement strand
TGGTGGGTCGTGCAGGATTCGAACCTGCGACCAATTGATTAAAAGTCAACTGCTCTACCAACTGAGCTAACGACCCAATTTCCCTGCCGCTTTAACATCTTGCAAGATGTCTTGGCAACGGCGGCATATATTACTAATTTATCTTGGCAGCGCAACCTAAATTTTTTACCGATGCGTTCAACTGCTTGTTCTTCACGCGAATGAGCCCAGAAATCGGTCAAATCGACTAACTTCTGGGCTCATTTTTCTAACCGTTAACCGCCTACGCGACTTTTCGCCTGCTTGGCCGCCGCACTGGTTGGGTATTGTTTGATCACCTGCTGGAACACGGCCTTGGCTTTATCGGCCTGCCCTTTTTCCTGCATGATGATACCCACCTTGTACATGGCGTCCGGCGCCTTCGGTGATTTAGCGTAATTCTTCACCACCACCGCAAAATAATAGGCCGCATCGTCTTTTTTACCCTTGTTGTAGAACAACTGGCCCAGCCAATAGTTGGCGTTGGGCTGGTAAGTAGACTTCGGGTACTGTTTTACGAAGGACTGAAAGGCGGAAATCGCCTGGTCATACTGTTTTTTTTCCAGCGCCAGAGAAACAGCGGCGTTGTAGTCGCTGTTCTCATCACCGCCGCTCGGCGTTGCAGAAGCGGCTGCAGGCGCGCTGCTGCCCGCATCGGAAGATGCGCCTGCGGCTGCCCCGCCGGCAGCGCCCGCTGCCGCAGAGGCGCTCTGAGCGCCGCCCTGGCTGAGGCTATCCATCTGTTGATAGATTTGCTTCTGGCGTTCAACGACCTGATTCAACTGATACTGGCTTTCCTGGATTTGCCCACGGAGAGAATCAATGTCGCGTTGATTGTCAGAGAGTTGTTGCTGGAGTTGGTTTAAAAGCTGGCCTTGAGCATTGCTGATGCGCTCAAGCGAGGTGACGCGGTCTTCGACCGAGCCGGAGCCGACATTACTGATTGGCGCTTGGGCAGTAGCGGCCCAAGGGGCCGCTACGCCAACCAGTAACGACAGACTCAACAGGTGACGTCTGAAGTTACTGTTCATGCGATTCTCTTAGTAAACCAGAACGGCACGACGGTTTTTAGCATAAGCCGCTTCGTCGTGGCCCAGTACTGCTGGTTTTTCTTTACCGTAAGAAACGATAGAGATCTGGTCAGCGGAAACGCCTTTACCCTGCAGGTACATTTTAACGGCGTTAGCACGACGCTCACCCAGAGCGATGTTGTATTCCGGCGTGCCGCGTTCGTCAGCGTGGCCTTCAACGGTCACTTTGTAAGACGGGTTGTTACGCAGGAATGCAGCGTGCGCGTCCAGCATCTGAGCGAATTCGGAGCTTACGTCATACTTGTCCAGGCCGAAGTAAACGATGTTGTTCTTCTGCAGTTCTTGCATCTGCAGACGAGCTTGTTCTTCGGAAGACAGGTTGCTGCTGCCGTTTTCCATACCAGTGCCGGCGCCAGCGCCCATACCAGATTGGTCGTTGTTCGCGCTTTTGTTAGAACTACAAGCTGCTACAGCCAGAACTGGCAGTGCCAGCAGAAGCCCTTTCAGCACTTTGTTCAGTTGCATTTCTTTGATCCTTTTATAGTTTGCCATACATATTTACACATGCATCACAGATACGGCGACCAGGCAGGGAATTTGACCTGTCCATCAGTTGCCGGAAGACGCGCTTTGAAACGCCCATCAGTTGACACCAACTGCAGCACGGAGCCCATACCTTGCGTGGAGCTATAGATCACCATGGTGCCGTTTGGCGCAATACTAGGCGTTTCATCCAGGAAGGTGCCGGTCAAAACCTGAACGGCGCCCGATCCAAGATCTTGTTTGGCGATGTGTTGTGCACCACTGTTGGTGCTCACCATCACCAGGAATTTACCGTCGGAGCTGACTTCAGAATCCTGGTTCTGAGAGCCTTCCCACGTCAGACGCTGTGCGGCACCGCCGCTGGCGCTGATTTTATAAATCTGCGGACGCCCGCCCTGGTCGGAGGTAAACGCCAGAGACTGGCCATCCGGGAACCAGGTCGGTTCGGTGTTGTTGTTGCGGCCATCGGTCAGCTGCGTGATCTGGCCGGAGCCGAGGTTCATCACGTACAGGTTCAGGCTGCCGCTCTTGGACAGCGCGAAGGCCAGCTTGCTGCCGTCCGGCGAGAACGCCGGCGCACCGTTGTGGCGCGGGAACGAAGCGATCTGGCGGATGGCGCCGTTAGCCAGGGTTTGCACCACCAGCGCGGAACGGCCGCTCTCGAAGGTCACGTAAGCCAGTTTGCTGCCGTCCGGCGACCAGGCCGGCGACATCAGCGGCTCAGGCGAACGGTGCACCGTGAACTGGTTGTAACCGTCGTAATCCGCTACGCGCAGCTCGTACGGGAATTTCCCGCCGTTGGTCTGCACCACGTAGGCGATACGGGTGCGGAACGCGCCCTTGATGCCGGTCAGCTTCTCGAACACTTCGTCGCTGGCGGTATGTGCAGAATAACGCAACCACTGTTTGGTCACTTTATACTGGTTCTGCGCCAATACGGTGCCCGGCGAACCCGAAGTATCCACCAACTGGTAGGAGATCAGGTAGCTGCCGTCGGCGCCAGGTTGAACCTGACCGACCACTACGGCGTCGATGCCCAATGCAGTCCAGGCAGCCGGCGTCACTTCAGACGCGGAGGTCGGTTGCTGCGGCATGCGCGCCACGTCGATCGGGTTGAATTTGCCGCTGTTGCGCAGATCCGCGCCGACAATCTTGCCGATATCTTCCGGCGGCGTGCCTGGGCCCGCCCATTTAAACGGCACCACGCCAATCGGACGAGCGGAGTCGACCCCTTGGGTGATTTCAATGCGAACTTCCGCGTGCAACACGGACGCCCACAGAATTAAAAAACCTAGCGCTACTCGAAATGCCTGCTTCATCTCATCTCCCTTATCCAGGCGGGATGCCTGCGATAAATTAGCAGAATTTTAACAAACCAACTCACGTAAAACTACATAATCCCTGTTGGTTACCTTAGTACATCCCTGTGATCTTACTCAGCTCAAACAACCATTATTCCGGCCTGAACGTAAGGGGAGCATTCTTAAACACCTCATACACCGCCTGGCTTGGCGGTTTCGGGATCTTCGCCTGTTTCGCCGCGGCTATCGCCGCCTGACACAGTGCCGGATCGCCCCCTTCAGATTTAACGTCTACCAGAAAACCGTCCGGCGCCAGCTTGATTCGCAGGTCACATTTACGGCCCTTGTACAGATCCGCATCGTAGAACTTGCTTTGAATCGCAGCGGTAATCTGGCCAAGATAGCCATTGATTTCCGCCCCGCTGGCGCCAGCCGTTTTGGCATTGCCCTGGCCAGCCGGTTTACCGTCACCCTTCTGCTTGCCGCCACCTTTCGGCGCGTTCTTGCCGTCCGCCAGGCCACCAAACAGGTCATCAACTTCCGCCGATTGCTTCGCAGCCTCGGCGGCGGCTTTTTTCTTCTCTGCAGCAGCTTTCTTGGCTGCCGCAGCTTTCTCAGCGGCGGCCGCTTTCTTCTCTGCCTCGGCGGCAGCCTTCTTCTCGGCTTCCGCTGCGGCTTTTTTCTCGGCTTCAGCAGCCGCTTTCTTCTCCGCAGCCTCTGCAGCTTTTTGCTCTGCGGCAGCGGCGGCGGCTTTCTTCGCCTCTTCCGCCTGTTTCTTGGCGGCGGCGGCAGCGGCCGCTTCTTTCTTGGCTTCCGCTTCGGCTTTCTTCTGCGCGTCCGCCTGCGCCTTGGCGACCTTGTCCGCTTCGGCCTTCGCCTTGGCGGCGGCGGCTTCGGCGACCTTCTGTTGCTCTTTGGCTTTCGCTGCAGCGGCTTCCGCCGCTTTTTGCTGCTCGGCGGCCTGCTTCTGCTGCTCCGCCGCCTTCTGCTGTTGCTCAGCCTGCGCTTTGGCGTCCTGCGCGGCTTTCTCCTGCGCCGCCAAACGCTCTTTCTCCAGCTCTTTCAGGCGCTGCTGTTGCTCCGCCTGCTTCTGCTGAAGCTCTTCGGCCTGTTGCTCCGCTTTTTTCTGGCGCTGCTTCTCGGCACGCTGCGCATCGTTGCTCTGCTGCTGCTGGCGGTTGTACTGCTCCACCACCGCGCCGGGATCGACCATTACCGCGCCCACTACAGAACCATCGCCGCCGCCGCCGGCGCTCATGTCGACCTTTTCCTGCAGCGATCCCCAAATCAGCAGGGCAATCAGTATGAAGTGCAGAACGACCGAAACAATAACGGCGCGGTTCAGCTTATCGTTTTGCTCAGTTGCCTTTACCAAAATAGATTCCCAAAAACTGGTGTTGCTTATACGGGGTTCCTGGGCCGCAGCGCAGGAACCGGGTTGCCGTTCGCCTTACGGTCAGATCGGCTGGGTCATCAGCCCCACGGAAGCTACGCCCGCCTGATGGAGAATATTCAATGCCTTGATAATCTCATCGTAAGGGACTTCCTTCGCACCGCCGATCAAAAAGACCGTTTTCGGGTTAGCCGCCAAACGCGACTTGGCTTCGGCCGCGACTTGTTCAGGCGGCAGCAGCTCCATACGGTTGTGATCCACCACCAGGGTGTATTGACCTACGCCGGAAACCTCAAGGATCACCGGCGGATTGTCATCGCTGGACACCGTTTTGGAATCGGTGGCGTCCGGCAGGTCAACCTCCACGCTCTGCGTGATGATTGGCGCAGTTGCCATAAAGATCAGCAGCAGCACCAGCAACACGTCGAGCAGCGGAACGATGTTAATTTCGGACTTCAGCTCGCGCCGACTACGTCCACGTACTCTCGCCATGCTACCTCCTACTTATTTGCTGTCGCTGGAGAAGGCCTGACGATGCAGAATAGCGGTGAACTCTTCCATAAAGTTGTCGTAATTCTGCTCAAGCTTGTTGACGCGCTGGTTGAGACGGTTATAGGCCATTACCGCCGGGATGGCGGCGAACAGACCGATCGCGGTGGCGATCAGCGCTTCGGCGATACCCGGCGCCACCATCTGCAGCGTGGCTTGCTTCACCGCGCCCAGCGCGATAAAGGCGTGCATGATCCCCCACACGGTGCCGAACAGACCGATGTACGGACTGATCGAACCGACGGTGCCGAGGAACGGAATATGGGTTTCCAGCGTTTCCAGCTCGCGGTTCATCGAAATGCGCATCGCGCGCGACGCCCCTTCGATCACCGACTCCGGCGCATGGTTGTTGGCGCGGTGCAGGCGGGCGAACTCTTTGAAACCGGAATGGAAGATCTGCTCGGAACCGGTCAGGCTATCGCGACGCGCCTGACTTTCCTGGTACAGACGGGAAAGCTCGATACCGGACCAGAATTTGTCTTCAAAGGCTTCGGCGTCGCGCGTCGCCGCATTGAGGATGCGGGTGCGCTGAATGATGATCGCCCAGGAGGCTACCGAGAAGCATATCAAAATCAACATGATAAGCTTAACCAGCAGGCTCGCCTTCAAGAATAAATCTAGGATGTTCATGTCAGTCACTGCTTAAACTCCGCGACAATAGACTTAGGAAGCGCTCTTGGCTTCATTTGGTGTGGATCAATACAGGCAATCAGGACATCTGCCTGGCTCAGTAGGGCCCCGTCAGAATTGACAATGCGTTGAGCAAACGTGAGAGAAGCCCCGCGCAGAGAGGTGATTTCACTCTGGACCTCCAGTTGCTCGTCGAGACGAGCCGGAGCCAGATAATCCACCGTCATGCGCCGGACGACAAAAGCGACTTGTTCACTGAGCAGCTGCTGTTGATGAAAGTTGTGCTGACGCAGCATCTCTGTGCGCGCTCTTTCAAAAAAGGCGACGTAGCGGGCGTGATAGACCACACCACTGGCATCGGTATCCTCGTAGTAAACGCGAACCGGCCATCGAAACAACGTATTACTCACTCTACTTCCCAGCAATGCAATTTAACGCTGCTACTATACGCAAGACGGATCGGGTTGGGAATGGGTTACAAGATGGGAATGAAAATAATTATGGGCCGTGAGGGCCCATAACGTGGGGACATCGGGGAGATTATAAAGAAACGTAAAGTAATCCTGCGCACAAGATCACAATTGCGGGAAGCGGCGCGAAAAAAGCGCGCCAGACGCTGCGCTGCGGGCGGAATCCGAAACCGTGGATCACCCCGGCGCATACGGCCCAAATCAGCAACAGCCCTTCCCAAATCTCCAGCGAGCTGGTTTTGGCGGCGAAACGCGTCGGATCCCAGAACACGCACCCCGCCAAAATCAACGCCAGCACCAGGGAAAGGGCCCGAACCGGGCCCTTGTCGGTGACAGCGTACAGCTTGTCAATCACGGACGAGCTCATCACTTACCGTCTTGCTGAGCTTTGGTCGCTTCGCTCTGCTCAAGCGCCAGCGCCGTGATGATGCCGAAGGCGCAGGCAAGAAGCGTTCCGAGAATCCAGGCAAAATACCACATGGTTTAGCTCCTTATCCTTAGTACAGCGAATGCTTGTTGTTTTCGATGTAATTCTTGTCGAGGCGACCGAACATTTTGTAGTACGACCAGCTGGTGTACGCCAAAACGATAGGCACGAAGATCGCCGCCACGACGGTCATCACTTTCAGCGTCAACAGGCTCGAGGTCGCGTCCCACATGGTCAGGCTGACGTTAGGCACGGTGCTGGACGGCATCACGAACGGGAACATGGTGACCCCGGCAGTGAGGATGACGCAGGCGATGGTCAGCGACGAGGTGACGAACGCCAGCGCGCCTTTCTCCAGACGCGAGAACAGGATGGTGAACAACGGCAGCACCACGCCCAGCGCAGGCAACGCCCACAGCAGCGGATACTTGTTGAAGTTGATCAGCCATGCGCCGGCCTGATGCGCCACTTCTTTACGCAGCGGGTTGGATTCCGCCATGGTGTCCAGCGCCGAAGTGATCACGTAGCCGTCGATGCCTTTCACCAGCCACACGCCCGCCAGCAGGAAGCATACCGCCATGATCAGCGTCGCGATCTGCGCTGCGGCGCGTGACCGCAGGTGGATCTCGCCGGTGGTGCGCATCTGCAGGTAAGTCGCGCCCTGAGTGACCAGCATGGTCAGACTGACCACGCCTGCCAACAGACCGAACGGATTCAGCAGTTGGAAGAAGTTGCCGGTGTAGAACAGACGCAGGTACTCGTCCACATGGAACGGCACGCCCTGCAGCAGGTTGCCGAACGCCACGCCGAACACCAATGCAGGCACGAAGGAACCGATGAAGATGCCCCAGTCCCACATGTTGCGCCAGCGGGTGCTCTCCAGCTTGGAACGGTAGTCAAAACCGACCGGGCGGAAGAACAAGGCCGCCAGCACCAGGATCATGGCGACGTAGAAGCCCGAGAAGGCCGCTGCGTAGACCATCGGCCAGGCGGCGAACAGCGCGCCGCCGGCGGTGATCAGCCACACCTGGTTACCGTCCCAGTGCGGGGCGATGGAGTTGATCATCACCCGGCGCTCGGTATCGGTTTTACCGATGATGCGCACCAGGATGCCGACGCCCATGTCGAAACCGTCGGTGACGGCGAAGCCGATCAGCAGTACGCCAACCAGCACCCACCAGATAAATCGCAGTACTTCATAGTCAAACATACGTGGACTCCTGTTTAGCGCGCTTCCTGCACGGCGGCAGTCGGTTGTTCAAAGTGGTAGCGGCCGGTTTTCAGGCTGCTTGGACCCAGACGCGCAAACTTGAACATCAGGTACATTTCAGCCACCAGGAACAGGGTGTACAAGCCGCAAATCAGCCCCATCGAGAACAGAATGTCGCCCGCGGTCAGCGAAGAGTTGGCGACTGCGGTCGGCAGCACCTCACCAATCGCCCACGGTTGACGGCCGTATTCCGCCACGAACCAGCCAGCTTCCACCGCGATCCACGGCAGCGGCAGGCCATACAGCGCCGCACGCAACAGCCATTTTTTCTGGCCGATGCGGCCGCGCACCACGCTCAGGAAGGACAGGCCGATAATCAGCAGCATCAGCACGCCACAGGCCACCATGATGCGGAAGGCGAAGTACAGCGGCGCCACGCGTGGAATGGAGTCCTTGGTCGCCTGCTGGATCTGCGCTTCCGTCGCGTCGCTGACGTTCGGGGTATAACGCTTCAGCAGCATGCCGTAGCCCAGGTCTTGCTTGGTTTTGTTGAATTCCGCACGCACCGCAGGATCGGTATTGCCGCCGCGCAGCTCTTCCAGCAGCTGGTAGGCTTTCATGCCGTTGCGGATGCGCACTTCATGTTGCGCCAGCAGATCTTTCAGGCCGGTGACCTGCGTGTCGGTGGAACGCGTGGCGATCAGGCCAAGCGCATACGGGATCTGAATAGAGAAGGAGTTTTCCATCTTGTCCTGATCGGGAATGCCGAACAGGGTGAAGGACGCCGGCGCCGGCTGGGTATCCCACTCCGCTTCAATGGCGGCCAGTTTGGTTTTCTGTACGTCGCCCATTTCGTAACCGGATTCGTCACCCAGCACGATCACCGACAGCACCGCAGCCATGCCGAAGCTGGCGGCGATGGCGAAGGAGCGCTTGGCGAAAGCGATGTCGCGGCCCTTCAGCAGATAGTAGGAGCTGATGCCCAGCACGAACATGGCGCCGGTGGTGTAACCTGCAGCCACGGTGTGAACGAATTTCACCTGCGCAACCGGGTTAAGCACCAGCTCGGAGAAGCTGACCATCTCCATGCGCATGGTTTCGAAGTTGAAATCCGACGCGATCGGGTTCTGCATCCAGCCGTTGGCGACCAGGATCCACAGCGCGGACAGGTTGGAGCCGAGGGCCACGAACCAGGTTACCGCCATGTGCTGCACCTTGCTCAGACGATCCCAGCCGAAGAAGAACAGGCCGACCAGCGTCGATTCAAGGAAGAACGCCATCAGACCTTCGATAGCCAGTGGGGCCCCGAAGATATCGCCGACGTAATGAGAGAAATACGACCAGTTGGTCCCGAACTGGAACTCCATGGTCAAACCGGTGGCCACACCCAGAGCAAAGTTAATCGCAAATAACTTTCCCCAGAATTTGGTCATGTCTTTATAGATTTGTTTGCCAGACAGGACATATACCGTTTCCATAATTGCCAGCAAGAACGCCATACCGAGCGTTAATGGGACAAATAAGAAATGGTACATCGCCGTTAAAGCAAACTGTAAGCGCGACAGTTCGACAATATCAAACATCTTGACTCCTTGCTCCTCGCAGGAAGACTCCGACACGCGGTTATCGGCATGCTTCTTTCAAAGCCGCCAGTAACGCCCCGCAGTGAATGCCCTTAAACACAACAAATTTGATCCAGCTTCTCCGCTTTCAACCGCACACTCGCCAATAGCCTCTCGGGCCGTCGACAAGCACGCCACTGAAAACCGACAACGGGTAACAAATGCAACAAGATCAACCATCCATAATCACAGCATGGATGATACTCGCCCAATCCCACACAATAAATAGGTTTTTACGTGACGTGGGTTGGACTTTTGGTTACAGGTCAAATCTTAGCCGAAAGAGGTACTTCGGGCTAATTTGATCTGAGACAATTTAAGCCTATCCGCATATTATTTCCATATTCATCAGCACATTTCGCCTATTTTTCTTGAGGGCATGTTGCGCAATGGTTTAATTGTTTTTTAATGATATTTTTGTGTTAAATAAATGTAATTTAAAATGGCCGCCATTGTATTATTACGCGCTTATTCTGCGACATAATTAACCTTTTATTTCCATTAAGCCGTGACAGTGATTGCAGTCACAAAACAACAAATCTCTCTCCAATATTAGTCTATTTCTCGCGATGGGATCGTAAAGGTTGCGATTTTGTAGCAAAATGACCGCTTATGTTAAAATTGCATTGAGTGACAATAAGTTATGAAAAAAATCATCTTTGCCTCTGTCTTGGGACTCTCGGGAAACGCCATGGCCGCCGAAACGGTAAACATCACCCTGCTGGGCACCTCCGATCTGCACGGCACCTTCGTGCCTTGGGACTACGCCAGCGACACGGAAAACCTGGCGGGCAGCCTGAGCCAGATAGCCACTCAGGTCAAAAAGGTACGCGCCGAGCAGCCTAACCTGATCCTGGTGGACGCCGGCGACACTATTCAGGGCAACTTCGTTGAAACCTTCAAGCATGAGGCCGTCAGCCCGATGATGTTGGGCCTCAACGCGCTCAACTACGACGTCTGGGTGATGGGCAATCACGAGTTCGACTTCGGCCTGCCGGTGCTGGGCACCCCGCTCAAGCAGTTCAAGGGCGCGGCGCTGGCGGGCAACATCGTCTGGGATAACGGCAAGCCTTATCTGCCGGCCTACACCATCCTCGAACGCCAGGGCGTGAAGATCGGCATTATCGGCATGGACACGCCGATGACCGCTGAATTCGCCAAGGGCACAGATCGTATCAAAGGACTGAACTTCACCGATCCGGTGCAGGCGGTGAAACAGGTCATCAAACAAATCGACGGCCAGGTCGATGCCATCGTGCTGGTGGCGCATATGGGCATCGACAACGAGAACCAGCGCCCCGGCACCGGCGTGGCCGACATCGCCAACGCCAACCCGGAGCTGGCGGCGATCGTCGCCGGCCACATGCATGTGAAGATCGACAAGGCGGTGGTCAACGGCGTCATCATCACCGAACCGGACAAATACGGCCGCGCGCTGTCACGCATCGATCTGCAATTTGAACGCCGCGATGGCAAATTCACGCTGATCGACAAAAACAGCTACACCTACCCGATCAAAGGGCTGACGCCGGACAGCGCCATGCAGGCTCTCTACCAGCCGTATCATGACATTTTGCGCGCCAACGCCAACCGGGTGGTGGCGAAGCTGAGCGGCAGCGATCTGGTGCCTGCCGACGAGTTCCGCGGCATTCCTCAGGTGCACGTGCAGGATACCGGCATCAGCGCGCTGTTCCAGCAGGCCGCCCGTCACTACGCACCGCTGGCGCAGGTGATCGCTCTGCAGATTGACAACGATCGCGCCAAACTGGACGTCGGCGACATCAAGGCCAAGGACATCGCCTTCAACTACCAATACGCCGGCGGCGAGATCACCGTTTATCAGCTTACCGGTAAAGCGCTTAAACGCTATATGGAGTGGTCCGCCGGCTACTTCAATCAGCTGCAGCCGGGCGACGTCACCTACAGCTTTAACCCGGCGCGGCGTTCGTCCAAATATTCCACCAACGATTTCTTCGATGGCGTCACCTATACCATCGATCTGCGCCAACCCGCCGGTTCGCGCATCGTCGATCTGCGCCTGGCAGACGGCACGCCGGTCACCGACGACATGCCGATCCGTCTGGGCATGAACAGTTACCGCATGGGCCACCTGACGCAAAAGGGCGGCGCGCTGGAAGGGCAATCCTTCCCGGTGCTGTTCGACAGCAAAGCGCAATACGGTGAAGAAGAAGGCACCATTCGCCACCTGGCCCTGCGCTACCTGACGGAAGTGAAACACGGCCAATACCAGGGCGTGCCGCCGCAGCGCTGGAAACTGGTTGGCATGGAAGGATACGAACCGCAGCGGGCGATCGTCAAACGGCTGCTTAATGAAGGCGTTATCCAGGTACCGACTACCGACGACGGGCGCTACACCAACGTCGCCTCGATCAACGTCAAAGACGCGCTGTTCCGCAACGCCGACGATTACCGCACCGCCCTCACCTCGCTGGATCAACAGCGGCAAACTGCCGTGGATCCGGTACAACAGCGCCGCCTGCAGGATCGGATCGCGCTAATCAAAGCACTCAACGATTTCTGATCTTCGCCCATAAAAAAGGCCACCCAATGGGTGGCCAAACATGTCGAGATATTATTATTTCGTACTAAGATCTTAGCGCTTCAGCACCGCTTTTACCGCGTCGCCGATGTCCGCCAGGCTGCGAACGGTTTTCACGCCCGCCGCTTCCAGCGCAGCAAACTTCTCGTCCGCCGTGCCTTTGCCGCCGGCGATGATGGCGCCCGCGTGGCCCATGCGTTTGCCTTTCGGCGCGGTCACGCCAGCGATGTAACCCACAACCGGTTTGGTGACGTGTTCTTTGATGTAAGCTGCCGCTTCTTCTTCAGCGCTGCCGCCGATCTCACCGATCATCACGATCGCTTCGGTCTGCGGATCCTGCTGGAACATCTTCAGGATATCGATGAAGTTGGAGCCCGGGATCGGGTCGCCGCCGATGCCCACGCAGGTGGACTGGCCCAGACCGGCATCGGTGGTTTGTTTCACCGCTTCATAGGTCAGGGTACCGGAGCGGGAAACGATGCCCACTTTGCCCGGCAGGTGGATGTGGCCAGGCATGATGCCGATTTTGCACTCGCCCGGGGTGATCACGCCAGGGCAGTTCGGCCCAATCATGCGCACGCCGGCTTCATCCAGCTTCACTTTCACGGTCAGCATGTCCAGGGTCGGGATGCCTTCGGTGATGGTGATGATCAATTTGATGCCGGCATCGATCGCTTCCAGAATGGAGTCTTTGCAGAACGGCGCTGGAACGTAAATGACGGAGGCCGTCGCGCCGGTCGCTTCAACCGCTTCGCGCACGGTGTTGAACACCGGCAGACCCAGGTGCTGAGTGCCGCCTTTGCCTGGGGTGACGCCGCCAACCATTTTGGTGCCGTAAGCGATAGCTTGTTCGGAGTGGAAAGTCCCCTGGCTACCGGTGAAGCCCTGGCAAATTACTTTGGTGTTTTTATCGATTAAGATGGACATTATTTACCCTCCACTGCTGCAACAACTTGCTGAGCCGCATCAGTCAGGCTGGTCGCAGCAATGATATTCAGGCCGCTGTCCGCCAGTTTCTTGGCGCCCAGTTCGGCGTTGTTCCCTTCCAGGCGCACCACGACCGGGACGTTAACGCCCACTTCAGCCACTGCGCCGATGATACCGTCGGCGATCAGATCGCAACGAACGATACCACCGAAGATGTTAACCAGAACCGCTTTCACCTTGTCGTCGGACAGGATGATTTTGAACGCTTCGGTCACGCGCTCTTTGGTCGCGCCGCCGCCTACGTCCAGGAAGTTGGCCGGCTCGCCGCCGTGCAGTTTAACGATGTCCATGGTGCCCATCGCCAGACCTGCGCCGTTCACCATGCAGCCGATGTTGCCGTCGAGGGCAACGTAGTTCAGCTCCCACTGGGCCGCACGGGATTCACGCTCATCTTCCTGAGAAGGGTCACGCATTTCACGCAGTTCAGGCTGACGGAACAGGGCGTTGCCGTCGGCGCCCAGTTTGCCGTCCAGGCACACCAGATCGCCCTGCTTGGTGATCACCAGCGGGTTGATCTCAACCATCGCCAGGTCGCGCTCCAGGAACAGCGTCGCCAGGCCCATGAAGATCTTGGCGAACTGGCTGACTTGCTTGCCGGTCAGGCCCAGTTTGAAGGCCAGCTCACGGCCCTGATAAGGCTGTGGACCCGCCAGCGGATCGATGGTCATTTTGTGGATCAGTTCAGGGGTTTCTTCCGCCACTTTCTCGATTTCCACGCCGCCTTCGGTAGACGCCATGAATACGATGCGACGGGTCGCGCGGTCTACGACGGCGCCCAGGTACAGTTCTTTATCGATGTCGGTCGCCGCTTCAACCAGGATCTGGTTAACCGGCTGGCCCAGCGCGTCAGTCTGGTAAGTCACCAGACGCTTGCCCAACCAGGCTTCCGCGAAAGCACGGATATCTTCTTTGCTGTTGACGACTTTAACGCCGCCCGCTTTACCGCGGCCGCCAGCATGAACCTGACATTTCACCACCCACGGGCCGGAGCCGATTTTGGATGCGGCTTCTTCTGCTTCACGCGGAGTGGTACAGGCGTAACCGGTCGGTGCCGGCATGCCATACCGAGCAAACAGCTGTTTTGCCTGATATTCGTGTAAATTCATGATGTTCTATCCATTCAGTTCTGAAGGTTTTTAGCCGGACCATTATTACGCGGTAAACCGCATGGTTTTCCGGCCACATAGCACAGAGTGCGGGCGCGGCACGCCGCGCCCGGCAAGGGTTACTAGACGTCCAGCAGCAGACGAGCCGGATCTTCCAGCATCTCTTTGACCGTCACCAGATAACCGACGGATTCTTTACCGTCGATCAGGCGGTGGTCATAAGACAGCGCCAGATACATCATCGGCTGGATCACCACCTGACCATTGACCGCCATTGGGCGATCTTTGATGGCGTGCATGCCCAGGATGGCGCTCTGCGGCGGGTTGATGATCGGAGTGGACATCAGGGAGCCGAATACGCCGCCGTTGGTAATGGTGAAGTTACCGCCGGTCAGCTCTTCCACGGTCAGTTTGCCGTCGCGGCCCTTAACGGCCAGCTCTTTGATTTTCTTCTCGATGTCAGCCATGCTCATGGCGTCCACATCGCGCAGTACCGGCGTCACCAGGCCGCGCGGGGTAGAAACCGCGATGCTGATGTCGAAGTAGTTGTGGTAAACCACGTCGGAACCGTCGATCGACGCGTTCACTTCCGGGAAGCGCTTCAGCGCTTCAACCACCGCCTTGATGTAGAAGGACATGAAGCCCAGACGCACGCCGTGACGCTTCTCGAAGGCTTCGCCGTACTGCTTGCGCAGATCCATGATCGGCTGCATGTTGATTTCGTTGAAGGTGGTCAGCATCGCGGTGCTGTTCTTCGCTTCCAGCAGACGCTCAGCGACGCGTTTGCGCAGGCGAGTCATCGGCACGCGTTTTTCGCTACGGCCGGCCAGAGCAGGCTGCGGTGCGGCTTCAGCGGCGGCGGCCGGTTTGGCGGCGGCGCCGCCTTTGGCCAGGTGCGCTTCCACGTCTTCACGCGTGATGCGGCCACCCACGCCGGTGCCTTTGATGGCGCCTGCATCGAGGTCGTGTTCGGCGATCAGGCGGCGAATCGCCGGGCTGAGCGCGTCATTGCTTTCTTCTTCCAGGCTCGCGGTCGCGCGCTGTGCAGGCGTGGACTCTTTCTCCTGGCTCTTCTCGGCGGTCGGTTTGCCGGAGCTGTCGCCTGGGCGGATGCGGCCGAGCAGCTGGCGAGACAGTACGGTCGCGCCCTCTTCTTCCACGATAGCATCGAGAATGCCCGCTTCACTGGCCGGCACTTCCAACACCACTTTGTCGGTTTCGATTTCAACCAGGACTTCATCACGCTGCACGCTGTCGCCCGGCTTTTTGTGCCAGGTGGCTACGGTCGCATCGGCAACCGATTCAGGAAGGTCAGGAACCAGAATATCTACGCTACTCATTTAGCTTTCCCTTAAGTTTTTTATCATCTGCTTGCCGGCCCCACGGCCGGCAAGCGAGCGAACATTAGTCAATATTCAGCGCGTCGTTCACCAGAGCCTGCTGCTGCTTCTGGTGTACGGACATATAGCCCACCGCCGGAGAGGCGGAGGCCGGACGTCCTGCGTAACGTAAAGAAGCCCCGAACGGCACCACTTCACGGAAGTTGTGCTGGCTGCAGTACCAGGCGCCCTGGTTCAGCGGCTCTTCCTGACACCAGACGAAATCATGCACGTGCGAGTATTGCTCCAGCACGGCCTGCACGGCCTGATGCGGGAACGGATACAGCTGCTCGATGCGCACGATGGCCACGTCTTTCTGCTCGTTCTTGCGACGCTGTTCCAGCAGGTCGTAGTAGACCTTGCCGGAGCACAGCACGACGCGCTTGACCGCTTTCGGATCCAAGTCGTCGATCTCGCCGATCGCCGGCAGGAAGGTGCCGTTGGCCAGCTCGTCCAGCGAAGAAATCGCCAGCGGATGGCGCAGCAGCGACTTCGGCGACATCACCACCAACGGACGGCGCATACCGCGCAGCGCCTGACGACGCAGCATATGGTAAACCTGCGCCGGCGTAGACGGGACGCACACCTGCATGTTCTGCTCTGCGCACAGCTGCAGATAGCGTTCCAGACGCGCGGAAGAGTGCTCAGGGCCCTGGCCTTCATAGCCGTGCGGCAGCAGCATCACCAGGCCGCACATACGGCCCCATTTTTGCTCGCCGGAGCTGATGAACTGGTCGATAACGACCTGCGCGCCGTTGGCGAAGTCGCCGAACTGCGCTTCCCAGATGGTCAGCGTACGCGGTTCCGCCGTGGCGTAGCCGTATTCGAACGCCAGCACCGCTTCTTCAGACAGTACGGAGTCCCAAACCTTGAATTCGCCCTGGCCGCTGTGGATATTCGCCAGCGGAACGTAGACCGAACCGTTTTTCTGGTTGTGCACCACCGCGTGACGGTGGAAGAAGGTGCCGCGGCCGGCGTCTTCGCCGGAGATGCGGATTGGAATGCCTTCATCCGCCATGGTGGCGTAGGCCAGCGTTTCGGCGGCGCCCCAGTCGAACGGCTTGTTGCCTGCGGCCATCTCGGCGCGGTCAGCGTAGATTTTCGCCACGCGCGACTGCATTTCGATCGCTTCCGGCACGGTGCTGATGCGGCGTGCCAGCTCCTGCAGGCGCTTCATCTCAACCTTGCTCGGGTACTCTTCGTCCCACTCGTGGTTCAGGTACGGTGACCAGGTGAAGGAGTGCAGGTTCATCGGACGCCACTCTTCAACCACGCAATCGCCGCGGTCGAGCGCGTCGCGGTACAGGTTGACCATTTCCGTGGCATCTTCCAGGCTGGCCACTTTCTGCTCGGTCAGCACGTCAGCATAGATTTTGCGCGGCGTAGGGTGTTTCTTGATCTTCTGATACATCACCGGCTGGGTGGCGCTCGGCTCGTCGGCCTCGTTGTGCCCATGGCGACGGTAGCAGACCAGATCGATCATCACGTCACGCTTAAAGGTGTTACGGAAATCCAACGCCAGGCGGGTGACGAAGGCCACGGCCTCCGGATCGTCCGCATTAACGTGGAAGATCGGCGACTGAACCATTTTGGCGATGTCGGTGCAGTATTCGGTAGAGCGCGCATCCAGCGGGTTGGAGGTGGTGAAGCCAACCTGGTTGTTGATGACGATACGCACGGTGCCGCCCACTTCGTAGCCGCGGGCCTGAGACATGTTCAGGGTTTCCTGAACCACGCCCTGGCCGGTGATGGCGGCGTCGCCGTGGATGGTGATCGGCAGCACCATGTTGCTGCGCGCTTCGTCCAGACGATCGCGACGGGCGCGAACCGACCCCATGACCACCGGGCTGACGATCTCCAGGTGCGACGGGTTGAACGCCAGCGCCAGGTGAACCATGCCGCCTTCGGTTTCTACGTCGGAAGAGAAGCCCTGGTGATATTTCACGTCACCGGTGCCGAGGTGTTCTTTATGCTTGCCGGCGAATTCGTCGAACAGATCGGCCGGCTTTTTGCCCAGCACGTTGATCAGCACGTTCAGACGGCCGCGGTGGGCCATGCCCAACACCACTTCGCGCGTGCCGTTCTTGCCGGCGTGGCGCACCATCTCTTTCAGCATCGGCACCAGCGCGTCGCCGCCTTCCAGCGAGAAGCGTTTGGCGCCCGGGAATTTGGCGCCCAGGTAACGTTCCAGGCCTTCCGCCGCGGTCAGCTCGTTCAGGAAACGGCGTTTTTCGTCGGCGGTAAAGCTGGCGCGCCCCACCACCGACTCGATACGCTGCTGGATCCAGCGTTTCTCTTCGGTGTTGGTGATGTGCATGTACTCAGCACCGATCGACCCGCAATAGGTCTGCTTCAGCGCGGCGTACAGATCGCCCAGCTTCATGGTTTCTTTGCCGATGGCGAAAGAGCCCACGTTGAAGGTTTCCTGGAAATCGGCTTCGGTCAGGTTGTGGTAAGCGGGATCAAGGTCAGGAACTTGCTCGCGCTGCCACAGGCCAAGCGGATCGAGGTTGGCATGCTGATGCCCGCGGAAGCGGAAGGCGTTGATCAGCTGCAGTACCTTGACCTGTTTGGCGTCGGTTTCCGGATCGGTGATGGTGGTGTTGTAGCGCGCGGAGTCTTTCGCCAGGCGGCGGAAGTAATCGCGCGTTTGAGAGTGAAGCTGATCGGGTTTGACACCCGCGGTTGGTAGCTGTTGAAAAATGGAACGCCAGCTATCTTCAACGGAACCCGGATCGGTTAAGAAGTCTTCATAGAGCTGCTCTATGTAAGACTGGTTCGCGCCCGCCAGATAGGAGGAATCCAGCCAGGCCTTCATTGCGCCGTTCTGCATCATGATCCCTTAAGCTTTGAAGCTTTAGTTTTCGCCGTGGTTAACATAATTACCGTGATGAATACGGTTTGCCGTAAAACGGTTCACTCGACGTACTTGCGGCCATGACGGCCCGATACGTTCTGTTATGGACCTTGCGGTCCCTTACAAGGAACCTCTAAAAACCGGCGGAAGAACCAGGCTGCATAGCGCCGCAGCCGCGGGTCAGTTTTTAGAGGTTCCCTCCCCTATGGGATGTGCGCCGGAAAAGAGCCCGGCGCAGCATCTCATTCCGTTTATGCGCCGCGTTGCAGCAGCATGGACTTGATATGCCCGATCGCACGCGTCGGGTTCAAGCCTTTAGGGCATACACTGACACAATTCATAATGCTATGGCAGCGGAAAACACTAAAAGCGTCGTCCAGATCATCTAAACGTTCTTGCGTTTCCGTGTCACGGCTGTCGATCAGGAAGCGATACGCCGCCAACAGACCGGCTGGGCCGATGAACTTGTCCGGGTTCCACCAGAACGATGGGCAAGAGGTTGAACAGCAGGCGCACAGGATGCACTCGTACAGACCGTCCAACTTGGCGCGCTGCTCCGGCGATTGCAGGTGCTCGCGCGCCGGCGGGTTCTTACCGTCGTTCAGCAGGTATGGCTTGATCTTTTCATATTGGGTATAGAACTGGCCCATATCCACCACCAGATCGCGCACTACCGGCAGGCCCGGCAGCGGACGGATCACGATCTTGCCGTTGCCTTTGCGCAGCGACGAAACCGGAGTGATGCACGCGAGGCCGTTTTTACCGTTCATGTTCAGGCCGTCGGAACCGCACACGCCTTCGCGGCATGAGCGACGGAACGACAGGGTCGGGTCTTTTTCTTTCAGCTGGATCAACGCATCCAGCAGCATCATGTCGCGACCTTCTTCCGCTTCCAGGGTGTAATCCTGCATGTGCGGCGCGTCGTCGACATCCGGATTGTAGCGATAAATGGAAAATTCGAGTTTCATCTGTCGATCTCCGCAATTAGTAAGAACGCACTTTCGGCGGGAATGCCGGGCGCAGCTTCGGTTGCATGTTCACTTCACGACGCGTCATGCTTTCCGATTGCGGCAGATACAGCGAATGGCACAGCCAGTTGGCGTCATCGCGTTCCGGATAGTCGAAGCGGCTGTGCGCGCCACGGCTCTCGGTACGGAAGTTGGCCGACACGGCGGTGGAATACGCGGTCTCCATCAGGTTATCCAACTCCAGACATTCGATGCGCTGGGTGTTGAACTCGCTGGAGGTATCGTCCAGGCGTGCGTTCTTCAGACGTTCACGGATCACTTTCAGTTCTTCCAGGCCCTTGGCCATCGCATCGCCTTCGCGGAATACCGAGAAGTTGTGCTGCATGCAAGACTGCAGCGCTTTGCGAATTTCGACCGGGTCTTCGCCGGAACGGGTGTTGTTCCAACGATTCAGACGGTCAAGCGAGGCTTCCACGTCGGAGTCGCTGGCGTCACGGCTCACGCCCTGCTCTTCCAGCGATTCCTGCAGGTGCATGCCGGCGGAACGGCCGAACACCACCAGGTCGAGCAGCGAGTTGCCGCCCAGGCGGTTGGCACCGTGCACCGATACGCAGGCGATTTCGCCCACGGCGAACAGCCCCGGGATCACCACGTCTTCGCCCTTCTCGTTCACGGTCAGCGCCTGGCCGGTCACCTTGGTCGGAATGCCGCCCATCATATAGTGACAGGTTGGGATAACCGGGATCGGCTCTTTCACCGGATCGACGTGCGCGAAGGTGCGGGACAGTTCCAGAATGCCCGGCAGACGGGATTCCAGCACCTCTTTGCCCAGGTGATCCAGCTTCAGCTTGGCGTGCGGGCCCCAAGGACCGTCGCAGCCGCGGCCTTCGCGAATTTCGATCATGATCGAACGGGCAACCACGTCGCGGCCCGCCAGATCTTTGGCGTTCGGCGCATAACGCTCCATGAAGCGCTCGCCGTGCTTGTTCAGCAGGTAACCGCCTTCGCCGCGGCAGCCTTCGGTCACCAGCACGCCCGCGCCGGCGATGCCGGTCGGGTGGAATTGCCACATTTCCATGTCCTGCACCGGCACGCCGGCGCGCAGCGCCATGCCGACACCGTCGCCGGTGTTAATGTGGGCGTTGGTGGTGGACTGGTAAATGCGGCCTGCGCCGCCGGTCGCCAGCACGGTGGCCTTGGCTTTGAAGTAAACCACTTCACCGGTTTCGATGCAGATAGCCGTGGTGCCGACCACCGCGCCGTCCTGGTTTTTCACCAGATCAAGCGCATACCACTCGGAGAAGATGGTGGTGTGGTTTTTCAGGTTCTGTTGGTACAGGGTGTGCAGCAGCGCATGGCCGGTACGGTCGGCTGCGGCTGCGGTACGCGCCGCCTGCTCGCCGCCGAAGTTCAGCGACTGGCCGCCGAACGGGCGCTGATAAATGCGGCCGTCGTCCAGACGAGAGAACGGCAGGCCCATGTGTTCCAGTTCCAGAATCGCTTCCGGGCCGGTTTTACACATATATTCGATGGCGTCCTGGTCACCGATATAGTCGGAACCTTTCACCGTGTCGTACATATGCCATTCCCAGTTGTCCTCGTGGCTGTTGCCAAGCGCGACGGTAATGCCGCCCTGTGCGGACACGGTATGGGAACGGGTCGGGAAAACTTTGGACAGCAGGGCACAGGTCGAGCCCGCTTGGGAAATTTGCAGCGCGGCACGCATGCCCGCACCGCCGGCGCCGATTACGACGGCATCAAACTCTCTGACTGGCAGTTTCATTTAAGCACCCCACACTACGATTGTTCCGTACAGTAAATAGACCAGCAACGCGACCACGACAGCCAGCTGCAACACCAGGCGAACCGCCAGCGGCTTGACGTAGTCCGTCAGCACCTGCCACAGCCCGATCCAGGCGTGCACCAGAATCGACAGCAAGGTCAGCAGAGTGAACACTTTCGTAATGGAAGTGGCGAAGAAACCGCGCCAGATGTCATAAGTGAGTTCCGGAGCCGTGACGAAAAAGCCCAGGATATACAGGACGTACAGGGTGATGATGATCGCGGAAGCACGCAGCAGCAGCCAATCGTGCACGCCGTTGCGCCCTAATGCAGAAACGTTGTTTACCATACGAGGACTCCAGCCAGAACTGACAGCACGACGGTCAGACCGATCGCCACCTGGGCGGAACGGGTACCGGCGGCCAAACTCTCTTCGATGTAGCCAAAATCCATTAACAAGTGACGGATGCCACCGCAAATGTGATAGGCCAGCGCCGTGAGGATGCCCCAGAATATGAATTTGACGATGAAGCTATTCATGATGGCGGCCGCCTGCAGGAACCCCTCTTGGGAAGAGAGTGACAGGCCCAGCAGCCAGAGGAGGATACCCACGGCAACGAAGGTAATTACGCCAGAGACTCGGTGTAAGATAGACGCTATCGCAGTTACGGGGAACCGGATCGTTTGCAGATCCAAGTTGACAGGTCGTTGTTTTTTCACGTATTTGCCCACACAGCTCTTATTATTTTCCTTCCTCCGGGCCTGGGCGGGGATCAGACAGCGTTAAGAGCCTAAAACCCTTACACGTCACGCGCTCAAACATCAACATCCTCTGTGCTCAAACGGCGCGCATTTATAACGCTGGGTGCTCCTACTTCAGGGTAATCCGGAGACCTGGCGGCAGTATAGGAGGATCACATTCTGATTACAATTCTCATACAACCGCTTTGATAACATTTCCCCCGAACAGTGATTCAGATCACGGATTTCACAATTAGTGCAAAATTAATTATCTGATTTGACAAGAGATCAACATTTCCATTACATATAGGGGCACAAACGGTCCTATGATGCGCTATGGGTCAGCAGATACACTTCCTCCCGGGTTCGAGTTATGCAACAGTGTATTTGGCGAACCTATCCCAATAGCCGTTGTTTCCCGCTCGAGTTTGCCGGCGTCAAAAGCAAATAAAGCACATAAAAACAGATTATTGGGATAGGTTCACATCTCTTCGAACAGCTCATAGGTAAGATTAACAGACTATAACGAATTACTCTGAATCGTTAACAACTGGTCACCCGTCTCGTTCGCCTGGTCAGCACTCTGTACCCTACCCGCGCACAGTTGCGCAGTCGCTCACAGAGTTAGCGTCCGCACCATTTTTTGCGGGCAACCTGCAGAGATTTAAGGTATTTCAGTTGTTAGTGGTTTTTAAAATAAGGCGCTAAGGAGACAGTAAATGACTGATAAGAAAGCGACGCTAACCATTAACGACAGCGAAGCTCCGATCGAACTGGGCGTATTGACACCGACACTGGGCCCTGATGTCCTCGATGTCCGCGCCCTGGGTTCCAAAGGTTATTTCACATTTGATCCCGGCTTTACCTCCACCGCTTCTTGCGAATCCAAGATTACCTTCATCGACGGCGACAAAGGCGTGCTGCTGCACCGCGGCTTCCCTATCGAGCAGCTGGCGAAAGAATCTTCCTACCTGGAAGTGTGCTACATCCTGCTGTACGGCGAGACCCCAACGCCGGAAGAATTCGAAACCTTCAAGACCACCGTAACCCGCCATACCATGATCCACGACCAGATCACCCATCTGTTCCGTGGCTTCCGCCGCGACTCGCACCCGATGGCAGTGCTGTGCGGCGTGACCGGCGCGCTGGCGGCGTTCTACCACGATGCGCTGGACGTCAACAACGAGCGTCACCGTGAAATCACCGCGTTCCGCCTGCTGTCCAAAATGCCGACCGTGGCCGCGATGTGCTACAAATACTCCCTGGGCCAGCCGTTCGTTTATCCGCGCAACGATCTGTCCTACGCCGGCAACTTCCTGCACATGATGTTCGCCACTCCGTGCGAAGAATACGTGGTGAACCCGGTGCTGGAACGCGCCATGGACCGCATCCTGATCCTGCACGCCGACCATGAGCAGAACGCCTCTACCTCAACCGTGCGCACCGCCGGCTCTTCCGGCGCCAACCCGTTCGCCTGCATCGCGGCCGGCATCGCCTCCCTGTGGGGGCCGGCGCACGGCGGCGCCAACGAAGCGGCGCTGAAAATGCTGGAAGAGATCAAGACCGTCGAGCACATTCCGGAATTCATCAAGCGCGCCAAGGACAAGAACGACTCCTTCCGCCTGATGGGCTTCGGCCACCGCGTGTACAAGAACTACGATCCGCGCGCCACCGTGATGCGCGAAACCTGTCACGAAGTGCTGAAAGAGCTGAACAAGAAGGACGACAACCTGCTGCAGGTGGCGATGGAGCTGGAACACATCGCGCTGAACGACCCGTACTTCATCGAGAAGAAACTGTACCCGAACGTCGACTTCTACTCCGGCATCATCCTGAAGGCGATGGGCATTCCTTCTTCCATGTTCACCGTGATCTTCGCCATCGCGCGCACCATCGGCTGGATCGCCCACTGGAACGAAATGCACGACGAAGGCATCAAAATTGCTCGTCCGCGTCAGCTGTACACCGGCTATGCCGAGCGTGATTTCAAATCCCAGCTGAAAAACAAGTAAGCCACTTTCCTGGCTGAAACCGTACAGCGCCGCCCCTTCGGGCGGCGTTTTTTTTTGGTTATTTCTGGCAGCCCGGGCACCAATAAAACGGCCGCGACGACAGGTCGGTACGCACGATCATCCCACCGCAGCGTTCGCACGGCTCACCGCTGCGATGAAACACCTTGAAGCGAAACAGCGCGCCGTGATGCCGGTTGTCATCCGCCTGCCCGCGCGTCTGGTAGGAAAGGCGCGGCACCGCCAGCGACGCCTCCGCCAGGCGCCGCAGCGCCTCTGGCGCCAGATCCTGCGGTTTGTGCTGCGGCGCCAACTCGGCCTGCCACAGGATTTCGGCGCGCAGATAGTTGCCCAATCCGGCAAGAAACGCCTGGTCGAGCAGCATGCCACCCAGCTGCCGGCGGCGAAAACGCGGCGTCAGCAAACGCTCCTGCACCTCATCCACCGTCAGCGACATGTCCAACACGTCGGGGCCGATGCGTTGCAAAAACGGGTGTTGTTCTATTTCCTCGCGCGGCCCGAGGGTAATGTCGGAAGCGCTGTAGAGCAATATCGCGCTGCGGGCGGTTTCCAGCCGCACCCGCAGTTCGCGTTTGGTCTCCGGCGTCTCCCCCGCCGCCGCCACTTTCCACACGCCATACAGCTGGTTATGGCTGTACATCGTCAGCCCGTTGGAGAAATGGGTCAGCAGCGCCTTGCCGCGCGGCTCGATGGCGACGATGCGCTCGCCGAGCAAACGCTGGCGGTAGTGCTTCAACTGGGGAAAAGTGAAATCGACGGCGGTCAGCGGCTGATCGATCACCGCCGCCGCCAGTTTGTCCGCCGCCCGGCGGATCTCCGGTCCTTCCGGCATAGACCACTCCTTGCGTAGACCCGGCGCAACCCGGTGCGCCGGGAGTGTTCTTGATTAATGCGTCGCGCCGCCCACCACTTTCAGATCGTGTTCCACCTGCAAAGCGATGGAAACGGCCAGCTCCAGCGCAAACAGCACCGTCGAAGCCGCCATGCTCGGCGCGCCGGGGTGCGCCGCCGCCTGCTCAGGCAAATACGGGATATGGATAAAACCGCCCTTCACCTCGCGTTGGCCGCTCAAACGGTGCAGCAGCCCATACATCACATGGTTGCACACGTAAGTGCCGGCAGTCTGCGAAACGGCTGCCGGAATGCCGGCCTCGCGCATCGAACTCACCATCGCTTTGATCGGCAAAGTGCTGAAATAGGCCGCCGGACCGCCGGCGACGATCGGTTCGTCCACCGGCTGCTGCCCCTGATTGTCGGGGATACGCGCGTCGTCGACGTTGATCGCCACCCGTTCAATCGTGATGTCGGTGCGGCCGCCGGCCTGGCCGATAGCCAGTACCATCACCGGCTGCACCTCGTCGATCGCCGCGTTGAGCGCCTCCAGCGCCGCGCCGAACACGCACGGCAGCTGGCGCGCCACAATGCGCGTGCCGACCAGTTCCATATCGTTGAGCTGCTTCACCACTTCCCAGGAGGGATTGAGGCGCTCACCACCAAACGGCTCGAAGCCGGTGATCAATACTTTTTGCATCCTTACTCCTACAGGAACATCAGGAAATACAGCAGGAACACGTTAACCAACAGCAGCAGCACGCCGGTCGGCACCTGCGCCTTGATCACCGCATTCTTGTCCGGCAACTCCAGCAGCGCCGCCGGCACAATGTTGAAGTTCGCCGCCATCGGCGTCATCAGGGTGCCGCAATAGCCGGAGAACATGCCGATCGCCGCCATCACCGCCGGGTTGCCGCCGTGTTGCAGCACCAGGATCGGAATGCCGATGCCTGCGGTGACGATCGGGAACGCGGCGAAGGCGTTGCCCATCACCATGGTCAGCACCGCCATACCGATAGCGTAGACCGCCACGGCGATAAAGCGGTTATCCACCGCCAGATACTCCTGGGTCAAATGCGAGATTGCGGTGCCGACGCCGGCGACGGTAAACAGCAACCCCAGCGTGGCGAGGATCTGCGGCAGAATGAACGCCCAGCCGATCGAATCCAGCAGGCGCCGCGCTTCCTGTATCGGCTGCAGGGCCTTCTCATGGGTCATTTTCACCGCGATCGCCAGACCGATCAGGCAGCCGACGGTCATCGAGAACAGGGTGATCAGCGTCGCGTGGTTACCGCTGCCGAACACCGCGCTTTGCAACGCCGGCACGTTGTTGAACAGCAGCACGCCGATCACCGTCACGACCGGGATCGCCAACGCGGGGATAAACAGCTTGTTGCCCAAACGCTTGGCGCTGGCCTCGCGCTCCTGCGGCGTTCGCTGATGATAGCTGCCGAGGCGCACGCCGCCGAAGCCGGCGATCAGGGCCATCACCACCACCACCCCGCCAACGATGATATGCAGCATGCGTTTCTCGTTGCTGCCTTCGCCGAGCACGTCGCCCAGCAGGCGGTAAGTCCAGTCGCCGACCAGGAATACCAGGCCGTACAGCCCCCAAAACAGCCCGGTGGTGATGCGGCGCGGGTTGGCGCGATCGCGGAAGGACATCACCGCCACAATCAGCAGCACCGCGCCGGCCAGCCAGTAGAGATATTGTTGCTGGAAGTTCATCGCGCCTCCCCCTTCGCCTGCAGCGCCGCCTGATTCAGCTGCGCCAGCTCGGCGCTCAGCTGTTTATCCATCCGATACAGCCGGAACGCGTGGATCAGGAAGGCGAAAATGGCGGTCGGAATGCCCCACAGCGCGATATGCAGCGGCTCGGTCTGAATGCCGCCGGACTCCAGCATAAAGTTATGCATGAAGATGATCGCGCCGAAGGCCACGAAAATATCCTCGCCGAAGAACAGCCCGACGTTGTCGGTCGCGGCCGACATGGCGCGCAGGCGGTGGCGGGTGCGCTCTGGCAGCTCGCCGTAGCGGTTTTCCGTCGCCCCTTCCGCCATCGGCGCCAGCAGCGGCCGCACCATCTGCGGGTGCCCACCCAGGCTGGTCAGCCCCATCGCTGCGGTGATCTCGCGCACGAACAGGTACACGATCAGCAAACGGCCGGCGGTGGCGCTTTTGATCTTGGCGATCCACGCCTGCGCCCGCTCTTTCAGCCCGTGTCGTTCCAGCAGGCCGATCACCGCCAGCGGCAACAGCAGGATCAGCGGCAGGTTGCGGGTATTGAGAAAGCCCTCGCCGAGCTTTTCCAGAATGACGTCCAGCGGCATTAGCGCCGCCAGACCGGTGATGATGCCGGCGGCGATCACCACCAGCACCGGATTGAAACGCAATACAAATCCGACCACGATGGCGGCGATGCCGATCAGTGGCCAGAGATTCACGGCCTGTTCCATAGTCTTCCCTCAATATTTTCTAATAGTTTTTTGCTTGTGATGTTGTGTCTTGCTTTATTGCTCCGCGCTGACGCGGATGCCCTGCTGAACAAAACTGTCCCGCAGCTTGCGCGCATACGCCAGCGCATGCTCGCCGTCCCCGTGCAGGCAGACGGTTTCCGCCTGTACGGCGGCCCAGACGCCATCCACGCTGCGAACCCGGTGATGGCGCACCATCTCCAGCGTTTGCGCCAGCGCCTGTTCGTCGTCCTCGATCAGCGCCCCCGGCAAACCGCGCGGCACCAGCGTGCCGTCGGCCTGATAGCCGCGATCGGCGAATACCTCTTGCCGGGTGGTCAGGCCAAGTTGTTCCCCGGCGCGGATCAGCGCGCTGCCGGCCAGCCCCACCAGCCGCAGCGCCGGATCGACCGCCTGCACCGCCCGAGCGATCGCTTCCGCCAGCGCCGGCTCAACCGCCGCCTGGTTGTACAGCATGCCGTGCGGCTTAACGTGCACCATCACTCCGCCCTCGGCGCGGGCGATGGCCGCCAGCGCCCCGAGCTGATACACCACCTGCGCGTAGACCGTTTCCGGCGGCAGCTGCATGCGGGTCCGGCCGAAGTTCTCCCGATCGGGAAAACTCGGGTGGGCGCCAATCGCCACGCCGTACTGCAATGCCCAGCGCACCGACTGACGCATGGTCTGCGCATCGCCGGCGTGGAAGCCGCAGGCGATGTTGGCCGAACTCACCAATTGCAGCAGCGCCTGGTCGTTGGCGCAGCCTTCGCCGAGATCGGCGTTCAAATCAACGATCATGTAACCCCCAGGCAATCTGTCGAAGGAAGAGATCCTGTTCGGCCTTGGCGCGCTGCGCCTCGGCCAATGAGCAGAGAACGAAGTGGATCGGTTCGCCGAGACGGACCTGCGCCAGATGGTAGAGATCGGCTTCGATCACGCAGGCGATGCGCGGGTAACCGCCGGTGGTTTGCGCATCAGCCATCAGCACGATCGGCTGGCCGTTGTGCGGCACCTGCACCACGCCGGGCATCAGGCCGTGCGACAGCATCTCTCTCTCAGTGGTGCGCGCCAGCGGCGTGCCGCCATGCAGGCGGTAGCCCATGCGGTTGCTCTGCGGGCTGAGCTGCCAGGCGGTGCGCCAGAACGTGTCCTGCGCCTCTTCGCTGAACTCGGCGTACTCCGGCCCCGGCAAAGCACGGATGCGGTTGGTGAACAGCAGCTGTTTCACGCCGCAGGAATGTTGCGGTTGAGCGGCAGAGTTGCCCAGCGGCAGCCGATCGCCGTCCTTCAGGTTACGGCCTTCGTGGCCGCCAAAGGCGGCTTTCATGTCGGTGCTGCACGATCCCAGCATTTCCGGCACGGCGATACCGCCCGAGATCGCCAGGTAGCTGCGCATGCCGCGTTTCGGCGTGCCCAGCGCCAGCCGCTGCCCCTTTTTCACCGGATAGCGCCAGCCGGTCCACAGCGGCTTGCCGTCCAGCTGCGCGTCGCAGCCGGCGCCGGTCAGGGCGATCCAGCCTGCGCGGGTAAACTCGGCGCTGAACTGGCCGAGCGTGATCTCCAGCCCGGCGGCCTCCGGCGCATTGCCCACCAGCAGGTTGGCGATCTTCAGCGCCGGTTGATCCAGCGCTCCGCCGGTGCTGATGCCCAGACGGCGGAATCCCTCGCGGCCCAAATCCTGCACCGTGGTATAGATGCCGGCGCGCAGAATAATCAGCATACGCCCTCCTTCTGCGGCACAAAGCGTACGTTATCGCCCGGACGCAGCAGCGTCGGCGGCATTTCATGCGGATTGAACAACGCCAACGGCGTGCGGCCGATCAGCTGCCAGCCGCCGGGCGTCACCAGCGGATAGATGCCGGTCTGGCCGCCGCCGATGCCGACGGAGCCGGCCGCCACCGCCAGACGCGGTTCAGCGCGGCGCGGCGTCGCCAGTTGTTCCGGCATGCCGCCCAAATAGGAGAAGCCCGGCTGAAAGCCAAGGAAATAGACCACATAGGCCGCCGCCGCGTGGCATTCCACCACCTGTTGCGGCGTCATGCCAGTATGACGCGCCACCTCATCCAGGTCGGGGCCCTGTTCCCCGCCGTAGATAACCGGAATATCCACCTGACGCGATTCCGGCGTCAGGCGCTCTTTGCTCTCCCACCCCTGCTGCAGCAATGCCAGCATTGCTTCGGCATCGGCCTGCGGCGTATGCAGCAGCAGCGTCAGGTTGTTCATCCCCGGCACCACTTCCCGCACGTCGGGATGGTGATTCAGCTTTTCCGCCAGCGCCCAGATGCGCTGCTGGCTCGGCAACGTCACCGGCGGCGACAGTTCAAGCACTACCGCTCTTTCACCCAACAGGTAATAACGCGCTTGTTGCACCCTTATTCTCCTTATTATTATCGCGCTGAAAAACACACCAGTTATGCGTGACGCGGCCCCGGCTGTCAATAGAGCGCAACCATAAGGAAAATAAGGAAATAGCGCGATAAAAGGATTCAGCCGGCGCACAGGCCGGGCTGGATCCGGGGAAGAAAAAAATCAGGCGGGATTCGGGATATCGATAAAGGTCACATCAAAGCCGTGGTGCTGGGCCAGCCACTCACCCAACGCTTTCACGCCGCCGCGCTCGGTGGCGTGGTGACCGGCGGCGAAGAAATGTACGCCCATTTCACGCGCGCTGTGAATGGTCTGCTCAGACACTTCACCGCTGATGAACGCATCGACGCCGAAACGCGCCGCGCTGTCGATAAAGCCCTGGCCGCCGCCGGTGCACCAGGCCACCCGGCGAATATGTTCAGGCGCGTTATCGCCGCAGTGCAGCACCGCGCGCCCCAGTCGGCTTTCGATACGCTGCTGCAGCGCTTCACCGGTCAGCGGCTGTTCAAATTCGCCGTGCGGCACCAGCGGCTCGACGTCGCCAATCACCCGGATGCCCAGCGCCTGCGCCAGCTGCGCGTTGTTGCCCAGCACCGGATGCGCGTCCAGCGGCAGGTGGTAGCCGTACAGATTGATATCGTGGGTCAGCAGCGTTTTCAGGCGATTGCGTTTCATGCCGCGCACCGCCGGCGCCTCGTTTTTCCAGAAATAGCCGTGGTGTACGATAATCGCGTCGGCCTGATGCGCCACCGCGGCGTCCAGCAGCGCCTGACAGGCGGTGACGCCGGTCACGATGCGCTGCACGTGCGGGCGGCCTTCTACCTGCAAACCGTTGGGGGCGTAGTCCTGAAACGCCGCGGCGTTCAGTTCCGTGTTGATCAGTTGTTCCAGATCGAGGTTACGCATTCTCTTCTCTCTTCATAGTCAAAATGTCTGCCGGTCGCCCTGCGCCATCAGGATGAATTTCACCCCCAGATCGTTGCCCTGCGTCAGCTGCTGCGCAATGGCGGCGCGCGCGTCTTCGCCCTGCTTCAGGCTGGGCTTGATGTGGCTGATGACCACCGGCAGACCCTTCAGCGAGCCTTCGCCGCCGCTGTACTGTGTCAGGTTCTTCAGCTCCTTCAGCAGCCAGGCCGGCGTCAAATGACCGTACAGATGTTTGTCCTCCATCCCGTTGGGGTAAGAGGTTTCGATAATCATGCCTTTGAGCTTTTTCTGCTCGACAAGCGGCCCCAGCGCGCGCCAGACGGTATCGAGATCGCGCGACTGCTCCACCTTATCCGGCCCGGTATCGCCGAAGTAGGCGAAGAACTCGTTACCGTTGGAAATCAGCAGCATCGACGACGGGTAGCGATCGTGGCTGAGCGGGTACATCACGCCGGTCAACCCGGTCAGCCCGAGGGTAAACCGCTGCTGCGGCCGCACCGTTTGCAGCCGGTAGGTGCCCAGCCGCGCACCGTTGCCGGCGTCGGTAAAGTTCGGCCAGGCCTTCCAGTTAAAGTAGTGATTACGCAGGGTCAGCACGGTGTCAGCCTGGGCGTAAACGGTTTTTTTATTGTCCTCGGGCGAGCCGACGATCAGCCCCGCCACGTGGTCCAGATGGCCGTGGCTGATGAAATAGCCGCCGATCAACTGCCGGAACACATGGCCCTGCGGCGTGTAAGGCGCGGCCAACTCGGCGGTCACCTGCGGGAAGCTGCCCTTCTCCAGCCCTTTGGCGATGCCCGGCAGCAGCGAACCGGCGTCCAGCGCCACATACTGCGGCTGATTGTCGCTGCGGATCAGGTAGGAAGTCAGGTTGCCGTCGCTGACGCCGCCGTCGACGCCCAGCGCCACCACGTCAAAGCCGGCGATCGCCAGCGCGGAATAGCCGCTCAGGCACAGGGCCAACACCTTTTTCATCATTGCGTCGCTCCTTGCAGTTGCCTCAAGACTCTCCCCGTTTCGCCGCCTCGAACGCCGCCAGCGTCTCCAGGCGGGCTTGCTTATGATCGACGATCGGCAGCGGGTAATTCAGCACGCATGGCTGCTTTTCCGCCCAACGGTGAGGATGATGGATGTCATTGTCGGGCACATCCGCCAGTTCCGGCAACCATTTACGGATAAAAGTGCCTTGTGGATCAAAACGTTCACCCTGCGTCGTCGGGTTGAAGATGCGGAAATACGGCGCGGCGTCGGTGCCGGTGGACGCCGCCCACTGCCAGCCGCCGTTGTTGGCCGCCAGATCGCCGTCCAGCAGTTGCGACATGAAGTAGCGCTCCCCGGCCCGCCAGTCGATCAGCAGATCCTTCACCAGGAAACTGGCGCTGATCATGCGCAGCCGGTTATGCATCCAGCCGGTGGCGTTCAGTTGGCGCATGGCGGCATCGACGATCGGGTAGCCGGTCTCGCCCCGCTGCCAGGCCTGCAGCTTCGCCGCGTCATCGCGCCAGCGCACTTTGTCCGTCCAGGCGATAAACGGCCGATGGCGGCACAGCTCGGGATAGGCCACCAGCAGATGGCGGTAGAACTCGCGCCAAATCAGCTCGTTCAGCCAGGCGAAAGCGCCGCTCTCGCGATCTTCCAGCAACCGTGGGCATTCGGCGCGCAGGCGATTGAAGCACTGGCGCGGCGACAGCGCGCCAATCGCCAGATAGGGCGACAGGCTGCTGGTGCCGGCGATGGCGGGCAGATCGCGCTGGCGAAGGTAATCCTGCACTTGCTCACGGCAAAAGGCGCGCAGACGTTGCAGTGCGGCCTCCTCGCCGGCGGGATAGCCATCCCCAACCTCCGCCGCGGGGTAATCGAACGCCGCCGGCGCCTCAGCCGCAGGCAACGCGCCACCGGCACGGGTTTTAGGCGCCGGCAGGCAGCTGAGATCGGACTCGGTCAGGCGCTGAATGAAAGCGTTGCGAAACGGCGTATAGACCTTGTACATCTCGCCGCCGCCGGTTTGCACGCTGCCCGGCGGCAACAGCAGGCTGTCATCGAAACCGCGGCACGCCACCCGGTCGCTCAATCGCTGTTCCAACCGCGCATCGCGGCGCCGTTCATTCAGTTCGTACTGGCGATTGTAAAACAACGCATCTACCTGCTCTCGCTCGCAATAGTCCGCCAGCCAGTCGATCGACGAGGCAAAGTCCGTGCCAGCATGGCAATGCAGCGCAATGCCTTTTTGCGCCAACGCCTGCTGCACCGCCCGCAGGCTGGCGTGGATCAGCGCCGCCTGCCGCGGCGCCATCTCATGTTGCCGCCACTGCTGCGGGGTGGCGATAAACACCGCCAGCACCCGGGCTTCGGGATCGCTGCAGGCGGCGTGCAGCGCTTTGTTGTCGGTGATACGCAGATCGTTACGCAACCAGACCAGATGCGTGGTCATAAAACTCCTTGTCAATCAATGGCCGTAACGCAAACGCAGCGCCTCCGGGTAAGGTTCGAAATAACGTTGTTCCGCCAGATAGCGGTCGGGGTATTCCGCCATGTAATGCTTAAGCAGCGCGATCGGCGCCAGCAGCGGCTGCATGCCCTGCCGATAACGGTCGATCAGGTGCGCCAGTTCCTGACGCTGCGCCGCGCTGAGCTGACGGCGGAAGTAGCCCTGCACGTGCATCAGCACGTTGGTGTGGTTGCGCCGCGTTGCTTTGTGCGCCAACAGCGCCATCAGGCGGCTGCGGTATTCCACGGCGAAGGCCTCCAGCGAGTCCCAGCGGTGAATATCGGCGACGAAGCGCCCCAGCTCGCGATAAGCCGGCTGCGAATGCGCCAACAGTGAAAGCTTGTAGCGGCTGTGAAACGCGATCAACCCGCCGCGGGTCAGCCCCTGGCGCCACAGCATATTCAGCTCATACAGCGCGTACACCCGTTCAATGAAGTTTTCCCGCAATGCCGCATCCTGCAATCGTCCGTCTTCTTCCACCGGCAGCCACGGCATCTGACGCAGCAGTTCAGCGGTAAACAGCCCGACGCCGTTTTTACGCGAGTCTTTGCCGTTCTCGCTGTAGACCCGCACCCGCTCCAGTCCGCAGCTCGGCGACTTGGCGCAGACGATATAACCGCACAGGTGCTGCAACGCGGCCACGCGCTGCGAGGAGAAACTGCGCATCTCCTCAGTCAGATCCACGCCGGCGTCGTTGCTGTAACGCATCGCCGGCCACGGCTGCGCCTGTTTCACCAGGCGCAGCGCCGGGCGCGGCGTAGGCAGACCAATCGCCATTTCCGGGCAAACGGGCTCAAAGCGCACATAGGGCGCCAACTGTTCCACCGCAAAGGCCAGCCGCTTATGGCCACCGTCGAAACGCACCGCATCGCCCAGTAAACAGGCGCTGATGCCGATAGGGATCTTGTCACTCATACCGCTCTCCCGCGTTGTTAGCCGATTGAGGAAAGTGTAGAAGAATGGCTTGCCGAATACGACCTTGCGCTTGATAGGGGCGGCTATAGGCATAAAAAAACCCCCGCCGCAGGGCGAGGGTTTTTCGTGAATCAGTAGTGGCTCAGTAGAAATCGCAGGACGCCAGTTCCGCCTGCTGCAGCCAGACCGGCTTATCGCTGGTTTTTGACCAGACGCGGTGCAGGTAGCTGTAAAAACGCCCGCGATCGCTGCGGAACAGCATCACCGGCAGGGCCAAAATGCCCGCGATCACCACTGCGCTGCGGCGCAGGAGAATCCGATGCAATGAATAAGCGTGATAGGTCGTAGACATGCGAACCTCCTTAAAAACGCCTGCCGTTGATTTGTCAGGGAAAACGGCGTGGGCGTATCAAATGAACAATCGGTAATTTGGTAACTGGACAAAATTTTAGCGCACTTGATGAAAGTTTACTACTCATCCGACCACTAAATCGCACAAAAAATCGCTAATCACCATGCTGATTCGTAATTTTGTTACAATCAAGTTAATTTTTAACTAAACATGGGTTACATTGTGGTTATTATTCGGTTCTTCATCCCACGCCTCAGCCCCTGCTTATTCACACATCAGGCGCAATCTCGCCGCAAGCAGGCTGCCTGAAATGGCCAATTTCCGCTGAAATTTCAGTCATTTTTATACTTTTTTTACACCCGCCCGCGCGATTTTTTCATCTTCTTTCTACCCCGCTCCCTACACTGCCTCTATCAAAAACAACACCTCTGGAGGTGTCCCGTGAGTTTCAGCGTTATTGGTGGTGCGCTGTTGGTTCTGCTGCTGTTGGCCTATCTGGTCTACGCCCTGTTTAACGCGGAGGATTTCTGATGGCGGCTTCAGCCTTTTTACTGATCGCCAGTTTCCTGCTGGTGCTTCTGCTGCTGGCACGGCCGCTGGGCGGTTTTATGGCGCGCCTGATCGAGGGTGAGCCGCTGCCTGCGCTGCGCGGGGTGGAAGCCGGGGTCTGGCGCGCCTGCGGCATCCGCGCCACCGAAATGAACTGGTGGCAGTACGCGCTAGCGATCCTGGCGTTTAACCTGCTCGGCCTGGCGCTGCTGTTCGCCCTGCTGATGACGCAGGGCTCGCTGCCGCTCAACCCGCAAGGCTTCCCGGGCCTCTCCTGGGATCTGGCGCTCAACACCGCCGTCAGCTTCGTCACCAACACCAACTGGCAGGCCTACAGCGGCGAAAGCGCCCTCAGCTATTTCAGCCAGATGGCCGGACTGGCGGTGCAGAACTTCGTCTCCGCCTCCACCGGCATCGCCGTGGCCTTTGCGCTGATCCGCGCCTTCACCCGCCGCGCCGGCAAGACCGTCGGCAACGCCTGGGCCGATCTGTTCCGCATCACGCTGTATGTGCTGCTGCCGATCGCGCTGGCGATCGCCCTGTTCTTCGTCAGCCAGGGCACGCTGCAAAACTTCCTGCCTTACCTGCACGTCACCACGCTCGAAGGCGCGCAGCAGACGCTGCCGATGGGGCCGGTGGCCTCGCAGGAAGCGATCAAAATGCTCGGCACCAACGGCGGCGGCTTCTTCGGCGCCAACTCGGCGCACCCGTTCGAGAACCCAACCGTGCTGACCAACTTCGTACAAATGCTGGCCATCTTCCTGATCCCCTGCGCGCTGTGCTTCTCCTTCGGCCAGTTGGCCGGTGAAAACCGCCAGGGCCATGCGCTGATCTGGGCGATGGCGCTGATCTTCGTGGTGGCGGTGGTGGTGGTGATGGTCGCCGAGCTGGCGGGCAACCCGCACCTGAGCGCGCTGGGCGCCGACAGCAACATCAATATGGAAGGCAAAGAGTCGCGCTTCGGCATTCTCGCCACCAGCCTGTTCTCGGTGGTGACCACCGCCGCGTCCTGCGGGGCGGTCAACGCCATGCACGACTCTTTCACCGCGCTGGGCGGCATGGTGCCGATGTGGCTGATGCAGATCGGTGAAGTGGTGTTCGGCGGCGTCGGCTCCGGCCTGTACGGCATGCTGCTGTTCGTACTGCTGACGGTGTTTATCGCCGGCCTGATGATCGGCCGCACCCCGGAATACCTGGGCAAGAAGATCGACGTTTACGACATGAAGATGACCGCGCTGGCGATCCTGGTCACGCCGACGCTGGTGTTGCTAGGCAGCGCGCTGGCCATCGGCACCGACGCGGGCCGCGCCGGCATCCTCAACCCGGGCGCCCACGGCTTCAGCGAAGTGCTGTACGCCCTGTCTTCCGCCGCCAACAACAACGGCAGCGCCTTCGCCGGGTTGAGCGTCAATACGCCGTTCTACAACCTGCTGCTGGCCTTCGCCATGTTCGTCGGCCGCTTCGGGGTGATCCTGCCGGTGCTGGCGATCGCCGGTTCGCTGAGCGCCAAGCAGCGTCAGCCGGCGGGCAACGGCACCCTGCCGACCTATGGGCCGCTGTTTATCGGCCTGCTGATCGGCACCGTGCTGCTGGTGGGGGCGCTGACCTTCGTGCCGGCGCTGGCGCTGGGCCCGGTGGCCGAGCATTTGCAGCTTTGGTTGGCAAACTAACCGACGTCACAGAGAGAGAATAAGAGATGACTCGCAAACAACGCGCGCTGTTTGAACCGGCCCTGGTGCGCACCGCGCTGATCGATGCGGTGAAAAAACTGGACCCTCGCGTTCAATGGCGCAACCCGGTGATGTTCGTGGTGTATATCGGCAGCCTGCTGACCACCGCCATCTGGCTGGCTATCCTCGCCGGCCAAACCGACGGCGCCGCCGCCTTTACCGGCAGCGTCGCCCTGTGGCTGTGGTTCACCGTGCTGTTCGCCAACTTCGCGGAAGCGCTGGCCGAAGGGCGCAGCAAGGCCCAGGCGGAAAGCCTGAAAGGCACCAAGAAAACCAGCTGGGCGAAAAAGCTGGCCGGCCCGCGCCGCGACGGCGCCACGGAGAAAGTGGCCGCCGAAAGCCTGCGCAAAGGCGATATCGTGCTGGTGGAAGCCGGCGACACCATCCCGTGCGACGGCGAGGTGCTGGAAGGCGGCGCTTCGGTGGATGAAAGCGCCATCACCGGCGAATCCGCCCCGGTGATCCGCGAATCCGGCGGCGACTTCTCCTCGGTCACCGGCGGCACCCGCGTGCTGTCTGACTGGCTGGTGGTGCAGTGCAGCGTCAACCCGGGGGAAACCTTCCTCGATCGCATGATCGCCATGGTGGAAGGCGCCAAGCGCCGCAAAACGCCGAACGAGATCGCGCTGACCATCCTGCTGGTGGCGCTGACCATCGTGTTCGTGTTGGCCACCGCCACCCTGTTCCCGTTCTCGCAATACAGCGTCGAGGCGGCCGGCAGCGGCAGCGTGGTCACCATCACCGTGCTGGTCGCATTGCTGGTTTGCCTGATCCCCACCACCATCGGCGGCCTGCTGTCCGCCATCGGCGTGGCCGGGATGAGCCGCATGCTCGGCGCCAACGTGATCGCCACCAGCGGCCGCGCGGTGGAAGCCGCCGGCGACGTGGACGTGCTGCTGCTGGATAAAACCGGCACCATCACGCTGGGCAACCGCCAGGCTTCGGAGTTCCTGCCGGCGCCGGGCGTGAAAGAGCAAGAGCTGGCGGATGCCGCGCAGCTGGCCTCGCTGGCGGACGAAACGCCCGAAGGCCGCAGCATCGTGGTGTTGGCCAAACAGCGATTCAACCTGCGCGAACGCGATCTGCAGGCGCTGAACGCCACCTTCGTGCCCTTCTCCGCCCAGACCCGCATGAGCGGCGTCAACGTGCAGGAGCGCATGATCCGCAAAGGCGCGGTAGACGCCATTCGCCGCCACGTCGAATCCAATCAGGGGCACTTCCCGCGGGCGGTGGACGATCTGGTGGAAAGCGTGGCGCGCACCGGCGGTACACCGCTGGTGGTGGCGGAAGGCGCCCGGGTGCTGGGCGTGGTGGCGCTGAAGGATATCGTCAAGGGCGGCATCAAAGAGCGTTTCGCCGAGCTGCGCAAGATGGGCATCAAAACGGTGATGATCACCGGCGATAACCCGCTGACCGCGGCGGCGATCGCCGCCGAAGCCGGGGTGGACGACTTCCTGTCGGAAGCCACGCCGGAAGCCAAGCTGGCGCTGATCCGTCAGTACCAGGCGGAAGGCCGCCTGGTGGCGATGACCGGCGACGGCACCAACGACGCCCCGGCGCTGGCGCAGGCCGATGTGGCGGTGGCGATGAACTCCGGCACCCAGGCCGCCAAAGAGGCGGGCAACATGGTCGATCTGGATTCCAACCCGACCAAGCTGATCGAAGTGGTGCACATCGGCAAACAGATGCTGATGACGCGCGGCTCGCTGACCACCTTCAGCATCGCCAACGACGTGGCCAAATACTTCGCCATTATTCCGGCGGCGTTCGCGGCCACCTATCCACAGCTGAACGCGCTGAACGTGATGCATTTGCATTCCCCGGCCTCCGCCATCATGTCGGCGGTGATCTTCAACGCCCTGGTGATCGTGTTCCTGATCCCGCTGGCGCTGAAAGGGGTGAGCTACAAACCGATGAGCGCCGCGGCCCTGCTGCGCCGCAACCTGTGGCTGTACGGAGTCGGCGGCCTGCTGGTGCCGTTCGTCGGCATCAAACTGATCGACCTGATCCTGGTCGCGCTGCACGTCGCCGGTTAACCATTGAGGGAAATGAACATGACGTATTTACGACCTGCGCTGGTGATGCTGATCCTGCTGACGCTGATCACCGGCATCGCCTATCCGCTGCTGACCACCGGGCTGGCGCAGCTGCTGTTTTCGGGCTCGGCTAACGGTTCGCTGCTGTACCAGGGCGACAAGGCGGTCGGCTCCGCGCTGATCGGCCAAAACTTCACGCGCGCCGACTATTTCTGGGGCCGCCCGTCGGCCACCGGCGATTCGGCCTATAATCCACTGGCCTCCGCCGGCAGCAACCTGGCGGCCACCAACCCGGCGCTGGATAAGGCTATCGCCGAGCGCGCAGCGCAGCTGCGCCAGGCCAATCCTGCGATGCGCGGCCCGATCCCGGTGGATCTGCTGACCGCCTCCGGCAGCGGGCTGGATCCACAGATCTCGATCGCCGCGGCGCGCTATCAGCTGGCGCGGGTCGCGGCGGCGCGTCATCTGCCGCCGGAACAGATCGCCAAACTGATCGAAGACAACACCGATCGGGCCACGCCCAACTTCATGGGCGAATCGGTGGTGAACGTGTTGAAGCTGAACCTGGCGCTGGATGCGTTGAAGTAACGCGCCGTATTCAGCATAGTGATAGGGTTCGGCGTGCCGAACCCCTTTTTGCTTGGTAACACAAGGAATTGCCATGGTCGAAGAAGAACAGCAGCGTCCCGATCCCGATAGCCTGCTGGCGCTGGCCAATGAAAAACCGCGCGGCCGGTTGAAGGTATTCTTCGGCGCCTGCGCCGGCGTGGGCAAAACCTACGCCATGCTGCAGGAAGCCCAGCGCTTGCGCGCTCAGGGGCTGGATGTGCTGGTCGGCGTGGTGGAAACCCACGGCCGCAACGAGACCGCCGCCCTGCTCGACGGCCTGGCGCTGCTGCCGCAAAAACGCATCCAGCACCGCGGGCGACTGGTGCATGAATTCGATCTCGACGCCGCGCTGGCGCGCCACCCGGCGCTGATCCTGATGGACGAACTGGCGCACAGCAACGCCCACGGTTCGCGCCACCCCAAACGCTGGCAGGATGTAGAAGAGCTGCTGGACGCCGGCATCGACGTGCTGACGACCGTCAACGTGCAACATCTGGAAAGTCTGAACGACGTGGTGGGCGGCGTGACCGGCGTGCGAGTGCGCGAAACGGTGCCCGACCACGTGTTTGACGAGGCCAGCGAAGTGGTGCTGGTCGATCTGCCGCCGGACGATCTGCGCCGACGGCTGCACGAAGGCAAAGTGTATATTCCCGGCCAGGCCGAGCGCGCCATCGAGCATTTTTTCCGTAAAGGCAACCTGATCGCTCTGCGCGAATTGGCGCTGCGCCGCACCGCCGATCGGGTCGATGATCAGATGCGCGAGTTTCGCGACACCCAGGGGCGCGAGAAAGTGTGGCACACCCGCGACAGCATTCTGCTGTGCGTCGGCCACAGCAGTGGCAACGAAAAGCTGGTGCGCATCGCCGCCCGGCTGGCGGCGCGGCTTGGCTGCCATTGGCATGCAGTCTACGTGGAAACCCCCAAGCTGCACCGGCTGCCGGAAAACCAGCGCCGCGCCATTCTGCGCGCGCTGCGGCTGGCGCAGGAGCTGGGCGCCGAAACCGCCACCCTGGCCGATCCGTCCGAAGAGCGCGCGGTGCTGCGCTACGCCCGCGAGCATAACCTCGGCAAAATCATCATCGGCCGCCGCAGCGAGCAGCGCTGGAAACTGCGCGGCAGCTTCGCCGATCGCCTCGGCCGGCTGGGCCCGGATCTCGATCTGGTGATCGTGGCGCTGGACAGCGACGCCGCGCAGCCCCCGCCGGGCAAGGAGCACGACGGCCGCAGCTTCAATGAGAAATGGCGCATGCAGCTGCGCGGCTGCGCGGTGGCGATAGCGCTGTGTGCGCTGATTACCCTGCTCTCGCAGTGGCTGCTGCCGGGCTTCGATCAGGCCAACCTGGTGATGGTCTACCTGCTCGGCGTGGCGATCGTCGCGCTGTTCTTCGGCCGCTGGCCGTCGGTGCTGGCGGCGGTGATCAACGTCGCCAGCTTCGATCTGTTCTTCGTCCAGCCCGAATGGTCGTTCGCCGTCAGCGATATGCAGTATCTGCTGACCTTCGGCGTGATGCTCGCCGTCGGCATCATCATCGGCAATCTGACCGCCGGGGTGCGTTATCAGGCCCGGGTGGCGCGCTATCGCGAGCAGCGGGCGCGTCATCTGTACGAAATGTCGCGCGGGCTGAGCCGCGCGCTGACCGTGGCCGACATCGCCAACACCAGCCGTCATTTCCTCTCCAGCAGCTTCCAGGCGAAAACCGTGCTGCTGCTGCCGCAGGAAGACGGCCGGCTGCAGCAAATGATCGGCGAGGAAGGCGGACTGCTGTCGGTAGACGAAGCCATCGCGCGCTGGAGTTTCGACAAAGGCTTGCCGGCCGGCGCGGGTACCGACACCCTGCCCGGCGTGCCTTACCAACTGCTGCCGCTCAATACCCCCAAACAGACCTTCGGCCTGTTGGCGATCGAACCCAACAACCTGCGCCAGCTGATGGTGCCGGAACAACAGCGGCTGCTGCAAACCTTCGCAGTGCTGATCGCCAGCGCGCTGGAACGGCTGCACCTGGCGCGCAGCGCCGAAGAAGCCAAGCTGGACGCCGAACGCGAACAGCTGCGCAACTCGCTGCTGGCGGCGCTGTCGCACGATCTGCGCACCCCGCTGACCGTGTTGTTCGGCCAGGCGGAAATTCTCACGCTGGACCTGGCGGCCGAAGGCTCCAATCACGCCACCCAGGCCAGCCAGATCCGCCAGCAGGTGCTGAGCACCACCCGGCTGGTGAACAACCTGCTGGATATGGCGCGCATCCAGTCCGGCGGTTTCAGCCTGCGTAAAGAGTGGCAGTCGCTGGAAGAGATCGTCGGCGCCTCGCTGCACATGCTGGAGCCGCTGCTCAGCCAGCATCCGATCGAGGTCGAGCTGCCGCCGGAACAGATCCTGGTCAACTGCGACGGCAGCCTGCTGGAACGGGTGTTCACCAACCTGTTGGAAAACGCCAATAAATACGCCGGCGCCGAGGCCACCATCGGCATTCGCGCCCGCACGCTGCCCGAGTGGCTGGAAGTCGAGGTCTGGGATAACGGCCCCGGCATCCCCGCCGATCAGCTGCAGCTGATTTTCGACAAGTTTTCACGCGGCAATAAAGAGTCGGCGATCCCCGGCGTAGGCTTGGGGTTAGCGATTTGTCGTGCCATTATTGAAGTGCATGATGGCCGCATCTGGGCGGAAAACGGCGCCAACGGCGGCGCCAGCTTCCGCTTCGTGCTGCCGCTGGAAAAACCGCCCGAGATCGACGGCGACGCCTTCGATCTGTAATCAACGCAGGGGAAACGTGAGCATAACGCCAACCAACATTCTGATTGTTGAAGATGAAAAAGAAATCCGCCGCTTCGTGCGCACCGCGCTGGAGAGCGAAGGCCTGCGGGTGTTTGAAAGTGAAACGCTGCAGCGCGGGCTGATTGAGGCCGGCACGCGCAAACCGGATCTGATCATCCTGGATTTGGGGTTGCCGGATGGCGACGGGCTGAGCTACATCCGGGATCTGCGGCAGTGGAGCGCCATTCCGGTGATCGTACTGTCGGCGCGCAACGCCGAAGAGGACAAAATCGCCGCGCTGGACGCCGGCGCCGACGACTATCTCAGCAAACCGTTCGGCATCGGTGAGCTGTTGGCGCGGGTGCGGGTCGCGCTGCGCCGCCACTCCGCCAACCAACAGGAAAGCCCGCTGGTGAGCTTTTCGGCGATCACCGTCGATCTGGTGAATCGCCGGGTGCTGCGCAACGACGAAGATCTGCACCTGACGCCGATAGAATTTCGCCTGTTGGCGGAGCTGCTGGCCAACGCCGGCAAGGTGATTACCCAACGCCAGCTGTTGAGCCACGTCTGGGGGCCGAACTACGTGGAACACAGCCACTACCTGCGCATCTACATGGGCCATTTGCGGCAGAAGCTCGAAGCCGATCCGGCCCGGCCCAAACACCTGCTGACCGAAACCGGCGTCGGCTACCGTTTCATGCCTTAACCCCGGCGAGCGCGGTGTGCCGCGCCTTTACGCCGCCGGGCCTTTCTTCAATCCGACCATAAATTCCTTAAACGCCTCGCGCAGCGGAGCGAACACCGGGTGTTTGCGGTTTTCGATCATCACTTCGGAGAACAGTTTCAACCCCACGGCGAAGGCCGCGCTCTGCTCGGGGCCGAAGTTCAGATCGTCACGCGCCCGAATGCGCTCGACGATCTCGAGAATATCGTCATGATTGGTCACCTCAAAACTCAGCGGTGCCTTCTCGACGGGGTTGCCCTGGCGGTCGCTCAGGGCTTCAACGGTAATGTTAAAACGGTGGCCGGGCATCAGTTCTCCTCCTGCTGCGTGGGTTGAATGTGCATTTCGCTTTCGATCGCCGCCACGGCGGCCAGCAACGCGGCGTTGATGCGCTCCACCTGCTGCGGCGTGAGATCGGCGCGCATCACGTTGCCGCGCAGCAGGCTGCGCAGACGGTTCATGGCGTCGTAAATGCCTTCCGCCAGGTTGCCGTGCCGATGATGCTCGCGGCCGGCGCCCGCCAGACGCGCCAGAATGATGTCAACCACCTGTTGATGCTTTTGCAGCTCGCCCTCACCCGCCGTGGTGATGCGGTAGCTTTTTCGGCCGTTGCCGGTGGTGAGCGGTTCGAGAAAATCCTGTTCTTCCAGCAGCGTCAGCGTGGGGTAAATCACCCCCGGGCTCGGCACATACAGGCCGGAAGAGGCTTCCTCGATCGCCTTGATCAATTCGTATCCGTGGCTGGGCTTGCGCGCCACCAGTGCCAGCAACACCAGGCGCAGATCGCCGTGTTCGAACAGACGATAACGCCCGCCCCGGCCGCCGCGCCCACCTCGGCCGTGCTCTTCGCCTTCGCCGCCGAAGTGATGACGCCCGCCGCGATGACGGCGCCCCTCTTCGCACGCATGAGGGTGGTGGTGATGCCGGTGTAAACCTAATCGATGAAACATAGGGTGATACCTCGCTTTAACAGTGAACATCAATACGAGGTTGTTTAGATATATCTAAACAGCGTCGATAACGCTAATCTAGATCGATATATCTAAATGCGCAAGCGCGTGCCGTGAAAAAGATATATCTAAATTGCAGGCATAAAAAAAGCGCTGTAAAAACAGCGCTTTTTATCCATCAAGAAAAGCGATTACTTGGCGGAAGCCAGCACTTCGCTGACGATCTCGACCGCTTCGTGCTCAATCTTCTCGCGGTGTTCCGCCCCGAGGAAGCTCTCGCAGTAGATCTTGTAAGCCTCTTCGGTGCCGGAAGGACGGGCCGCGAACCAGCCGTTGTCGGTCATGACTTTCAGGCCGCCGATCGACGCGCCGTTGCCCGGCGCCGCAGTCAGACGTGCGGTGATCGGATCCCCGCCCAGCGTACTGGCCTTGACCATCTCCGGCGACAGCTTGGACAGCGCCGCTTTCTGCGCATGGGTTGCCGGCGCCTGGATACGGTTGTAGCTCGGCGCGCCGAAGCGCTTGGCCAGATCGTCATAATGATGCTGCGGGTTCTCACCGGTTACCGCGGTGATTTCAGCCGCCAGCAGGCACATGATGATGCCGTCTTTGTCGGTCGACCACGGCTGGCCGTTGAAACGCAGGAACGAGGCCCCGGCGCTCTCTTCACCGCCGAAGCCCAGGCTGCCGTCGAACAGGCCGTCCACGAACCATTTGAAACCGACCGGCACTTCCACCAGCTTGCGGCCCAGGTCAGCCACCACGCGGTCGATCATCGCGCTGGACACCAGCGTTTTACCTACCGCCACATCGGCGCCCCACTGCGGGCGATGTTGGAACAGGTAGTTGATGGCTACCGCCAGATAGTGGTTCGGGTTCATCAGGCCTTTCGGCGTGACGATGCCGTGGCGGTCGTAATCCGGATCGTTGGCGAACGCCAGATCGAATTTGTCGCGCAGCGCCAGCAGGCCGGCCATCGCCGACTCGGACGAGCAATCCATGCGGATGATGCCGTCGTGATCCAGGTGCATAAAGCGGAAGGTCTGATCGATGGAGTCGTTCACCAGCGTCAGATCCAGCTTGTAGTGTTCCGCTACCCGCTGCCAATAGGCGATGCCGGAGCCGCCGAGCGGATCCACGCCCAGCTTCAGGCCGGCGCGTTGAATGGCCGGCATGTCGACCACGTCAACCAGCCCTTCGACATAAGGCTGCACCAAATCTTTGGCGTGCAGGTGGCCGCTGTTCCAGGCCTTGTCCAGCGACTGGCGCTGAACGCCTTTCAGCTGCTGCGCCAGCAGTTCGTTGGCGCGCTTTTCGATCACCGACGTCAGGTTGGTGTCAGCCGGGCCGCCGTTCGGCGGGTTGTATTTGATGCCGCCGTCTTCCGGCGGGTTGTGGGACGGCGTAATGACGATGCCGTCAGCCTGCGCGCCGCCGCGGCGGTTGTGGCACAGAATGGCGTGCGATACCGCCGGCGTTGGCGTGAAGCCGTTGTTTTCCTGCACGATCACATCGACGCCGTTGGCGGTCAGCACTTCCAGCACGGAAATAAAGGCCGGCTCGGACAGCGCATGGGTGTCTTTGCCCACGTAGCACGGGCCGGTGGTGCCCTGCTGATGACGAACTTCGGCGATCGCCTGAGCGATGGCGAGGATGTGCGCCTCATTGAAGCTGTGGCGCTGCGCGCTGCCGCGGTGGCCGGAAGTGCCAAACTTCACCGCATGTGCGGCATTGCCGGCTTCCGGTTGCAGCACATAGTACTGCGACGTCAGCTGGGCTACGTTGATCAGATCGCTTTGACGGGCGGGCTGCCCGGCACGTGGATTATTCGCCATCGACATATCTCCCTCATCCCTGTCGGTGACCGGGCAAATACGTCGCGCACGGCCATCATGACGGGCTGTTCGCTAAATTAGACGGTACCGCAAACTTTCTCGATCAGTTCCGCCGGGAACTGCATCGCCTGCATGATGTGTTCGATCATGCTGCGCTTGCGGCCGGTATTGGTATTGGTGATCACCCAGTAAGGGGTGCCCGGCACATGCTTCGGCTTGGTGTGCGTGCCGTTGGCCAGCAGGGTCTGCTGATCGCCGGCGAAATAGGTGCGGGTGCGGCCGGTCAACGCCTCGGTGGCGGCGGCGAAACCGGCGGCATCGAGGGTGTACAGCGTGGACAGCACCAGCATGAAACGGTTGACCGCTTTGTTCTGCTCGGCGTATTCATCCGACAACAGCAGTTCACGCACGGCGCGTACGCGATCGCGCGGGCGCTGAACCGGCACCGCTTTTTCCAGTTCGACGGACGACGACGCACTGGCGGCAGGCAACGCGCGCACCGGCTGACCGGCGGTGAATTTCAACATGCGGCGTAAAATATCGGACGCGCTTTCACCGATGTGTTGCGTGTGGCTGGCAATATAACGGTAAAGCTCTTCGTCGACTTCAATAGTTTTCATCTTTATCCAATACTGTTTTTTCTACTTAGAACCTGAAGCCAGATCCTGCATTCAAGCCATGGGATTATAAGGTTAAAAGCGCTGGGGCGAACACAACAATGTGCCTCCGGACGGCAAATGCAGACTAATACCTATAGCCGGCACTGCCAAGCCCGCGCCGCGAAAATTCCGCATGATTCATCGTGCGATTCAATCATGATACCCTAATCTGAATCTCTCTCAGTATGAACTTCGCCATGAAATTACATTATCAACTGCTGGCCGCCGAGTCAGACGCGCTGCCGGTGCTGCTGATCCACGGCCTGTTCGGCAATCTCGACAACCTGGGCGTGCTGGCGCGCGATCTCCATAAACAGCACAGTGTGATCAAGGTCGATCTGCGCAACCATGGCCTCTCCCCGCGCGCCGACGACATGAACTACCCCGCCATGGCGCAGGATCTGCTGGCGCTGCTCGACGAGCTGCAGCTGGAGAAAGCGATCGTCATCGGCCACTCGATGGGCGGCAAAGCGGCGATGGCGCTGACCGCCATCGCGCCCGAGCGCATCGCCAAGCTGATCGTCATCGACGTCGCGCCGGTGGATTACCAGACCCGACGTCATGACGAGATCTTCGCCGCGCTGAAGGCCGTCAGCGCCGCCGGCATCACCCAGCGCCAGGCGGCCGCCCAGTTGATGCGCGACTACCTGCAGGAAGAAGGCGTGATCCAGTTCCTGCTGAAGTCCTTCCATAACGGTGAATGGCGCTTCAACCTGCCGGTGCTGATCGAACGCTACGAAGACATCACCGGCTGGCAGGAAGTCCCGGCCTGGCCACACCCGACCCTGTTCATTCGCGGCGGCCTGTCGCCGTACGTGCAGGACAGCTACCGTGCAGACATCGCCCGCCAGTTCCCGCAGGCCCGCGCGCACGTCGTCGCCGGTACCGGCCATTGGGTGCACGCCGAAAAACCGGAAGCGGTGCTGCGCGCCATCCACCGTTTCCTCGGCGAAGCCTGAAAAATACGTTAATCTGGCGAAAAAACGCGCTAAAGATAACGGCTTAGCGCGTTTAGCCCGCAGTTAGGCATTGTCGCCGCTCCATCTGCTGGGGTAATATGGCGCGCTATAATTTTGCCGCCGCGCCAGCGCGTTCGCGAACGCCGGTTCGGGGGTAAATTTGGGTTAGGGTTTATTGGCCCGAAGTGTGTTAATCGATGCCTCCGGAAGCGTGCGAGCGCTTTTTGATGCAAACTCCCTTGCAGTACCGCTACCTATGGCAAAAGAACAAACGGATCGCACGACGCTGGATCTGTTCGCAGATGAACGCCGTCCGGGGCGCCCGAAAACCAACCCGCTTTCCCGCGATGAACAGCTTAGAATCAATAAGCGCAATCAGTTACGGCGCGATAAAGTGCGCGGATTGCGACGCGTAGAGCTGAAAATCAACGCGGATGCGGTGGACGCCCTGAACAAACTGGCGGAACAGCGCAACATCAGCCGCAGCGAACTCATCGAGCAGATGCTGTTGGCGCAACTGGCGGAAGAACAGCCGGAACATTGATCTCTTCGGCCGCACGCGCGGCGCGGCGTTAAGGACAACGCCGGATCGACCACGCTTTTCTTCATCCTTCGGCATCGCATAAATGCGATAAAACCCCGGCGCCACTTTCTGGCATGATACGCATTTACCGGTAAGAGACTGCGCCTGTCGGCGCCCGCCACCATGGCGAAAGGCTCTTGTCATGGCATCATTTTAATCGGCGGCAGTGCCGGCGCCGAGTAATGCAATTAATTGAATTTAAAGGTTATACGCGATATGGCTACTGTAGGCATTTTCTTTGGCAGCGACACTGGCAATACCGAAAACATTGCCAAAATGATCCAGAAAATTCTTCAGAAACAGTTTGGCGACGATGTCTCAGAAGTGCATGACATCGCCAAAAGCAGCAAAGAAGACCTGGAAGGGTTCGATATCCTGCTGCTGGGTATCCCGACCTGGTACTACGGTGAAGCGCAGTGTGACTGGGATGATTTCTTCCCGACGCTGGAAGAAGTCGATTTCAACGGCAAACTGGTGGCGCTGTTCGGCTGCGGCGACCAGGAAGACTACGCGGAATATTTCTGTGACGCGATGGGCACCATCCGCGACATCATCGAACCGCGCGGCGCGGCCATCGTGGGCCACTGGCCGACCAAAGGCTACCACTTCGAAGCTTCCAAAGGCCTGGCGGACGACAACCACTTCATCGGTCTGGCGATCGACGAAGACCGTCAGCCGGAGCTGACCAATGAGCGCGTGGACGCCTGGGTCAAACAGATCGTCGAAGAGCTGAGCCTGGCCGATATCGTCGGCTAAACGCCGGTACTGGCGAAAGGTTGAACAAAGGCCCTGTAAAGTGCATAGTGTGCCGACAGGGCCGTCATCGGCAACAGGGATTGCTGCGATAGAAGCTACAGATTTGTAACTTCCCACCCCGTCACGGTAGACTGAGATATCGGTTTATCCCATCCATCAAGGCGTTGCATGCAAAACATGCAATAGTGCAATTATATCTTTGTTAACAACCGGCGGTTTCCATTTAGTACAACCGGTTCTATAATGAGACGCATTAACTCTTTGTGCCGACCGATGCCACAGGCGAGTACGCCTCAACTTGATTAGCATAGTAACAGGACTGAATTCGCATGACCGACAACAACATCGCATTGAAGAAGGCCGGCTTAAAAGTCACGCTTCCGCGACTCAAAATCCTGGAAGTACTGCAAAATCCGGAATGCCATCACGTCAGTGCGGAAGATTTGTACAAAAAACTGATTGATATGGGCGAAGAGATCGGCCTGGCGACGGTTTATCGCGTACTGAACCAGTTTGACGATGCGGGCATTGTGACACGTCACAATTTCGAAGGCGGCAAGTCCGTGTTCGAGCTGACCCAACAACATCACCACGATCACCTGATTTGCCTGGACTGCGGCAAAGTGATCGAATTCAGTGATGAATCCATCGAAGTGCGCCAGCGTGATATCGCCAAGCAGCACGGCATCAAGCTCACCAACCACAGTCTGTACCTGTACGGCCACTGCGAAACCGGTGACTGCCGCGAAGACGAATCGCTGCACGACAAGAAATAAGCCTGACCGGCTATGAAAAACCGCCTCACATTGGGGCGGTTTTTTTATGCCCGCCGTACAACGGGCAAAAAAATCCCCGGACAAGCCGGGGGAAGATCATGTCATGAAATACTACAATTGCAGCGGCACTGCGACTCCACGTACTGCTCTCACTTCAACATCCGCCCCACGCCGGCACGCGCGGGGGCGAACGCATTCCCCCTTCGTTAAGCGGCCCGCCGCCATGACGACAGGCCGATGTGCCGGGCTTAGACCTTCTCGGCGCGGCTGTAACGTTTACCGTCCGGACTGACCGAACGCACCTGCACCTCACCCGATACCGCCGGCTTGGCCTTGGCGTCATAACGCTGCCACTGCTTGCCGCCGTCGGTGGAGTACTCGATGCCCAATCCCGGCAGCGCGATATTCGCCTCCAGCTTGCCGCCCGCCACGCGGGCGCCCGGCACCGGCAGACGGTAGGCGACGCCGCCTTTGTCCAGCTTGGCCAGTTCTCGTTGGCCCAGGATATTGGCGAAGCGCAGCCAGTCTTTCTCCAGCGCCTTGGTGTCGACAAAGTGGGTTTCCCCGCCTTTGTATTCACGGCCGGCGCGATAGTCCTGCTCCCAACCGGCGCGGTGCCAGGCGCGTTCCGCCACCGACAGCGCGCGCGGGAAGATCATGTATTCCATCTGCGGATCGGTGCGCTGGGTTTCGCTCCACAGCTGAGCGGACAGACCGTAGGCGCCCGGCCACGGCTTGTCGCTTTTGGCGTTAAAGTGGTTGCCGTCGCGGTCGACCGAGGTTTCCGCGTTCTGCGGCATGTTGTCCGGCGCGAAGCTGAACACCTTGCGCTCGTCGCTGAAGCGGGTGCCCCAGTAGTAACCACGCTCGTCCGGGTTCACCTCGTAAGGGAAGTCCATGTAGACGTAGTCCGGGTTGGAAACCACCACTTCATACCCTTTATTGGCCCAGTCGTTGACGCTATCGAAACCGCCCCAGTACAACGTATCCCAGAAGTTGACGCCCACGCGCGAGGTGGCGAACGCCTTCGAACTTTCGGCGTCTTTCAGGCCGTCTTGCCAGGCCTGCATTCTGTCGATGCCGTGCGCCTTCACCAGCTTGCTGACCTCCTGGCCGAAGTAGCTCGGCAGGTGCTCCATGTCGGCTACTTTGCCCTCTTTGATCATCGTCTGGCACACCTGCGACTTGGCCCACGGCTTGTCTTCATTACTCTGGTCAATGATGCCTTTACCCGGTTCCGGTTTCGCCTTGTCGGTATAGCCGGCGCCCAGGCGGATGTTTTTCGCCTCATCGCCGCCAAAGTGCCAGGTCTTGATCGGCTGCCCGGCTTCTTTATGCATCTGGGCAATCTCGCCGATCACCTTGTCGACAAAGCGCTGGGAGGAATCCAGGCACGGGTTCAGGTAGCTCTGGCGGTTAAAGAACTGCACGGAGGTGGTGTTGGAGGTATCGGTCGGATCCACCAGACGGAATTCGTTGGCCTCCTGCTCTTTGCCGGCGGCATGCAGCTTTTTATAGCGCGCTTCCATCGAAACCACCGCGGCGCGGGCGTGCGCCGGCATGTCGATCTCCGGGATCACCTCAATCTGGCGCGCCTGGGCGTATTTGATGATGTCGATATAGTCCTGACGGCTGAAGAAGCCGCCGTAGACGTCCGGCCCCTGGCCGTACTGCGGCAGCAGGCAGGTGGTTTCGCTCAGATCGTGGCAGCGCTGGCCGCCGACTTCCGTCAACTCAGGCAAGCCGGGGATCTCGATGCGCCAGCCTTCGTCATCGCTCAGGTGGAAGTGGAATTTATTGAGCTTGTAAGCCGCCATCTGATCCAGCAGACGCAGCACCGCGTCCTTCTTATGGAAGTTGCGCGCCACGTCGAGGAAAATGCCGCGATACGGGAAGCGCGGCGCATCGCTGGCGTCCAGCGTGGCGATCTTGCCGCTGCCGTCGCTCGGCACTAACGACAGGATCGACTGCAGCCCGTAGAACACCCCGGCCTGATCGAAGCCGATCACTCGCGCCTCTTTCTTGCCGATTTTCAGCTCATAGGCGCCCGATACCGCCATCGCGCCTTTAAACTTGCCCGGCTGGATATCGGTCTTGATCGGGTAACCGTTGGTCTGAACCGGCACGCCCAGCAGCGCGAAACGCTGGTTGACGACGTCCGCCGCCGGCTTGACCAGCGTGCTCAGATCCAGCGCCACCCCTTTGCGCAGGTCGGCGTCCTGTGCGTGGACCTTCACCTGCATCGGCGTCGGCACGATCTGGCCGCGCAGCGCGCCGGCGGGCAGCGTCTGCAGATCGGCATTGCTGACAAAGCGCGAAGCCGGCGTCATCAGAATGTTTTTGTCGTCCTTGGTGCGCTTCCACTGGTCGCCGGTGAACGGCGCCACAAGCTGATCCAGGTTTTCGGTGTCGGTATTCGCCAGCATTTTCGGCTTGGCGTCGCCGGAGGTGGCATACCAACGCGGCAGGAAGTCGTTTCTGAACAGCTGCCAGTATTCGGCGACCACCGGGATTTCCACCGCCTTACCGGCCGGGAAACCGCTGAATTTGGCGGTCGGCTCCAGCTTGTACAGATCGCCGGTCAGATGCGCGATCTTGAACTGGTCGTTGTCCACCCGCAAGGTCTGCCGCGGGCTGTGGAAATAGATGACCCAGTCTTTGCCGTCGATCGCCTGGCCGTCGTTGCTGAGGGTGAACAACACCCGGTTGCAAGAGGCCCAGTCAGCACCCAGCGCCGCGCAATCCACACCGTTTTCGCCGGCGCGGTTATCCAGCATTTTCACGTTCAGCTTCAGCTGGCTCAGTTGATCCACCAGCTGTTGATCGGCCATGGCGCTCCCCATACCGCCCAGGAATCCCATCGTTGCCGTCAAAGCGGCCAGTGCGCTCAGTTTGAATGCGTTCATCTTCTCATCCTTCTTAATTATTGTTATCGCGAATTTCTTGCCACAGCTTGCCGCACTTGGCGTCATAAGCCTGACCGTTACCGCTGTGAACCGCCATAATGCAGTTCTGATAATCCATCACCCGCACCGTTTCCTGCTCAGCAAACTGCTGGTGCTGTTTTTCTTGTTTCAGCACGTTCAGCACCGCCTTACAGGGCTGCAGACGCTCCGGCGAACCTTCGGCGGTGTTGATGCAGGCGCTGTAAGCCTGCTTCAATTTGGCGTCTTCCGGCGGTGCGGCGGGTTGCGCACAGGCGCTCAAGGCCGCGGCGGCCGCCAACATCAGCATGATTTTTTTCATCGTTGAATTCCCTTAACTGCCCCCGGCGGCGAGGCCGGGGAACGCATCAGAAGATGGTGAATGGCGCGATGACCATGAACTTGACGTCTTTCTCGTCCTGGAAGATGTTGCCGTAACCGCCGCCCCAGCTCGGGATGTTGGTGTGGTTGTCATACTGGGTGTAGTGCAGCTTGATCAGGGTGCCCTTGGCGCGCCCTTCCTGGATGGTGTACATCGCGTCCAGGCTCCAGGCGCTCTCTTTCAGGCGCTGGCTCTGATCGTAGATTGGGTTGGTGCTCGGCTTGGCGTCCCAGGCGTAAACGTAGGAGCCGCCGACCGCCATGCCCGGCAGGTTCCAGTTGCTGAGGTCGTACATCACGCCGGCGTACACCGCTTTCTCGCCGTTGGCGTTAAAGTCGGAGCGGTTGTCCCACCACACGTCCAGACGGCCGTTGGATGAGGCGTAGGTCGGGGTCATACGCTGCAGGAAGAAGCCCTGGTTGCCTTCCGCCTTGACCATGGTGCCTTCCAGACGCCAGTTGAACTGGCCGGTGGTGTAACCGAAGGTCAGCGCCTGCAGCCAGGCCAGGCCGTCGTAGATGCTGTTCGGATCGTTCTTGTCGCTGATGCGGTCTTCCGCGCCGTAGAACTGGTAACTGGTGGTCAGCGGGTTGCCCAGCAGATCGAATTTGTAAGACGCCTTGGTGAAGTACTGATTCACGTAGCCCTGGGCTTGGCCGAAAGCGGCTTCCAGCACCAGATCGTTTTTGAAATCGTACTTGGCGCCCAGCGAGTGCAGGTAGGAGACGCGGGTTTTCTTATCGTTCTGGCGGAAGTCGTCCACTTCGATATGCCACGGCGCCTTGTATTTGTCGGCCCACATGTAGGAGAAGCTCAACGCGCCGGCATCGCCGTAGTCGAACTTGGCGCCGGCCTCGGCACCCTGATAGGTGCCCGGCATAAAGCTCCAGTGCGGCGCCAGCAGGGTTTGGCCGCTCGGCTGAATATAGCCGGCGCGTGCCCAGACCGGGCCGTATTTGAACTTGGCGGCGGCTTTGTACAGGCTGACGCCGCCTTTGTCACCGGAATAGTCTTCGTCGTAGGTACGGTTTTTTGAGGAGAACGCGATCTCGTTCGGGTGGCCGCTGGCGCTGGATTCCGCCAGCTCGATGGCGGTAAAGGCACCGACGTCCAGACCGAACATGTCCCAGGCATAACCCGAAGCGAAATCCAGGCTCAGGTTGGCGGTAGAGTGCGACAGGTTGGTGGTGTATTGGTTGTAATCCTTGCTGTCCGGATTGAGATCTTTACGGTCGCGCTCACGTTGCCAGTAATAGATGCCGCCGGTCAGCGTGGAATCATCGATAAACCCTGCGGCTTTCGCCTCAGGCGCCATGGCAAACCCTGTTCCCAACAGCGCGCCCGCGACTGCGAGCGCCAGCGTTTTACGCTGAGCACCGTGCGTACCCATATTGAAATTCCTCTTTGACTTAACTTAAAAGTTGCAGCCGCCTGTGTTCACCACTGCCCTGCACGACTGCCAATAAAAAACCCGAACGGGTAAAAAAAATTGCCGACGAGATGTTATTCCCACAGCACTAATTGCTACAGACAGACTATTTTTCGCGACGCGAATTATCAAATGAAAAATGCGGGAGATTTGTCAAAATATGACAAGGAGCACATATCAGTGAGATTTTGTTACGCCGGTGTTCATGGAAGGTGTCGAATAAAAAATTCAATTAAATCAGAATAAATTGAGATACAAGGTCAACCAGAGACGATTAATGGTTTCAGCCTGACCAAATCCGTCATTCAGACAATAAAAATTGAGAGCGCTCTCCAAATGAAATTAATTCGCATCACGAATATATAAGTAAAAATTAAGACTATTAAGCCCAATATCAGAAAACTTATTGATTAACGCACTGCGGTTAATTAAGCACAGCCCGGAATAACACTGCAGGAATAGATGATTTGCTCGATGGCAGACATAAAAAAAGCGCGGCCTAAGCCGCGCTGATTCATTAATTTCCAAGGCGAATAAGATTAGCCTTCGATTTTCGCCCAGGTATCACGCAGACCAACGGTGCGGTTAAACACCAGATGCTCGGCCGACGAGTAACGATTGTCGGCACAGAAGTAGCCTTCACGCTCGAACTGGTAGGCCTTCTCCGGCTGGGCGGCCGCCAGACTCGGCTCGACGAAACCGTGCTTGATGACCAGCGATTCCGGGTTGATGGTGGAGAGGAAATCCTCCGCCGCGCCCGGGTTAGGCACGCTGAACAGGCGATCGTATAGGCGAATTTCCGCCGGCAGCGCGTGCGCCGCGGACACCCAGTGGATCACGCCCTTCACCTTGCGGCCGTCGGCAGGATCTTTGCTCAGCGTTTCCGCATCGTAGCTGCAGAAGATGGTGGTGATCTCGCCCGCTTCGTCCTTCTCGACGCGCTCGGCCTTGATCACGTACGCATTGCGCAGACGCACTTCCTTACCCAGCACCAGACGCTTGTACTGCTTGTTGGCTTCTTCGCGGAAGTCGGCGCGATCGATATAGATCTCACGGCTGAACGGCACATCGCGGCTGCCCATTTCCGGCTTGTTCGGGTGGTTAGGCATGGTGACCATTTCCACCGCATCGCCCATGTTCTCGATGACGATTTTCACCGGATCCAGCACCGCCATGGCGCGCGGGGCGTTCTCGTTCAGATCGTCGCGAATGCAGGATTCCAACGCCACCATCTCGACGTTGTTGTCTTGCTTGGTCACGCCGATGCGCAGGCAGAACTCGCGAATCGAGGCGGCGGTATAACCGCGGCGGCGCAGACCGGAGACGGTCGGCATGCGCGGGTCATCCCAACCTTCGACGATCTTCTCGGCCACCAGTTGGTGCAGCTTGCGCTTCGACATGATGGCGTATTCGAGGTTGAGACGCGAAAACTCGTACTGCCGCGGGTGGCAAGGAATGGTGATGTTATCCAGCACCCAGTCATACAGACGGCGGTTATCCTGGAATTCCAGAGTACACAGCGAATGGGTGATCCCTTCCAGCGCATCGGAAATGCAGTGGGTGAAATCGTACATCGGGTAGATGCACCATTTGTTGCCGGTCTGGTGGTGTTCGGCGAACTTGATGCGGTACAGCACCGGATCGCGCATCACGATAAACGGCGAAGCCATATCGATCTTGGCGCGCAGGCAGGCGGCGCCTTCGGCGAACTCGCCGTTGCGCATCTTCTCGAACAGCGCCAGGTTCTCTTCCACGCTGCGGTCGCGGTACGGGCTCTCTTTGCCCGGCGCGGTCAGGGTGCCGCGATATTCACGGATCTGCTCCGGCGACAGCTCATCGACGTAGGCCAGCCCCTTGGTGATCAGCTCAACCGCATACTGGTGCAGCTGATCGAAATAGTCTGAGGAGTAATGAACGTTGCCGCTCCACTCAAAGCCCAGCCACTCCACGTCGTGCTTGATTGACTCCACGAACTCGATGTCTTCTTTCACCGGGTTGGTGTCATCGAAACGCAGGTTGCACTGGCCCTGATAGTCCTTGGCGATGCCGAAGTTCAGGCAGATGGACTTGGCGTGGCCGATATGCAGATAGCCGTTAGGCTCCGGCGGGAAACGGGTATGTACCGACGTGTGTTTCCCCGATGCCAGATCTTCATCGACGATCTGACGGATAAAATTGGTTGGGCGGGCTTCAGCCTCACTCATTTCACTGTTCCTCAATGCAAAGCGCTACACATAACCGCCTATGATCCAACAAGCCACGTCTGGAAACAACCGTTTGTTTCACGAAAAATGCGGCATATTGCACCCTCGGCGCGCAGCGCGCCGCCGTGGCGCGAAACGGGATAAAAAAAGCGGGAAGAGATCGCTCTCTTCCCGCCAAGTCGGGGCAAACTCCGCCATGATGCGTGACCGGCCCCGGGTACTACTCAGGTAAAAACGGCCTTACTTTTGGATCTCGTACAGCTTGGTCTGACCGGCGACCACTGAGCCGCTGGCCAGCGCCGCCAGGCCGGCATAGTCGTCAGAGTTGCTGACCACCACCGGGCTGATCATCGAACGCGCATTGGCGTTCAGGTAATCCAAATCCAGTTCCAGAATCGGTTGACCGGCTTTCACTTCCGCGCCCTCTTCCACCAGGCGTTTGAAGCCCTGGCCTTCCAGCGCGACGGTGTCGATCCCCATGTGCACCACAATCTCAGCGCCCTTGTCGGTTTCCAGGCAGAAGGCGTGGTTGGTATTGAAGATTTTCACCACGGTGCCGTCAGCCGGCGACACGACGATGTTGTCGGTCGGGCGAATCGCCAGGCCGTCGCCTACCGCCTTGCTGGCGAAGGCTTCGTCCGGCACCTGATCGAGCGCCACCACTTCACCGGTTACCGGCGCCACCAGCGTTTCAAACGCGGCTTTCGGTGCGTTCGGCACCGCCTGCGGTTTGGCTTCCGCAGCAGGAGCCGCCGCCGGAGCCGCCGCAGCCGCCACCGGGCCGGCCGCAATTACGTTGCGCATTGCGCTGGCAATCAGCTCGGCACGGGTGCCGACGATCACTTGCACGCTCTGCTTGTTCAGACGGATAACGCCCGACGCGCCGAGGCGCTTCGCCAATGCGTCGTTCACCAGCGCAGAGTCCTTCACGTTCAAACGCAGGCGAGTGATGCAGGCGTCGATGCCGGTCAGGTTGTCGGAACCGCCGATCGCGCCGACGTAGCGACGGGCCAGCGTGGTGGTTTCATTCTCGTCTTTACCGGCGCTGCTGTTGACGTTGACGTCATAACCGTCGGTTTCGTCACCGGCAACCGCCAGCTCGCGACCCGGGGTCATCAGGTTGAACTTGTTGATGGTAAAGCGGAACACCACATAGTAGATAACGAAGAACACCAGGCCCTGCGGGATCAGCATGTACCAGTGGGTCGCCAGCGGGTTACGCACCCACAGCATCATATCCACCAGGCCGGCGCTGAAACCGAAACCTGAAATCCAATGCATGTTAGCGGCGATGAACACCGAGATACCGGTCAGCACGGCGTGGATCACATACAGCACCGGCGCCACGAACATGAAGGAGAACTCCAGCGGTTCAGTGATGCCGGTAAAGAAGGCAGCGAATGCCCCCGCCATCATGATCCCCAGCACCTTCGCCTTATTCTCAGGACGCGCGCAGTGATAGATGGCCAGCGCCGCGCCCGGCAGACCGAACATCATGATCGGGAAGAAGCCCGCCTGATAACGGCCGGTGATGCCAACAACCGCTTTACCCGCATCAATCGACTGCTGGCCGCCGAGGAAGTTAGGGATATCGTTGATGCCGGCCACGTCGAACCAGAACACCGAGTTCAGCGCGTGGTGCAAACCGACCGGGATCAGCAGGCGGTTGAAGAAGGCATAGATGCCCGCGCCGACGGAGCCCAATTTTTGGATGTGTTCGCCGAAGCTCACCAGAGCGCCGAACACGACTGGCCAGACGAACATCAGGATGTAAGCGACCAGGATCATCAGGAAGGAAATGAGGATCGGCACCAAACGGCGGCCGCTGAAGAACGACAGCGCCTTAGGCAGCTCAACGCCGCTGAAGCGGTTGTACACTTCGGCGGAGATGATACCCACCAGAATACCGACGAACTGGTTCTCAATCTTGCCGAACGCGGCAGGCACCTGATCGAGCGGGATCTTCTGAATCATCGACACGGCGGCCGGTGAACAGAGGGTAGTCAGCACCAGGAAACCGACGAAGCCGGTCAGTGCGGCAGAGCCGTCCTTGTCTTTGGACATGCCGTAGGCGACACCAACGGCGAACAACACCGCCATATGATCGATAATCGCAGAGCCAGACTTAATCAATAAGGCAGCGAAAGCGTTGTCGCCGCCCCAACCAACAGGGTCAATCCAGTACCCGACGCCCATCAAGATGGCGGCGGCGGGCAGCGTGGCGACCGGCACCATCAGCGCCCGTCCCACCTTTTGCAAATAACTAAGAATGTTCACCTTTTCCCCCTATGTTGTCCGCGGACGGACCCTATTAGTAGTTTATTTGAAGCTCTCACTACCTTTTTAGAAACAATGCTTGGCACGTATCACTCATGCCGAGTGTAAAAAATTTATTTTGTATCGCAAATTAAAACCTCCCTTTTTGTGATAAATATCACCAAAAAGTAGTCTTCACCTCCCAGATTGCTGGCCATCACACAAAACTTATTTTATCATTCAAAAAATCAACCGGACGGACGATTCACGCGAGAATCATAAAGCTGGGTTACGCTTAGGACTCCCGCAGGCCCGTACAGTATAGCTTTAGTTTACTTATCCCAAGAGGTGTTAGATGAGACTTATCCCACTGAAAGATACCGCACAAGTCGGCAAATGGGCCGCGCGTCATATCGTTCAACGCATCAACGCATTCAAGCCAACCGCAGAGCGCCCGTTTGTACTCGGCCTGCCTACCGGCGGCACGCCGCTGGAAGCCTACAAACATCTGATTGCGATGCACAAAGCAGGTGAAGTAAGCTTTAAGCATGTTGTGACTTTCAACATGGACGAGTACGTTGGCCTGCCGCAGGAACACCCGGAAAGCTACCACACCTTCATGTACCGCAACTTCTTTGACCACATTGATATTCCTCGTGAAAATATCAATCTGCTGAACGGCAACGCCGCGGATGTCGACGCCGAGTGCCGCCAGTACGAAGAGAAGATCAAGTCTTACGGCAAAATTAACCTGTTCATGGGCGGCGTGGGTATCGACGGCCATATCGCGTTCAACGAGCCGGCTTCGTCCCTGGCTTCGCGCACCCGCATCAAAACGCTGACCGAAGACACCCGCATCGCCAACTCGCGCTTCTTCGGCGGCGACGTCAGCCTGGTGCCGAAATATGCGCTGACCGTCGGCGTGGGTACGCTGCTGGACGCGGAAGAGGTGATGATCCTGGTGACCGGCCACGCCAAGGCGCAGGCGCTGGAAGCCGCTGTGGAAGGCAACATCAACCACATGTGGACCATCAGCTGCCTGCAGCTGCACGCCAAAGCGGTGGTGGTGTGCGACGAACCGGCCACCATGGAACTGAAAGTCAAAACCGTCAAATATTTCCGCGAGTTAGAAGCGGAAAGCGTGAAAAGTCTTTAATCTTTGCAGGGGGCTACGATGTTCGCTTTAACCCACGGCCGAATCTATACCGGCCACGACGTACTTGATGACCATGCAGTCATTATCGCTGATGGGCTGATTGAGAAAGTCTGCCCGGTGGCTGAATTGCCCGCCGGCATCGAAACGCGCGACCTGGGTGGCGCCATCCTGGCCCCCGGGCTTATCGACGTGCAGCTGAACGGCTGCGGCGGCGTCCAGTTCAACGATTCGCTGGAAGCCATCTCGGAAGAAACGCTGGAGATCATGCAGCGCGCCAACGAGAAATCCGGCTGCACCAGCTATCTGCCGACGCTGATCACCAGCAGCGACGAATTCATGAAGCACAGCGTCGACGTGATGCGCGCTTATCTGAAAAAGCACCAAAACCAGGCGTTGGGCCTGCACCTGGAAGGGCCGTACCTCAGCCCGGTGAAAAAAGGCACCCACAACCCGGCGTTCATTCGCAAGCCGTCCCAAGACATGATCGATTACCTGTGCGCCAACGCCGACGTGATCACCAAGGTGACGCTGGCGCCGGAAATGGTTGAGCCGCACTTTATCAAGCAGCTGACCGAGGCCGGCATCGTGGTCTCCGCCGGCCACTCGAACGCCACCTACGATCAGGCGCGCACCGGCTTCGCCGCCGGCATCAGCTTCGCCACCCACCTGTACAACGCCATGCCGTATATCACCGGCCGCGAACCGGGGCTGATGGGGGCTATCTTCGACACGCCGGAGGTCTATACCGGCATCATCGCCGACGGCCATCACGTGGCCTGGGCGAGTATCCGTAACGCCAAACGCCTGAAAGGTGATAAATTGGTCTTGGTCACCGACGCGACCGCACCGGCGGGTGCAGATATTGACCAATTTATTTTCGCCGGTAAAACAATATACTATCGGGACGGGCTGTGCGTGGATGAGAACGGCACCCTGAGCGGTTCCGCGCTGACCATGATCGAAGCGGTGCAAAACAGCGTCGAGCATATCGGCATCGCGCTGGACGAAGCGCTGCGCATGGCGACGCTGTACCCGGCGCGCGCGATCGGCGTCGATCACCGTCTGGGCACCCTCGAAGCCGGCAAGGTGGCTAACCTGACCGCCTTCACCCGTGATTTCAAGATCACCAAAACGCTCGTTAACGGTAACGAGGTTTAATTCAATGAACAGCGAGTAACATTATTGATGAGCACTGGCGGACAAGCACAAATAGGGAACGTTGACTTAGTCAAACAACTTAACGGCGCGGCAGTTTATCGCCTGATCGACCAACAGGGCCCGATCTCGCGCATTCAAATCGCCGAACTCAGCCAGCTCGCCCCCGCCAGCGTCACTAAGATTACTCGCCAGCTGCTGGAGCGCGGGTTGATCAAAGAAGTCGATCAGCAAGCCTCCACCGGCGGCCGCCGCGCGATCTCCATCGTGTCGGAAACCCGTCATTTCCATACCGTCGCGGTGCGCCTCGGCCGCCACGACGCCACCATCACGCTGTATGACATGAGCGGTAAATCGCTCAGTGAAGAACACTATCCGCTGCCGGAACGCACCCAGGAAACGCTGGAGAATGCGCTGTTCGCCGCCATCACTCAATTCATCGAAGCGAACCAGCGCCGCCTGCGCGAGCTGATCGCCATCGCGGTGATCCTGCCCGGCCTGGTGGATCCGGCGCTGGGCGTGGTGCGCTATATGCCGCACATCAGCGTCAGCAACTGGGCGCTGGTAGACAACCTGCAGCAGCGCTTTAACGTCACCAGCTTCGTCGGCCACGATATCCGCAGCCTGGCGCTGGCGGAGCACTACTTCGGCGCCACCCGCGACTGTGAAGACTCGATTCTGGTGCGCCTGCACCGCGGCACCGGCGCCGGCATCATCGTCAACGGGCAGATTTTTCTCGGCAACAACGGCAACGTCGGCGAGATCGGCCATATCCAGATCGATCCGCTCGGCGAACGCTGCCACTGCGGCAACTTCGGCTGCCTGGAGACGGTGGCCGCCAACGCGGCGATCGAACAGCGCGTGCGCCAGCTGCTGAGCCAGGGCTACCCGAGCAAACTGACGCTGGAAGACTGCGGCATCAACGCCATCTGCAAGGCCGCCAACCGCGGCGATCTGCTGGCCAGCGAAGTGATCGAACACGTCGGCCGCTATCTGGGCAAGGCGGTGGCCATCGCCATCAACCTGTTCAATCCGCAGAAGGTGGTGATCGCCGGTGAGATCACCGAAGCGGACAAGGTGCTGCTGCCGGCGATCCAAAGCTGCATCAATACCCAGGTGCTGAAGGACTTCCGCAAAAATCTGCCGGTGGTGACCTCCGAACTCAATCATCGCTCGGCGATCGGCGCTTTCGCCCTGGCCAAACGCGCGATGCTCAACGGCGTGCTCTTGCAGCGATTGCTGGAAAGCTGATCCGCCGCTTCTGGCAGGTGTGTTATCGTCACTTCTTGCCTGCCGTAATCATGAGAAACAGCGACAAATGAAAATCAAAAACGTTATATGCGATATCGACGGCGTGCTGCTGCATGACAATACGCCGGTACCCGGCGCCGATCTGTTCCTGGCGCGCATCCAGGAACAAGGCATGCCGCTGGTGGTGCTGACCAACTACCCGTCACAGACCGCACAGGATCTGGCGAACCGCTTCGCCGCCGCCGGGCTGGAAGTGCCGGAGAGCGCGTTCTATACCTCGGCGATGGCCACCGCCGACTTCCTGCGCCGTCAGGAAGGCAAAAAAGCCTATGTGGTCGGCGAAGGCGCGCTGATCCATGAGCTGTACAAAGCCGGTTTCACCATCACCGACATCAACCCGGATTTTGTGATCGTCGGTGAAACCCGCTCTTACAACTGGGACATGATGCACAAAGCCGCCTACTTCGTCAGTAACGGCGCGCGCTTTATCGCGACCAATCCGGATAGCCACGGCCACGGCTTCTCGCCGGCCTGCGGCGCCCTGTGCGCGCCCATCGAGAAGATCACCGGCCGCAAGCCGTTTTATGTCGGCAAGCCCAGCCCGTGGATCATTCGCGCCGCACTGAACAAAATGCAGGCGCACTCGGAAGAGACGGTGATCGTCGGCGACAACCTGCGCACCGACATTCTGGCGGGCTTCCAGGCCGGCCTGGAAACCGTGCTGGTGCTGTCCGGCGTCTCCACGCTGAGCGACATCGAAACCATGCCGTTCCGCCCGAGCTACGTCTACCCTTCCGTCGCCGATATCACCATCTTCTGATCCATCGATGGCGGCTGCCCGGCCGCCATTATTTCCCTCTTCCTGACCGCAGTTTGAATTTAATTCGCTCATGGCCGCAAAAGGTTTCAGCCTGCCTGCGCTAAAAATCCTCATTATAAGTTTACGCCCCGCCAATAGCTGATATTGCCGGCGAGCGAAAAACTCTCCCCCTTAATGAATGAGGCCACCATGAGCACAAATAACATTATTAATGCCGTCGCCGCCGATGACGCGGCCATTATGCCGTCTATCGCCAATAAAAAGATCCTGATGGGTTTCTGGCACAACTGGGCCGCCGGCGCCAGTGACGGTTATCAACAAGGCCAGTTCGCCAATATGAATCTGACCGACATTCCCGCCGAGTACAACGTAGTGGCCGTCGCCTTTATGAAAGGCCAGGGCATCCCGACCTTCAAACCTTACAACCTGTCCGACGCCGAGTTTCGCCGCCAGGTGGGCGTGCTGAACAGCCAGGGCCGCGCGGTGCTGATCTCCCTCGGCGGCGCAGACGCGCATATCGAGCTGAAGACCGGCGACGAAGACAAGCTGAAAGACGAGATTATTCGCCTGGTGGAAGTCTATGGCTTCGACGGCCTGGATATCGATCTGGAACAGGCGGCGATCGGCGCCGCCAATAATAAAACCGTCTTGCCTGCGGCATTGAAAAAAGTAAAAGACCATTACGCCGCGCAGGGGAAAAACTTTATTATCAGCATGGCGCCGGAATTCCCGTATTTGCGCACCAACGGCACCTATCTGGATTATATCAACGCCCTTGAAGGCTATTACGACTTTATTGCGCCGCAATATTACAACCAGGGCGGCGACGGTATTTGGGTGGATGAACTCAACGCCTGGATCACGCAGAATAACGACGCCATGAAAGAGGACTTCCTCTACTATCTGACGGAAAGCCTGGTCACCGGCACCCGCGGCTATGCGAAAATCCCGGCGGCGAAATTCGTCATCGGCCTGCCGAGCAACAACGATGCCGCCGCCACCGGCTACGTGATCGACAAACAGGCGGTGTATAACGCCTTCGCGCGTCTCGACGCCAAAAGCCTGTCGATCAAGGGCCTGATGACCTGGTCGATCAACTGGGACAACGGCAAGAGCAAAGCCGGCGTGGCCTACAACTGGGAATTCAAAACCCGCTATGCGCCGCTGATTCAGGGCGGCGTCACCCCGCCGCCGGGAAAGCCTAATGCGCCGACGGCGCTGACGGTCGCCGAGCTGGGCACCACCTCGCTGAAACTGAGCTGGGCCGCCGCCACCGGCGCGTTACCGATCGCCAGCTACACCGTCTACCGCAACGGCAACCCGATCGGCCAGACCGCCGGCCTGTCGCTGACCGACAGCGGCCTGACCCCGGCCACCCAGTACAGCTACTTCGTTACCGCAACCGACAGCCAGGGCAATACCTCGCTGCCGAGCAGCGCGCTGGCGGTCAAAACCGCCAACGACGGCACGCCGCCCGATCCGGGTGCGCCCGAGTGGCAGAACAACCACAGCTACAAAGCCGGCGACGTGGTGAGCTATAAAGGCAAGAAATACACCTGTATCCAGGCGCACACTTCCAACGCCGGCTGGACGCCGGACGCCGCCTTCACCCTGTGGCAGCTCATCGCCTAATCGCTAATCGATTGCCGGTCAAACTGGCCGGCAATCTCGCCATCACGCTAAAAATTGCATAATCGATAATTTTTCACGCCGATAACTGAACATCCGTTAAAAACCGCACCTAAGCAAACAACTATTTCTCAACGCATGGCTAAAACGCTTGCATCTCCCGCAGCTTTTGGCGCATTTTCATAACCACAGCGCAGCAAAACTGGGTTATCGCTGATAAATCGGCAATGCTGCCCATAAGAGTAAAAAACAACATCACAGTCATAAAAGCCCGTTAGGAGAGTTGTATGTGTTCTATTTTCGGTGTGCTCGATCTGAAGTCCGATCCCGTTGAACTGCGTAAGAAAGCGCTGGAGCTGTCACGTCTGATGCGCCACCGCGGCCCGGATTGGTCCGGCGTTTACGCCAGCGACAAAGCCATTCTGGCTCACGAACGCCTGTCGATCGTCGACGTCAACAACGGCGCTCAACCGCTGTACAACGCTGCGCACACCCACGTTCTGGCGGTCAACGGCGAAATTTACAACCATCAGACGCTGCGCCAACAGCTGAGCGACCGCTACGCGTTCCAGACCGGTTCCGACTGTGAAGTGATCCTGGCGCTGTACCAGGAGAAAGGCCCGGACTTCCTCGACGATCTGCAAGGCATGTTCGCCTTCGCCCTGTATGACACCGAAAAAGACGCCTACCTGATCGGCCGCGATCACCTGGGCATCATTCCGCTGTACATGGGCCACGACGAGCACGGCAACCTGTACGTCGCCTCGGAAATGAAAGCGCTGGTGCCGGTGTGCCGCACCATCAAGGAATTCCCGGCCGGCAGCTATCTGTGGAGCCAGGACGGTGAGATCCGTGAATATTATCGCCGCGACTGGTTCGATTACGACAGCGTCAAGGACAACGTGACCGACGCCGCCGCCCTGCGCACCGCGCTGGAAGAGTCGGTGAAAAGCCACCTGATGTCCGACGTGCCCTACGGCGTGCTGCTGTCGGGCGGGCTGGATTCCTCGGTCATCTCGGCGATCACCAAGAAATACGCCGCGCGCCGCGTGGAGGATCAGGAACGCAGCGAGGCCTGGTGGCCGCAGCTGCACTCCTTCGCCGTCGGCCTGGAAGGCTCGCCGGATCTGCGCGCCGCGCAAGAGGTGGCCAACCATCTGGGCACCGTGCACCATGAAATCCACTTCACCGTGCAGGAAGGCCTGGACGCCATCCGCGACGTGATTTATCACATCGAAACCTACGACGTCACCACCATTCGCGCCTCGACGCCGATGTACCTGATGTCGCGCAAAATCAAGGCGATGGGCATCAAGATGGTGCTCTCCGGCGAAGGCGCGGACGAAGTGTTCGGCGGCTACCTGTACTTCCATAAGGCGCCGGACGCCCGCGAATTCCACGAAGAGACCGTGCGTAAACTGCTGGCGCTGCACATGTTCGACTGCGCGCGCGCCAACAAGGCGATGTCCGCCTGGGGCGTCGAAGCCCGCGTGCCGTTCCTGGACAAGAAATTCCTCGACGTGGCGATGCGCATCAACCCGAAAGATAAAATGTGCGGCAACGGCAAAATGGAAAAACACATCGTTCGCGAATGTTTCGAGTCCTATTTGCCGGCCAGCGTGGCCTGGCGCCAGAAAGAGCAGTTCTCCGACGGCGTTGGCTACAGTTGGATCGACACGCTAAAAGAGGTCGCTGCGCAGCAAATCAGCGATCAACAGCTCGAAACCGCGCGTTTCCGCTTCCCGTACAACACGCCGACCTCTAAAGAAGGCTACCTGTACCGCGAAATCTTCGAGGAGCTGTTCCCGCTGCCGAGCGCTGCCGAATGCGTGCCGGGCGGCCCGTCCGTCGCCTGCTCGTCCGCCAAGGCCATCGAATGGGACGAATCGTTCAAGAAGATGGACGATCCTTCCGGCCGCGCCGTCGGCGTGCATCAGGCCGCCTATAAATAATCGCGCGGCGTTTTCCCTTGGGGCGGGCCTTTTGGCCCGCCTTTTTGTTGCCTTTTTCCTCCGCCAACTGCCTGAATTGCCGATTTTATCGCCATAATGTTCACAACCCAGACAAACGGCGCTTCCGGGCGCTTTTTCGGGAAAAAACTTGTTGACGCAAATCGGTCATATACGCATAATGCGCCCCGCAACGCCGATGAAGGCAAAGCAAAAAAAGAGGGCTACGTAGCTCAGCTGGTTAGAGCACATCACTCATAATGATGGGGTCACAGGTTCGAATCCCGTCGTAGCCACCATCTCTTTTTTGCATTTGCGGGAGTGGCGAAATTGGTAGACGCACCAGATTTAGGTTCTGGCGCCGCAAGGTGTGCGAGTTCAAGTCTCGCCTCCCGCACCATTTCTCTTCATCGTCGGCGCAGTATGTTGATGGGGTATCGCCAAGCGGTAAGGCACCGGTTTTTGATACCGGCATTCCCTGGTTCGAATCCAGGTACCCCAGCCATA
>NZ_JBQEOW010000004.1:0-310007 GCF_052045405.1 Serratia sp. 22278 | reverse complement strand
TGGGGTATCGCCAAGCGGTAAGGCACCGGTTTTTGATACCGGCATTCCCTGGTTCGAATCCAGGTACCCCAGCCATAACAAACTGCTTGCAAATCAAAGAAGTAAAAAGTAACATCGGCTACGTAGCTCAGCTGGTTAGAGCACATCACTCATAATGATGGGGTCACAGGTTCAAATCCCGTCGTAGCCACCATAATTGGGGTGTCGCCAAGCGGTAAGGCTCTGGTTTCTGATACCAGCATACCCAGGTTCGAATCCTGGCACCCCAGCCATATTTAGAAAAGCCCGCTTCGGCGGGCTTTTTGCTGTCTGGCGTTCAGCCAATCCTAACGGGCCCAGCCGCCGCTGAGCCCTACCGGTTACAATCCCAACGCGTACTTCAACGCATGCTCTTTCAGCTTGCCCGCCCGCTGCGCGGCCATCAGCGCCAGATTGCGCGCCACGTTCAGCGGCGCCAGGTTATTGCTGAAGGCGGTATAAAACAGATCCATGCCGCTCTGCATCAGCAGATTGTCGGTGCGACGGCGACGCTGATAACGCAACAACACCGCCTCGCTGCTCCAGTCCTCTCCCTGATCCCGCGCCTCGCTCAACACATTCAACAAGGCATCCACATCACGATACCCCAGATTGACGCCCTGCCCGGCCAGCGGGTTGATGGTATGCGCGGCATCCCCCAGCAGCGCCAGCCCCGGCAGCACGTAACGCTGCGCATGACGCCGCGTCAACGGGAACGATCCGGCGGCGTGCACCTTGACCGGGCCCAGTCGCGCTGGAAAAGCGGCGGCGATCTCGCGCTCCAGCTGCGCCGGCGGCATCGCCTGCAGTTGGCGAATGCGCTGCGGGCTGTCATACCACACCAGCGATGCCCAGCTGTCGTACAGCGGCAGGAAGGCGCGCGGCCCGGACGGGAAGAAGCGCTGCCAGGTCACATCCTGCTGCGGCGCGCCGGTATCGACGGTGATCAACATGCATGCCTGACGATACTGCCAACCGTTGGTGCCGATCGCCGCCAGCTTGCGCACCTGCGAGTTGGCACCATCGGCGCCGATAACCAGCCGCGCCTGCAGCGTTTCACCGCTGTCCAGCGTCAACTGCCAGGCCTTGTCCGCCCGCTGCAGCGATTGCAGCCTGGCGGAGCACAGCAACGTCAGATTGGCGCACTGCGCGAACTGCTGCCACAGCGCCAGCTGCAGAATACGGTTTTCCACCATAAAGCCCAGCTCCGGCAGCCCCAGGGACACCGCGTCGAACGCCACCCGCGACGATGCCCATTCCCAGGTCTCCAGCCGGCGATACGGCGCCGTGCGCATCGCCGTCACGGCCGGCCAGGCGCCGAGCTGTTTCAGCAGCCCCACCGAGGTGCAGCCGATAGCGGAAATGCGCAGGTCCGGCGGGCTTTGCGCCTCGAACGCCTGCGGCGCCTGATGTTCCAGCAACGCCACCGACCAGCCCGCCTGCGCCAGCCCGAGGGCCGCCGCCGCGCCGACCATGCCGCCGCCCACCACCACCGCGTCATACCGATTTTGAGATGTCTTCATATTGGCTATGTTTTCTGTGTGAATGCTCGCCATCCCACCCAGGATGGCGTTTTGCGCAGTGTACCGGATTTTCGCTTCGGCTTCAGGTTGCGTGCCATTTTCCCCCGCGCTGGTCACAACGGCGGCAAATGATTACAATACGCGCCCTGCATGTCGCGTAACGCAACTTTCGCTCCGCACTGAGTAATGGCAAGTCAATGACGAAAAAACTACATATCAAAACCTGGGGCTGCCAGATGAATGAGTACGATTCATCGAAAATGGCCGACCTGTTGAACAGCACGCACGGCTTCGAGTGGACCGACAACGCCGAAGAAGCGGACGTGCTGTTGCTGAACACCTGCTCGATCCGCGAAAAAGCGCAGGAGAAAGTTTTCGCCATGCTGGGGCGCTGGCGCTTGCTGAAAGAAAAGAACCCGTCTGTCATCATCGGGGTCGGCGGTTGCGTGGCCTCGCAAGAAGGGGAGCTTATCCGCAGCCGCGCGCCCTGCGTCGACGTGGTATTCGGCCCGCAGACCCTGCACCGCCTGCCGGAAATGATCAACCACGTTCAGGGCACCCGCAGCCCGGTGGTCGATATCAGCTTCCCGGAGATCGAAAAGTTCGACCGCCTGCCGGAGCCGCGCGCCGAAGGCCCGACCGCATTCGTGTCGATCATGGAAGGCTGCAACAAATACTGCACTTTCTGCGTGGTGCCTTACACCCGCGGCGAGGAAGTGAGCCGCCCGAGCGACGACGTGCTGTTCGAAATCGCCCAGTTGGCGGCGCAGGGCGTGCGCGAGGTCAACCTGCTCGGCCAAAACGTCAACGCTTATCGCGGCGCCACGCATGACGGCGATATCTGCTCGTTCGCCGAACTGCTGCGCCTGGTGGCCGCCATCGACGGCATCGATCGCATTCGCTTCACCACCAGCCACCCTATCGAGTTCACCGACGATATCATCGCGGTGTACGAAGACACGCCGGAGCTGGTCAGCTTCCTGCATCTGCCGGTGCAGAGCGGTTCGGATCGCATCCTGACCATGATGAAACGCGCGCACACCGCGCTGGAGTACAAGGCGATTATCCGCAAGCTGCGCAAGGCGCGCCCGAACATTCAGCTCAGCTCCGATTTCATCGTCGGTTTCCCGGGCGAGAGCCAGGCCGACTTCGAACAGACCATGAACCTGATCGCCGACGTCAACTTCGACGTCAGCTTCAGCTTCATCTATTCGTCGCGCCCGGGCACCCCGGCGGCGGACATGGTTGACGACGTCAGCGAAGAAGAGAAAAAGCAGCGGCTGTACATTCTGCAGGATCGCATCAACCAGCAGGCGCTGCAGTTCAGCCGCCGCATGCTCGGCACCGTCCAGCGCATTCTGGTGGAAGGCACCTCGCGCAAAAGCGTGATGGAACTGGCCGGGCGCACGGAATGCAACCGTGTGGTAAACTTCGAAGGCACGCCTGACATGATCGGCCAGTTTGTCGACGTGGAAATTACCGAGGTGCTGACCAACACCCTGCGTGGCGCAGTGGTGCGCACCGAACAGCAGATGGATCTGCGCGTACATGAATCCCCGCAGTCGGTGATCGCCCGTACCCGCAAAGAAAACGCGCTGGGCGTCGGCATTTACCAGCCCTGACGCTGCGGCGGCCGCCTTATCGCCGCCCGTTCGCGCTACTCCTTACCGTTTCTCCGCCGGGCGTCCGCGCCCGGTGATGTTTTTTTTATTTTTTTATTGTTGAAGAGGCGACATAACATGCAACTCCCACACTGCCCGAAGTGCAACTCCGAATACACCTACCAGGACAATGCCCTGTTCATCTGCCCTGAGTGCGCCCACGAGTGGAGCGACAGCGCCCCGGCGGAAGATCAGGATGCGCTGATCGTCAAAGACGCCAACGGCAACCTGCTGGCGGACGGCGATGCGGTCACCGTGGTCAAAGACCTGAAGGTCAAAGGCAGCTCCTCGATGCTGAAGATCGGCACCAAGGTGAAAAACATTCGTCTGGTGGAAGGCGATCACAACATCGACTGCAAAATCGACGGTTTCGGCCCGATGAAACTGAAGTCCGAATTCGTGAAAAAGAACTGATTCCCAGCGGTCTTGTCCTGTGATGACGCGGCGGGCTTTGCGCCCCGCCGCGTTTTTTCCTTGTCTTCCCTTGAATTCCGCCGACGGCGCACAGATAGATCAGCGGTAAACTTGCGCCGTTGCGGCGCACCATGAATAATTCAAGAAAGAGAGTATTCAGGTTCGCCCTGAACGCGCGCGTCCCGGACGCGCTATGTGACATCAACCAGGCCCGATGTGACCTAGAGGAATAGTTTGAACGTCGCAACACAAGAAATTTTGTTAGAGCCCGCAGACAACAAGCGTTTGCTCAGCCTGTGCGGCCCGTTTGATGACAACATCAAACAACTCGAGCGCCGATTGGGCATCGAAATCAATCGCCGCGACAACCGTTTCAAGCTGGTCGGCAAGAACCTGTGCGTGGTCGCCGCCGCCGATATCCTGCGCCATCTTTACGTGGATACCGCGCCGATTCGCGGCGTGATCCCGGATATCGATCCGGAGCAAATCCATCTGGCGATCAAAGAGAGCCGGGTGCTGGAACAGGTGGCCGACAGCGTGCCGGATTACGGCAAGGCGGTCACCATTAAAACCAAGCGCGGCATGGTGAAACCGCGCACGCCTAACCAGGCGCAGTACATCGCCAACATTCTCGATCACGACATCACCTTCGGCATCGGCCCGGCGGGCACCGGCAAAACCTACCTGGCGGTCGCCGCTGCGGTGGATGCGCTGGAACGCCAGGAAATTCGCCGCATACTGCTGACCCGCCCCGCGGTCGAAGCCGGCGAAAAGCTGGGCTTCCTGCCGGGCGATCTGAGCCAGAAGGTCGATCCTTATCTGCGCCCGTTGTACGACGCCCTGTTCGAAATGCTGGGCTTCGAGCGCGTGGAGAAGCTCATTGAGCGCAACGTGATCGAAGTCGCGCCGCTGGCCTATATGCGCGGCCGCACGCTGAACGACGCCTTTATCATCCTGGATGAGAGCCAGAACACCACCATCGAGCAGATGAAGATGTTCCTGACGCGCATCGGCTTCAACTCGAAGGCGGTCATCACCGGCGACGTCACCCAGATCGACCTGCCGCGCAACCAGAAATCCGGCCTGCGCCACGCGGTGGAAGTGCTGTCGGACGTGGAGGAGCTGAGCTTCAACTTCTTCCACAGCGAAGACGTGGTGCGCCACCCGGTAGTGGCCCGCGTGGTCATCGCTTATGAGGCCTGGGAAGCGGCCGAACAGAAACGCAAAGACGCGATTGCCGAACAACGTAAGCGCGAGGCGCTCGCCGCCTCCGAGCAGGAGACACCATGAGCCAGGTGATTTTGGATTTGCAGATTGCCTGTGAAAGCAGCGACGGGCTGCCGGATGAGGCCACCTTCCAACGCTGGCTGGAAGGCGTGCTGCCGCAATTTCAGGAGGAGGCCGAGGTGACCGTGCGTCTGGTGGACGAAGCGGAAAGCCACGAGCTGAACCTGACCTACCGCGGCAAAGACAAGCCGACCAACGTGCTCTCTTTCCCGTTCGAAGCCCCGCCGGGCATTGAGCTGCCGCTGCTCGGCGATCTGATCATCTGCCGTCAGGTGGTTGAGCAGGAAGCGATTGAGCAAGGCAAAACGCTGGAAGCCCACTGGGCGCATATGGTTGTCCACGGCAGCCTCCATCTGCTAGGGTATGACCACATCGAAGACGATGAAGCCGAAGAAATGGAGTCTTTGGAAACCGAAATCATGCACGGACTGGGCTATCCTGATCCGTACCTGGCGGAAAAAGACCCCGTCTGACGTCAGCCGTTTACCCTACAGCCCCTTTGCGGGGCTGTCGCTGACGCCCCTTAACTCTGACATGAGTGACAGTAACTAAAACGCCATGAGCGACGACCATTCACAAAGCAATGACAGCCCCAGTCCCAAGAAGGGGTTCTTTACTCTTATCCTTAACCAGTTGTTCCACGGCGAGCCCAAAAACCGTGGCGATCTGGTCGAGCTGATCCGCGATTCCGAACAAAACGACCTGATCGATCCCGATACCCGCGACATGCTGGAAGGCGTGATGGATATCGCCGAACAGCGCGTGCGCGACATCATGATCCCCCGCTCCCAGATGGTGACGCTCAAGCGCAACCAGACGCTGGAAGAGTGCCTGGACGTGATTATCGACTCCGCCCACTCGCGTTTCCCGGTGATCAGCGAAGACAAAGATCACATCGAAGGCATCCTGATGGCCAAGGATCTGCTGCCGTTCATGCGCGCAGATTCCGAGCCGTTCAGCATCGACAAGGTGCTGCGCACCGCAGTGGTGGTGCCGGAAAGCAAGCGCGTCGACCGGATGCTGAAAGAGTTCCGCTCCCAGCGCTATCACATGGCGATTGTCATTGACGAATTCGGCGGCGTGTCCGGCCTGGTCACCATCGAAGATATCCTGGAACTGATCGTCGGCGAGATCGAAGACGAATACGACGACGAAGACGATCTGGATATCCGTCAGCTCAGCCGCCACATGTACACCGTGCGCGCGCTGGCGCCGATCGAAGACTTCAACGAAGCCTTCGGCACCCACTTCAGCGACGACGAGGTCGATACCATCGGCGGTCTGGTGATGCAGGCCTTCGGCCACCTGCCGGCGCGCGGGGAAACCATTGAAATCGAAGGTTACCTATTTAAAGTTGCCATGGCCGACAGTCGACGTATCATCCAGGTTCATGTAAAAATTCCGGACGATTCTCCACCACCGAAACTGGAAGATTAAATCCAACATGGCTAAAGCCTCATTACTTGAACGCCAGCGGGTTCGCGCCCTGCTGGCGCTGTTGTCAGGTGCCGGCGGGACGCTGGCGTTCTCGCCCTACGACTTCTGGCCCGCGGCCATCGTTTCCCTGTTCGGCCTGCTGGCCGTTACCCTCAATCGCACCACCAAACAGTCCGCCCTGCTCGGCTTTGTCTGGGGCTTCGGGCTGTTCGGCAGCGGCATCAACTGGGTGTATGTCAGCATCGCCGATTTCGGCGGCATGCCCTTCGCCGTCAACGTCTTCCTGGTGGTACTGCTCGCCGCTTACCTGTCGCTGTATACCGGGCTGTTCGCCGGGCTGTTGACGCGCTTGTGGCCGGCCACCCGCTGGTGGCGGCTGGCCATCGCCGCGCCGGCGCTGTGGCAGGTGACCGAATTCCTGCGCGGCTGGGTGCTGACCGGCTTCCCGTGGCTGCAGTTCGGCTACAGCCAGATCAATGGCCCGCTGAAGGGCATCGCGCCACTGCTGGGCGTCGACGCCATCACCTTTGTGCTGATGGCCATCGCCGGCCTGCTGGTGTACGCCGTCAATCAGCGCCGTCTCTCGGCAGCCGTGATTGCCGCCGCGCTGCTGCTGTTGCCGTGGCCGCTGCGCCAGCTGCAGTGGTTTACCCCGCAGCCGGAGAAAGCGGTAAACGTCGCCATGGTGCAAGGCAACATTCCCCAGTCGATGAAGTGGGATCCGAGCATTCTGCTCAGCACGCTGCAAACCTATCTGGACGAAACCCGCCCCTACATGGGCAAAGCGCCGATCATCATCTGGCCGGAGTCCGCCATCCCTGACTTCGAGCCGCGTCAGAACGGCTTCCTGATCATGATGGATGACCTGATGCGGGCGAAGAACAGCAGCCTGATCACCGGCATCGTCGATGCGCGCGCCACCCCGCAAGGCGTGCAGGAATACAACAGCGCCATCGTGCTGGGCGAACCGACGCCGTACAGCTACCCGGCCAAAGATCGCTACAACAAGCATCACCTGGTGCCGTTCGGCGAGTTTGTGCCGCTGGGTGAACTGCTGCGCCCTATCGCGCCGTTCTTCAATCTGCCGATGTCCGGTTTCAGCCGCGGCGACTACGTGCAGCCGCAGCTCAGCGTACGCGGCTACAACCTGACGGCGGCCATCTGTTACGAGATCGTGCTGGGCCAGCAGGTGCGCGATAACTTCCGCCCGGACACCAACTTCCTGCTGACCATCTCCAACGATGCCTGGTTCGGTCACTCCATCGGCCCGTGGCAGCACTTCCAGATGGCGCGCATGCGGGCGCTGGAGCTCGGCCGGCCGCTGCTGCGCAGCACCAATAACGGCGTTACCGCCGCAGTGGATGCGAACGGCGAGGTGATCGCCGAGATCCCGCAGTTTACCCGCCAGGTGCTCGAAGTGAAGGTCACGCCGACCACCGGCGTCACGCCTTATGCGCGCTTCGGCGCCACACCGCTGTGGGTGATTACCCTGCTGCTGGGCGGCTGGGCGCTGATGTTGGGCTTGCGCCGCAAATAATCCTCTTCGCCGGGGCGCGCCCGCCGCGCCCCGCGTTCCCGTCAATATCCCCACCTCAGTCAGAAAACGTCGTTAAATCAACGCGGCTGGCACACTCCTTGCTTTTATCTATGGCGACAACGCGCGCCGGTTTACTTTTGCTGACGTTTTGTCGCACCTGCGCACATTTTGGGTGCATTAAGCGCACCACGCGGGGGCGCCGACGTTTTGTTGCATTGATTTGGTGCGCGCGGCGTCTCAAAAAATGAAACATTTTAGTTTCAATGTGTTCACAATCGGTTATTTTTTAACAGCGTTCAGTTCATAAGACTATCTTTATAACTTGAGCAATAAACAGTCGATTTAACCTGACGCTCTTTAGTCAGAGCCACAACAACAGCAAAGGAGTTGGACCATGCAAATGCGTAAATTGGCGTTATCGTTACTGCTGCTCGGTGCGGCAGGTAGCGTGGCGCATGCGGAAGACCTGACCGGTACGCTGAAGAAAATCAAAGACAATGGCGTGATCGTTGTCGGCCACCGCGAATCGTCAGTGCCGTTCTCCTACTACGACAACCAACAAAAAGTTGTGGGCTACTCTCAGGACTACTCCAACCAAATCGTTGAAGCCGTTAAGAAAAAGCTGAATGCGCCGAATCTGCAGGTGAAAATGCTGCCGATTACCTCGCAGAACCGCATCCCGCTGCTGCAAAACGGCACCTATGATTTCGAGTGCGGTTCCACCACCAATAACCTCGAGCGCCAGAAACAGGCCGCCTTCTCCGACACCATTTTCGTGGTCGGCACCCGCTTGCTGGTGAAAAAAGGATCCGATATCAAAGACTTTAAGGACCTGGCCGGCAAACCGGTGGTGGTCACCTCCGGCACCACCTCCGAAGTGCTGCTGAACAAGCTGAACGACAGCGACAAAATGAACATGCGCATCATCAGCGCCAAAGACCACGGCGACTCCTTCCGTACCCTGGAAAGCGGCCGCGCGGTGGCCTTCATGATGGACGACGCCCTGCTGGCGGGCGAACGCGCCAAGGCCAAGAAACCGGATCAGTGGGAAATCATCGGCACGCCGCAGTCGAAAGAAGCCTACGGCTGCATGCTGCGCAAAGACGATCCTGAGTTTAAAAAGCTGGTCGATGACACCATCGCCCAGGCGCAAACTTCCGGTGAAGCGGCCAAGTGGTTTGAGAAATGGTTCAAGCAGCCTATTCCACCGAAAAACCTCAACATGAACTTCGAACTGTCGGACGACATGAAGCAGCTGTTCAAAGAGCCTAACGACAAAGCGTTGAACTAAATAGAACAAAAGCCGGGGCGGCCGCCAGGCCAAACCGGCCCAGTTGATGACTGGGACAGACAGGAATGAGGGGGGCCGTTCCCCTCCCTCATTTTCCCCAAGGCGCATCACCGACACCCGTACACAACAAGCCAGCCAGACTGGCCGCGCGGCGATCGGCGCTCATCAAGTCATCAATCTTCGGCGCCCTGCGCCCGTTTATCGGAGTTTGTTATGTCAATAGATTGGAACTGGGGTATCTTCCTGCAGCAGGCCCCGTTTGGGAACACCACTTACCTCGGCTGGATCTGGTCCGGCTTTCAGGTCACGGTGGCCCTCTCCGTCTGTGCCTGGATTATCGCTTTCTTCGTCGGTTCACTGTTCGGTATCTTGCGTACCGTGCCCAACCGCTTTCTTTCCACCCTCGGCACCTGTTACGTCGAACTGTTCCGCAACGTGCCGCTGATCGTGCAATTCTTTACCTGGTATTTGGTGATCCCCGAGCTGCTGCCGGCCAATATCGGCACCTGGTTCAAAACCGAGCTGGATCCCAACGTGCAGTTCTTCGTCTCTTCCATGCTCTGCCTGGGGCTGTTTACCGCCGCCCGCGTTTGCGAACAGGTGCGCGCCGCCATTCAGTCCCTGCCGCGCGGCCAGAAAGCCGCCGGGTTGGCGATGGGCCTGACGCTGCCGCAAACCTACCGCTACGTGCTGCTGCCGAACGCCTACCGGGTGATCGTGCCGCCGATGACCTCGGAAATGCTCAACCTGGTCAAAAACTCCGCCATCGCCTCCACCATCGGGCTGGTGGACATGGCCGCGCAGGCCGGTAAGTTGTTGGATTACTCCGCACACGCCTATGAATCCTTTACCGCCATCACGCTGGCTTATATCGGCATCAACGCCGTTATCATGCTGTTTATGCGTCTGGTCGAAAAGAAAGTGCAGTTGCCTGGCAACCTGGGGAGTAAATAATGTACGAATTTGACTGGGCGTCGATCGTCCCAAGCTTCCCTTATCTGCTGCAAGGCATGGTGATCACGCTGAAGATCACCGTGACCGCCATCGTGGTCGGCATCCTGTGGGGCACCGTGTTGGCGGTCATGCGTCTGTCGCCGTTCAAACCGATAAGCTGGTTCGCCACCCTGTACGTCAACCTGTTCCGCTCGGTGCCGTTGGTGATGGTGCTGCTGTGGTTCTATCTGGTGGTTCCAAGCTTATTACAACAGGTTCTAGGGCTGTCGCCGAAAACCGATATTCGCCTGATCTCGGCTATGGTAGCCTTTTCCCTGTTTGAAGCGGCCTATTATTCGGAAATCATCCGCGCCGGTATCATCAGCATCTCGCGCGGCCAATCCTCCGCCGCGCTGGCGCTGGGCATGACCCACTGGCAGTCCATGCGGCTGGTGATCCTGCCGCAGGCGTTCCGCGCCATGGTGCCGCTGCTGCTGACTCAGGGCATCGTACTGTTCCAGGATACCTCGCTGGTTTACGTACTGAGCCTGGCCGACTTCTTCCGCACCGCGTCGACCATTGGCGAACGCGACGGCACCCAGGTTGAAATGATCCTGTTCGCCGGTTTTGTCTATTTTGTTATCAGCCTCGCCGCCTCGGCGCTGGTAAGCTATTTGAAGAAAAGGACTGTTTGATGATATCCCTGAAAAATGTTTCCAAGTGGTACGGTCACTTCCAAGTGTTGACCGATTGCACCACCGAAGTGAAAAAAGGCGAAGTGGTCGTCGTCTGCGGTCCTTCAGGTTCCGGCAAGTCCACCCTGATCAAAACCGTCAACGGCCTCGAGCCGATCCAGCAGGGAAGCATCCTGGTGAACGGCACGCCGGTCAACGACAAGAAAACCAACCTGGCGCAGCTGCGTGCCAAAGTCGGCATGGTGTTCCAACACTTTGAGCTGTTCCCGCACCTGTCTATCATCGACAACCTGACGCTGGCGCAGGTGAAAGTGCTCAAGCGCGATAAGACCGCCTCACGCGAGAAGGGCCTGAAGCTGCTTGAACGCGTCGGCCTCTCCGCCCATGCCAACAAGTTCCCCGGCCAGCTGTCCGGCGGCCAGCAGCAGCGCGTCGCCATCGCCCGCGCGCTGTGCATGGATCCTATCGCCATGCTGTTCGATGAACCGACCTCGGCGCTCGATCCGGAAATGATCAACGAAGTGCTGGACGTGATGGTCGAACTGGCGAACGAAGGCATGACCATGATGGTGGTAACCCACGAAATGGGCTTCGCCCGCAAGGTGGCGAATCGGGTGATCTTTATGGACGAAGGCAAAATCGTCGAAGACCGCAACAAAGACGATTTCTTCAACAACCCCGAGTCCGATCGCGCCAAGGACTTCCTGGCCAAGATCCTGCACTAAACTCTCTCGATGCGCCCCGCCAGGGGCGCATCTTTTCTCCCGGCACTAAAAGCGCTTGTTTCTCCCCGGTTTTGATCCGATGCTCGCTGGATAACAAACAGAGGAGAAAGAACATGCCCCGCCCTATTATCATCGATTGCGATCCCGGCCTCGACGACGCCATCGCGCTGGCCATGGCGCTGCGTTCGCCGGAGCTGGACGTCAAAGCCATTACCACCTCCGCCGGCAACCAGACGCCGGAGAAAACCCTGCATAACGCGCTGGGTCTGCTGACCCTGATGCAGCGCGAGGACATCCCGGTCGCCGCCGGCGCCGCTCGCCCGCTGATGCGCGAGCTGGTGATCGCCGACTATGTCCACGGCAAAACCGGCATGGGCAACACCCACCTGCCGACGCCGACCCTCAAACCCGATCCCCGCGGCGCCGTCGAGCTGATCGCCGACCTGCTGCGCGCTAGCCCGCAGCCAATCACCCTGGTGGTGACCGGCCCGATGACCAACATCGCCCTGCTGTTGGCCCAGCATGCCGAGCTGAAAAGCCGCATCGAGCGCATCGTATTCATGGGCGGCGGCATGAACGCCGGCAATACCACGCCGGTGGCGGAGTTCAACATCTTCGTCGATCCCGAAGCCGCCGAAATGGTGCTGAAATCCGGGGTGCCGCTGACCATGGCCGGGCTGAACGTCACCCATCAGGCGCTGGTGTTGCCGCAGGATATCGAGCGCATTCGCCAGATAGACAATCCGGTCGCGCAGGCGGTCGCGGAGATGCTCGATTTTTACCTGCCGCTGTACCTCAGCCATCCGCGCGGCCTGCCCGGCGCAGCGATGCACGATCCCTGCACCATCGCCTGGCTGCTGGCGCCGCAGCTGTTCACCGGCGTAGAACGCTGGGTCGGAGTGGAGACCAAAGGGGACTACACCGTCGGCATGACGGTGGTGGACTATTTCCAGCAAACCGGCAACGCGGCCAACGTGGAAGTGTTGACCGGCATCAACCGCGAGGGCTTTATCGATCTGCTGGCCGAGCGCGTAGCGCGTTATTGATCCTATCGGGGCGCGCTCGCGCCACTTGTTCAACTTTTTTGATTTAACTCAGCGAATTTTTGCGCTATCACTGTTCATGGCTTGCCTCTACCATGCGTTTACACCGACTGACATCGTTACCGATTAGCCTTCGCCTGGAGATAAGCCAATGAGCCGCGTACTGGTCCTGAAATCAAGCATTCTGGGTGAATATTCCCAGTCTGGAAAATTAGTCGATTTTTTTGTTGAACAATGGCGTGAAACTCACCCTGAAGACACGTTCACCGTGCGCGATTTGGCCAACCCAACGCTGCCGGAGCTGGATGGTGAAGTGATGGCCGGCTTTACCGCCGGCGACAAACCGCTGACGCCGCATCAGCAAAGCACCCTGGCGCTGTCCGATGAGCTGATTGCCGAGCTGAAGTCGCACGACACGCTGATTATCAGCGCCCCGATGTACAACTTCAACATCCCGACGCAGCTGAAGATCTACTTCGATCTTATCGCCCGCGCCGGCCAGACGTTCCGCTATACCTCCGCCGGCGCCGAAGGGCTGGTGACGGGCAAGAAAGCGATCGTCATCTCCAGCCGCGGCGGCGTCCACGCCGACACGCCGACGGATCTGATCACGCCGTACGTGAAGTTGTTCCTGGGCTTTATCGGCATCACCGACGTTGAATTCGTGCTGGCGGAAGGCTTCGCCTACGGCCCGGAAGCGGCGGAGAAAGCCGCCCAGGACAGCCGCATCGCGATCGCGCAGAAAATCCCGGCCGGCGTCGCCGTACCGGCGCAGGCGGAAGTTGCCCCGGCAACCGTCAGCGGCGGTTTCCTGAGCAATCTGCTGAAGAAACTGTTCCGTTAAACGCCAGCCTTAGCGTTCCCCGCCCTGCCGGGGAACGTCATCACGGTTCAAACGGCCGGCGCTGGAATTGGTCGTGACCGCATTTCGGGCAGAGCGGCAGCACCTCCGGCGTGTAAAACGCCAGATGGTAGTGACACTGCTCGCACACCAGGTTGCCCAGCCCCACCACTTCACCGCTGTGGTAAACGCCGTGGTGGCTGACATCCTTGAATACCTCGCGCCACTCCAGCTGGGTTTTGTCGGTGATATCCGCCAGTTCCTGCCACAGGCTCTCTTTGATCACGCGCATAAACACGCTGTCGGTAAACTCGTCCCGGCTCTCCTGATAGCTGCGCGCGAACTCTTCCAGATCGCGCCGCACCGCCTGCGTCACCTGCCGCACTTCGTCGCGGGTCAAATCTTCGGCCTCGTTCAAGCGCCGCTCCGCGCTGGCCACCAGTTCATCGATATCGCGTTCGCCGTTTTTCAGGCGTTCGCTCAACGATGCCACCAATTCGCGGTAATACTGAGCAACCTTGTTCATAGACTCTCCTCGATAAACGCTGCGCCGGACTTGGCTGTAGGGATCCCCCCTAAGCTACTTGTTCTTATTTTAGCCGTAAATGACTGATGCCACTTGGCAAGACGCGGGATCCGCAGGTTGTGAGCCGCGTCATGACGGCGTTTTTTTTAAATGCGCCGAGTCAGGCGCTTGGAGTTGTTGCCGGGAGGTCTTATCAGCTATGCTATGCGGATCTACGAATACTAAATGTTCATTGCGTTGCCTCTGACCGGGGCAACGGTTTACACCTACAGGACCACCGGCCGCCATGCAAGAGCAATACCGTCCAGAAGACATAGAATCGAACGTACAGCTTCACTGGCAAGAGAAGCAGACTTTCAAAGTTACCGAAGACGACAGCAAGGAAAAGTACTACTGCCTATCCATGCTGCCTTACCCGTCCGGCCGACTGCACATGGGCCACGTTCGTAACTACACTATCGGCGACGTGATCTCGCGCTATCAGCGCATGCTGGGCAAAAACGTACTGCAGCCGATCGGCTGGGATGCGTTCGGCCTGCCGGCGGAAGGCGCGGCGGTGAAAAACAACACCGCGCCGGCCCCGTGGACCTACGACAACATCGAATACATGAAGAACCAGTTGAAACTGCTGGGCTTCGGCTACGACTGGGATCGCGAAATCGCCACCTGCCAGCCGGAATACTATCGCTGGGAACAGTGGTTCTTCACCAAACTGTATGAAAAAGGCCTGGTCTACAAGAAGACTTCGGCGGTGAACTGGTGTCCGCACGATCTGACCGTGCTGGCCAACGAACAGGTTATCGACGGCTGCTGCTGGCGCTGCGACACCAAGGTCGAGCGTAAAGAGATCCCGCAGTGGTTCATCAAAATCACCGCTTACGCCGATCAGCTGCTGAACGATCTGGACACGCTGGAAAGCTGGCCGGAGCAGGTGAAAACCATGCAGCGCAACTGGATTGGCCGCTCCGAAGGCGTGGAAATCACCTTCGACGTGGCGGACAGCGAAGAGAAGTTGACGGTTTACACCACCCGCCCGGACACCTTCATGGGCGCCACCTACGTGGCGGTCGCCGCGGGCCACCCGCTGGCGCAACAGGGCGCGCGCAACAATCCGGCGCTGACCGAGTTCATCGACGAATGCCGCAACACCAAAGTTGCCGAAGCCGAAATGGCGACGATGGAGAAGAAAGGCATGCCGACCGGCCTGTTCGTTGTCCACCCGCTGAGCGGCGAGAAGCTGCCGGTGTGGGTCGCCAACTTCGTGCTGATGGAATACGGCACCGGCGCCGTGATGGCGGTACCGGCGCACGACCAGCGCGACTGGGAATTCGCCACCAAATATGATTTGCCGATCAAACCGGTGATCCTGAACCTCGACGGCAGCCAGCCTGACGTAAGCGCCGAAGCGATGACCGACAAAGGCGCGCTGTTCAACTCCGGCGAGTTCGACGGTCTGGACAATGAAGCCGGCTTCAACGCCATCGCCGACAAACTGGTCGCCAAAGGCGTCGGCCAACGCAAGGTCAACTACCGTCTGCGCGACTGGGGTGTTTCCCGCCAGCGTTACTGGGGCGCGCCAATCCCGATGGTGACGCTGGAAGACGGCACCGTGATGCCGACGCCGGAAGACCAACTGCCAGTGATCCTGCCGGAAGACGTGGTCATGGACGGCATCACCAGCCCGATCAAGGCCGACCCTGAGTGGGCGAAGACCACCGTCGACGGCCAGCCGGCGCTGCGCGAAACCGACACTTTCGACACCTTTATGGAGTCTTCCTGGTACTACGCGCGCTACACCTGCCCGCAGTATGACCAGGGCATGCTGGATCCGGCCGCCGCCAACTACTGGCTGCCGGTCGATCAATATATCGGCGGCATCGAACACGCCATCATGCACCTGATGTACTTCCGCTTCTTCCACAAGCTGATGCGCGATGCGGGCCTGGTGGATTCCGACGAGCCGGCCAAGCGCCTGCTGTGTCAGGGCATGGTGCTGGCCGACGCCTTCTACTACACCGGCAACAGCGGCGAACGCGTCTGGGTATCCCCGGTTGACGCCACCGTCGAGCGCGACGACAAAGGCCGCATCATTAAAGCCACCGATCCGCAAGGCCGTGAACTGGTCTATGCTGGCATGAGCAAAATGTCGAAGTCGAAGAACAACGGCATCGACCCGCAGGAGATGGTGGAAAAATACGGCGCGGACACCGTGCGTCTGTTCATGATGTTCGCTTCACCGGCAGAAATGACGCTGGAGTGGCAGGAATCCGGCGTGGAAGGGGCTAACCGCTTCCTGAAACGCGTGTGGAAACTGGCCTACGATCACGTGGAAAAAGGCGCGGTGCAGCCGCTGGACGTGGCGGCGCTGAACGAAGATCAGAAAGCGCTGCGCCGCGATCTGCACAAAACCATCGCCAAGGTGACCGACGATATCGGCCGCCGTCAGACCTTCAACACCGCGATCGCCGCCGTGATGGAGCTGATGAACAAGCTGGCCCGCGCGCCGCAGGAGAGCGAGCAGGATCGCGCGCTGCTGCAGGAAGCGCTGCTGGCCGTGGTTCGCATGCTGTATCCGTTCACCCCGCACGTGTGCTTCACCCTGTGGCAGGCGTTGGGTGGCGAAGGCGACGTGGACACCGCGCCATGGCCGGTTGCCGACGAGCAGGCGATGGTCGAGGACTCCAAGCTGGTGGTGGTGCAGGTGAACGGCAAGGTTCGCGCTAAAATCACCGTATCTGCCGATGCGACCGAAGAGCAAGTGCGCGCGCGCGCTGCCGAAGAGCATCTGGTGGCTAAATATCTGGACGGCGTCACGATTCGTAAAGTGATCTACGTTCCGGGCAAACTGCTTAACCTGGTTGTGGGTTAACACAAGGAGGAGTTGTGCGACAACGTATTCTGACGCTGTTGCTGGGGTTGGCGGTGCTGGTCACCGCCGGCTGCGGTTTTCACCTGCGTGGCACCACGCAGGTGCCTAATGAAATGAAAACGCTGATCCTCGACAGCGCCGACCCTTATGGTCCGTTGACGCGCGCGGTGCGTGAGCAGTTGCGTCTGAACGACGTGACCATCGTCAGCGATCCGAAGCGTAAAGACGTGCCTTCCCTGCGCATCATCGGCGCGACGGAAAGCCAGGATACCGCCTCGATCTTCCAGGACGGTAAAACCGCCGAGTACCAGCTGGTGCTGACCGTGCAGGCGCAGGTGCTGCTCCCGGGCCACGACCTGTATCCGCTGTCGGTGAAAGTGTTCCGTTCGTTCTTCGACAACCCGCTGACCGCGCTGGCCAAAGACTCCGAGCAGGAGATCATTCGCCAGGAAATGCGTGAGCAGGCGGCGCAGCAACTGGTGCGCAAACTGCTGACCGTGCATGCGGCGGAAGAAGAAAACCGGCAAAAAGCCGCTGCCGCCGGCGAACGAGCGGCAAGCCAAACCGCACAATGATCCGTATTTATCCGGAACAACTTGCCGCGCAGCTCCGAGAGGGGCTGCGCGCTTGTTATTTATTGAGCGGCAATGAACCGCTGCTGCTGCAGGAAAGCCAGGATCTGCTCCGGCAGGCTGCGCAACAGCAGCAGTTCAGCGAGCACTACAGCATTTCCCTCGACGCCCATACCGACTGGGACGCCATCTTCGGCATCTGCCAGGCGATGAGCCTGTTCGCCAGCCGCCAAACGCTGCTGCTGATCTTCCCGGAAAACGGCCCGACGGCGCCGATCGGCGAACAGCTGACCAAGCTGGCCACGCTGCTGCACGAGGATATTCTGCTGATCCTGCGCGGCCCGCGCCTCACCAAAGCGCAGGAAAACAGCGCCTGGTTCAAGGCGCTCAGCCCGCATGGCGCTCTCGTCAGCTGCCAGACGCCGGAACAGGCGCAACTGCCGCGCTGGGTCGCCGCACGCGCCAAGGCGATGAAGCTGGAGTTGGACGACGCCGCCAACCAGTTACTGTGCTACTGCTACGAAGGCAACCTGCTGGCGCTGTCGCAAGCACTGGAGCGGCTGTCGCTGCTGCACCCGGACGGCAAGCTCACCCTGCCGCGCGTCGAGCAGGCGGTGAACGACGCCGCCCACTTCACGCCGTTCCACTGGCTGGACGCCTTGCTGGCCGGCAAGAGCAAGCGCGCCTGGCATATCTTGCAGCAGCTGCAGCAAGAGGATGTCGAGCCGGTGATCCTGCTGCGCACCCTGCAGCGCGAACTGCTGCTGTTGCTGACGCTGCAGCGCCGCATGGCTTCCGCGCCGCTGCGCACGCTGTTCGACCAGCATAAGGTCTGGCAGAACCGCCGCCCGCTGGTGACCCAGGCGTTGCAACGCCTGTCCGGCCCCCAGCTGCAGCAGGCGGTGCAGCTGCTGACGCAAATCGAGCTGACGCTCAAGCAGGACTATGGTCAGTCGGTCTGGCCGGAACTGGAAACCCTGTCGATGCTGCTGTGCGGCAAACCCCTGGCCACGAGTTTTAGCGATGCCCACTAATCCGGAACACCCCACCGTATTGCACGCGCTGTTCGGCGGCACCTTTGACCCGATCCACTACGGCCACCTGCGGCCGGTGGAGGCGCTGGCCGCCGAAGTGGGCCTGAATCGCGTCACGCTGCTGCCTAACCACGTGCCGCCGCACCGCCCGCAGCCGGAGGCCAATGCGCAGCAGCGCCTGAAGATGGTCGAGCTGGCGATCGCCGGCAATCCGCTGTTTGCGGTCGACGATCGCGAACTGCACCGCACGACTCCCTCCTACACCATCGAGACGTTGGAAACGATTCGTAAAGAGCGTGGCGCCGCCCAGCCGCTGGCGTTTATTATTGGCCAGGACTCGCTGCTGACGCTGCATAAGTGGCACCGCTGGCAGGCGCTGTTGGACGTCTGCCACCTGCTGGTGCTGGCGCGCCCGGGCTATAACGATCGCATGGACACGCCGGAACTGCAGCAGTGGCTGGAACGCCATCGCACCGCCGACCCGGCGCTGCTCAGCCGTCGCCCGCACGGCCACATCTATTTGGCCGATACGCCGGAGCTGGAAATTTCCGCCACCGAGATCCGCCAGCGTCGCCATCAGGGCCTCAACTGCGACGACCTGCTGCCGCGCCCGGTGCAGCGCTATATCGAGTTGCAGGGTTTATATCGCTAGCGAAAGGTGCGTGATATACTGCGCCGCTATTTTTCAGGTATCCGCTGAAAACCCCGGAAACCTTAGCTGGCCGGGCAGTCACCAGTTAGCTGGCTTTCAGCGGCAGCCTGCCGAAACCATTATCCGGTTACGCCGCGGCGCGCGCATTTTGCCCGCCGCAGCCGACTGAACAGAACACACCCGAGGGGGAACCTTTGCAAGGTAAAGCGCTCCAAGATTTCGTCATCGATAAAATCGATGATCTGAAAGGCCAAGACATTATCGCTCTGGACGTTCAGGGCAAATCCAGCATCACCGATTGCATGATCATCTGCACCGGCACCTCGACGCGCCACGTGATGTCGATCGCCAGCCACGTGGTGCAGGAATCCCGCGCCGCGGGCATGGAGCTGTACGGCATGAAAGGCCAGGAAGCCTCCGACTGGATCGTGGTCGATCTGGGCGAAGTGATCGTGCACGTGATGCAGGAAGAAAGCCGTCGCCTGTACGAGCTGGAAAAACTCTGGAGCTAAGCGGTGAAACTGCAATTGGTGGCGGTCGGCACCAAAATGCCAGACTGGGTGCAAACCGGCTTTATGGATTACCTGCACCGCTTTCCCAAAGATATGCCGTTTGAGCTGACCGAGATCCCGGCGGGCAAACGCGGCAAAAACGCCGACATCAAGCGCATTCTGGACAAGGAAGGCGAACAGATGCTGGCGGCGGTGGGCAAAGGCAACCGCATCGTTACGCTGGATATCCCAGGCACGCCGTGGGAAACGCCGCAGCTGGCGCAGCAGCTTGAGCGCTGGAAGCAGGATGGCCGCAACGTCAGCTTGCTGATCGGCGGCCCGGAAGGGCTGGCGCCCGCCTGCAAAGCCGCTGCCGAGCAGAGCTGGTCGCTTTCTCCGTTGACGCTGCCGCATCCTTTGGTGCGCGTCCTGGTGGCCGAAAGCCTCTACCGCGCCTGGAGTATTACAACAAATCATCCTTACCACCGGGAATAGCCGGTGGTGACCGTGACAGAGTGAAATAAAGCAGCGGGATGAAAATAGAACGTAACCCTTTTCGCGACTATACGGCTGAATCCGCCCTGTTTGTACGCCGCGCCCTGGTGGCGTTCCTGGTCATCCTGGTGCTGTCCGGCATCCTGATCGCCAACCTGTATAATCTGCAAGTGGTCCGCGTCGAGGATTACCGCACCCGCTCCAACGAAAACCGCATCAAGCTGGTGCCCATCGCGCCCAGCCGAGGCATTATCTACGATCGCAACGGCACCCCGCTGGCGCTCAACCGCACCATTTATCAGCTGGAGCTGATGCCGGAGAAGGTCGACGATCTCAAAGCCACGCTACAGGCGCTGCGCACGGTGGTCGATCTGACCGACGACGACATCGCCAATTTCGAAAAAGAGCGTAAGCGCTCACGCCGTTTCGTCTCCATTCCGGTGAAAACCGCGCTAACCGAGGTGCAGGTCGCCCGCTTTGCGGTCAATCAGTTCCGCTTCCCCGGCGTGGAAGTGAAAGGCTATCAACGCCGCTACTACCCCTATGGTTCCGCCCTCACCCACGTCACCGGCTATGTGTCGAAGATCAACGACCGCGACGTCGAACGTTTGGACAAAGACGGCAAGCTGGCCAACTACGCCGCCACCCACGATATCGGCAAGCTGGGCATCGAACGCTATTACGAAGACACGCTGCACGGCAAAACAGGCTATGAAGAGGTCGAGGTCAACAACCGCGGCCGGGTGATCCGCCAATTGCACGAGCAACCGCCTTCCGCCGGTCAGGACGTTTACCTGACGCTCGATCTTGATCTGCAGCGCTATATCGAGCAGCTGCTGGTCGGCAGCCGCGCCGCGGTGGTGGTGAGCGATCCGCGCACCGGCGCCATCCTGGCGATGGTGTCCAACCCGAGTTACGACCCGAACCTGTTCGTGGACGGCATTTCCAGCAAGGACTATCAGGGCCTGCTGAACGATCCGAATCGCCCACTGATCAACCGCGCTACGCAGGGGGTCTATCCGCCCGCGTCAACGGTGAAGCCTTACATCGCGGTGTCGGCGCTGAGCGCCGGGGTGATCACCAAAAACACCGTGGTGTTCGATCCCGGCTGGTGGCAACTGCCCGGCTCGGAAAAACGCTTCCGCGACTGGAAAAAATGGGGCCACGGCCGCCTGAACGTCACCAAAGCGCTGGAAGAATCCGCGGATACCTACTTCTATCAGGTCGCCTATGACATGGGGATCGATCGGCTGTCGAGCTGGCTGACCAAATTCGGTTACGGCCAGTACACCGGCATCGATCTGTCCGAAGAACGATCCGGCCTGATGCCGACGCGCGAGTGGAAGCTGAAACGCTATAAAAAGCCGTGGTATCAGGGCGACACCATTCCGGTGGGCATCGGCCAGGGTTACTGGACCGCCACGCCGATCCAGATGGCCAAAGCGCTGAACACCCTGATCAACGACGGCACCGTCAAAACGCCGCACCTGCTGCAGAGCACCCGCGTCAACGGCGCGCTGGTGCCGTTCAAACAGGAAGAGAGCACGCAAATCGGCGATATTCACTCCGGCTTCTGGGAAATCGCCAAAGACGGCATGTATGGTGTGGCCAACCGTCCGAACGGGACGGCGCGCAAGTACTTTGCGGACGCACCTTATAAAGCCGCGGCGAAATCGGGTACCGCACAGGTATTCGGCTACGAAACCTACAACGCCCACAAACTGGCGGAGCACCTGCGCGATCACAAGCTGATGACCGCCTTCGCGCCGTTCAACAACCCGACGGTGTCGGTCGCCATCATTCTGGAAAACGGCGGCTCCGGTCCGGCGGTGGGCACCATCACCCGCCAGATCCTCGACCATATTCTGCTGGGCGACAACAATACGCAATTGCCAAGCGAGGCCCCGCTGCCGCCTGGCGTAGAAGGTGACTAAGGTAGAACATGACTGAAAGCCAACAAAAAGGCTCGATCTGGACCAAAATCCACATCGATCCGACGTTCCTGCTGCTGATCCTGGCCCTGCTGGTCTACAGCGCCTTCGTGATGTGGAGCGCCAGCGGCCAGGACATCGGCATGATGGAGCGCAAGATCGGGCAGATCGTCATGGGGCTGATCGTGATGGCCGTCATGGCGCAAATCCCGCCGCGCGTCTACGAAAGCTGGGCGCCCTATCTGTATATTTTCTGCGTGATTTTGCTGATCCTGGTGGACGCCTTCGGCCAGATCAGTAAAGGCGCGCAGCGCTGGCTGGATCTCGGCGTGGTGCGCTTCCAGCCGTCGGAAATCGCCAAGATCGCCGTGCCGCTGATGGTGGCGCGCTTTATGAACCGCGACGTTTGCCCGCCTTCGCTGAAAAACACCGCCATCGCGCTGGTGCTGATCTTCCTGCCGACGCTGCTGGTGGCCGCGCAGCCGGATCTCGGCACCTCAATCCTGATCGCCGCCTCCGGCCTGTTCGTGCTGTTCCTGTCGGGCATGAGCTGGAAGCTGATCGCCGTCGCCGCCGTCGCGCTGGCGGCCTTTATCCCGGTGCTGTGGTTCTTCCTGATGCACGGTTATCAACGCGACCGCGTGATGATGCTGCTCGATCCGGAAAGCGATCCGCTCGGCGCCGGTTATCACATCATTCAATCCAAGATCGCTATCGGCTCCGGCGGCCTGTCCGGCAAGGGCTGGCTGCACGGCACCCAGTCGCAGCTGGAGTTCCTGCCGGAGCGCCATACCGACTTTATCTTCGCCGTGTTGGCCGAAGAGCTGGGACTGATCGGGGTGTTGGTGCTGCTGGCGCTCTACCTGCTGGTGATCATTCGCGGGCTGATGATCGCCGCCAAGGCGCAAACCACCTTCGGCCGCGTGATGGTCGGCGGCTTGATGCTGATTTTGTTCGTTTATGTCTTTGTTAACATCGGTATGGTCAGTGGCATTTTGCCGGTAGTTGGCGTACCTTTGCCTCTGGTCAGTTACGGGGGTTCGGCGCTGATAGTGTTGATGGCCGGTTTCGGCATCATCATGTCGATCCACACGCATCGGAAAATGCTGTCTAAAAGTTTATAAGAGGTGAGTAATGCGTAAGGAATGGCTTTGGATCGGCGTCGCGGCGGTGTTGCTCTCCGCCTGTACCGCCCCGACCACGGAACAGCAAGCCCCTCCGCAGCCGTACAACGGCCCGGTGGTGGAAATCGGCGGCGTCGAGCCTCAATATGAACCCTATAACCCTAATAACATGCAGGATTATAAGGTTAATGGCGATACTTACCGCATCGTAAAAGATCCGCAGAACTTCTCTCAGACCGGCCTGGCGGCCTGGTATGGCGAAGAGGCCAACGGCAACACCACAGCGCTGGGCGAGCAGTTTGACCCCAACGGCCTGACGGCGGCGCACCCAACGCTGCCGATCCCAAGCTATGTGCGCGTCACCAACCTGGCCAACGGCCGTCAGCTGGTGGTGCGCGTCAACGATCGCGGGCCATACACCAAGGGCCGCATCATCGATCTGTCGAAAGCCGCCGCCGATCGCCTCAACCTGTCCAACAACACCAAGGTCAAAGTCGATTTCATCAACGTGGCGCCGGATGGCACGCTGAGCGGCCCCGGCACCATCGGCACCATCGTGGCGAAACAGAGCTACGCCCTGCCGGCGCGCCCGGATCTCGGCTCCAGCGGCATGGGCACCCCCATTCAACAGGACGTGCCGATCGCCAGCGGCGCGGCGGTGCGCCCGATCGATAACAGCACCCTGCGCACCGACGACAACAGCGCCCCTGCTGCCGGCGGCAATGCCGCCAACGGCCGCAGCGGTTTCCTCGGCGCGCCAAGCGCATTACCGGCCGGCGTGCTGGAAGGTTCCGAACCTGAAGTCGCAGCGGTGGCCGCACCGGTCGCGGCCGGCGCAGCGGCTGTCGGTACGGCTGCCGCCGCCTCTTCCGGCGGCTACGTGGTGCAGGTCGGCGCGCTGAGCAGCGCCGAACGCGCCCAGAGCTGGCAACAGAGCCTGAGCCAACAGTTTGGCGTCCCGGGCAAAGTAGCGGCCAACGGCAACGTTTATCGCGTTCAGCTCGGCCCGTTCAGCAGCCGTCAGCAGGCGGCTCAGCTGCAGCAACGCCTGGCGAGCGAAGCGCAACAACAGTCTTTCGTTACTGCTGCACCCTGAGCGTTAAGCCCGGCGGGCATTCACGGCCGATAAGCGGTTATTTAGCTGAAACATTTTCTTGCAGCTAAAAGGGCACTAACCGCAATTAGTCAGATGAATGGGTAATGCCTGCCGGGATCGCATCTGCTATAGTGTGGCTCGTTTTTTAACTTTACTTTCACGGATGTTGTAGTCCCGATCATGAAACAAGTAACTTCTTTTCGCTTAATCAAAAGCATCGCCCTCGGCACCGTTATCGCAATGAGCGCAGCCTCCGTTGCGCACGCCGATGACGTTAACATCAAAACCATGATCCCAGGTGTCCCGCAGATCGATGCGGAAGCGTACATCCTGATTGATTACAACTCCGGCAAGGTGCTGGCCGAGATGAACGCCGATGCGCGTCGCGATCCGGCCAGCCTGACCAAAATGATGACCAGCTACGTCATCGGCCAGGCGCTGAAAGCGGGTAAAATCGGCCAGGACGATCTGGTGACCGTCGGCCAGGACGCCTGGGCGACCGGCAACCCGGTGTTCAAAGGCTCTTCGCTGATGTTCCTGAAGCCGGGCGATCGCGTGCCGGTCTCCAAACTGACCCGCGGCATCAACCTGCAGTCCGGTAACGACGCCTGCGTGGCGATGGCCGACTACGTCGCCGGCAGCCAGGACGCATTCGTTAACCTGATGAACACCTACGTCAGCAAACTGGGCCTGCAGAACACTCACTTCCAGACGGTACACGGCCTGGATGCCCAGGGCCAGTACAGTTCGGCGCGCGACATGGCGCTGATCGGCCAGGCGCTGATCCGCGACGTGCCGGAAGAGTACGCGATCTATAAAGAAAAAGAGTTCACCTTCAACAATATCCGCCAGATGAACCGTAATGGTCTGCTGTGGGATAACAGCCTGAACGTCGACGGCATCAAAACCGGTCATACCGACGCAGCGGGTTACAACCTGGTGGCTTCGGCGACCGAAGGCCAGATGCGTCTGATCTCCGCCGTGATGGGCGGCCGCACCTACAAAGGCCGCGAAGCCGAGAGCAAGAAACTGCTGACCTGGGGCTTCCGCTTCTTCGAAACCGTGGCACCGCTGAAAGTCGGTAAAGAGTTCGCCTCCGAGCCGGTCTGGTTCGGCGATGCCGACCGCGTTGAGCTGGGCGTGGATAAAGACGTCTACCTGACCATCCCGCGCGGCCGCATGAAAGATCTGAAGGCCAGCTATGTGCTGAACACGCCGGAAATTCACGCGCCGCTGGCGAAAAACCAGGTGGTGGGCAGCATCAACTTCCAGCTGGACGGCAAAACCATCGACCAGCGTCCGCTGGTGGTGATGAACGAAGTGAAAGAAGGCGGTTTCTTCAGCCGCATCGTGGACTATATCAAACTGATGTTCCACCACTGGTTCGGTTAACGGTTGAAACGGGCGAAATTGCCCCCATATACTGAATAACATTAACTCCCGCCCCGGCGGGAGTTATAATTTATAGATTAGCTAGCACTCTGGAGCGCACGCACATGCAAAAAACTAAACTGAATGAACTGCTCGAATTCCCTTGCTCGTTTACCTACAAGGTGATGGGCCTGGCGCAGCCTGAGCTGGTTGACCAGGTAGTTGAAGTGGTGCAGCGCCATGCGCCGGGCGATTACAACCCGCAGGTTAAGCCGAGCAGCAAAGGCAACTACCACTCGGTTTCCATCACCATCAACGCCACTCACATCGAGCAGGTCGAAACCCTGTACGAAGAGTTGGGCAACATTGAAATTGTTCGCATGGTGCTGTAATTCCAGCATAAACCCCTGCTTATCAACCCGGGATGGCGCAGCGTCTTCCCGGGTTGCGCATTTTTGGTCAGCGAAAGGCTGGCCGCCAGCCGGAGCGCCCGGTATAATGGCTTTACCACTTCTGTAACCTGACGATGACTCTTTTGCAACCAGACAAGATCATTTTGCGTCAGCTGGGGTTGCAGCCCTACGCGCCTGTATCCCAAGCCATGCATAACTTCACCGACAGTCGTACCGAGACTACGCCGGACGAGCTGTGGCTGGTGCAGCATCACCCGGTATTCACCCAGGGCCAGGCCGGCAAAGCCGAACACGTGCTGATGCCCGGCGATATCCCGGTTGTCCAGAGCGATCGCGGCGGCCAGGTGACCTACCACGGGCCGGGCCAGCAGGTGATGTACGTGATGGTCGATCTGAAGCGCAACAAGGTCGGCGTACGCCAATTGGTCACGGCGATAGAAGATACGGTTATCAACACCCTCGCCCACTTCCGCCTCGCATCGCGCGCCCGTCCGGATGCGCCCGGCGTGTACGTGGGGGAGCAGAAAATCTGTTCGTTGGGTTTGCGGATCCGCAAAGGCAGCTCATTCCACGGCCTGGCCCTGAATGTGGCGATGGATCTCAGCCCCTTCCAACGCATCAACCCTTGCGGTTACGCCGGCATGCAGATGACGCAGGTCAGCGCGCTGGCGCCCGGCGTTGGCATTGAAGACATACACCCAATCCTGGTACAGGAATTTGTTCATTTACTCGGCTACCAGACGGTCGAGCTTCGTAACTGGAACCTGCACGATTATGAGTAAACCAATTCAGATGGAACGCGGCGTCAAATACCGCGATGCTGACAAAATGGCGCTGATCCCGGTCAAAACGGTGGTCACCGAACGGCAGGAGCTGTTGCGTAAACCCGAGTGGATGAAGATCAAACTGCCTGCCGACTCAACGCGCATTCAGGGCATCAAAGCCGCCATGCGTAAAAACGGCCTGCACTCCGTCTGTGAGGAAGCTTCGTGCCCTAACCTGTCCGAGTGTTTCAACCACGGTACCGCCACCTTTATGATCCTCGGTGCTATCTGCACCCGTCGTTGCCCGTTCTGCGACGTGGCCCACGGCCGCCCGATCGCGCCAGACGCCAACGAGCCGGAAAAGCTGGCGCAAACCATCGCCGACATGGCGCTGCGTTACGTGGTGATCACCTCGGTTGACCGTGACGACCTGCGCGACGGCGGTGCTCAACACTTTGCCGACTGCATCTCGGCCATCCGCGCCAAGAGCCCGAACATCAAAATTGAAACGCTGGTCCCGGACTTCCGCGGCCGTATGGATCGCGCGCTGGAGATCCTCACCGCCACGCCGCCGGACGTGTTCAACCACAACTTGGAAAACGTGCCGCGCGTCTACCGCCAGGTGCGTCCGGGCGCCAACTACGAGTGGTCGTTGAAGCTGCTGGAGCGCTTTAAAGAAGCGCACCCGGATATCCCGACCAAATCCGGCCTGATGGTTGGCCTGGGCGAAACCAACGCGGAAATCATTGAAGTGATGCGCGATCTGCGTCGCCACGGCGTGACCATGCTGACGCTGGGCCAGTACCTGCAGCCGAGCCGTCACCACCTGCCGGTGCAGCGCTACGTCAGCCCGGCCGAGTTTGACGAGATGAAAGAAGAAGCGATGGCGATGGGCTTCACCCATGCCGCCTGCGGCCCGTTCGTGCGTTCGTCTTACCACGCCGATCTGCAGGCCAAAGGGATGGAAGTGAAATAACGCGTAATAGTTTGTTACGCTAAAGACGGCGGAAACGCCAAAAAACGGATGTCCGCAAGGCATCCGTTTTTTATTGCGCGCCATCAGACGGAATTAAACGTCTTTCTTTTCGACGCTCTGCTGAGCGGACTGGCTCTCGGCGGCATTGTTGCCGGCGGCCGGCGGCGTGCTGTCATCGCCCACCGCTTTTTTAAAGCCTTTCAGCGCCGCGCCAAGATCGGCGCCGAGCGTGCGCAGTTTGCTGGTGCCGAACAGTAAAATCACCAACACCGCAATCACCAGAAGTTTGGTAATGCTGATACCTTCCATACTCACCTTCTTATCATAGAGCGCTGCGTGAACAGCGAGAAAAACTGACCTTGCCTGCGAATATTTAGCGACTTTCCTTCGGCTCGCACAACCGCAACATGTAACAGAGTGAGATCCGTCGCAGGAATGCCACGCGCCCCCGCGGTGTGAATCCAAGACTATTCTTAGTTTATCACCCGCATGCTACGCTGCCGTGATGCCTATCAGGGAGATGCCGGATGTATATTGCTCCACCCATTTTCGATGCCCGAAAATCCGGCCTCAGCTTCGCCAAACGCACCTATCTGCCCCGCGTCGCCGGTCTGGGGCTCGGCTTTATCTGCGTTTGCGCCGCGCTCTACCCCTTGGCTCCGCCCACGGCGGTCTGGCTATTGCTGGCCTTTCACGGCTTTCTCTGGCCGCATCTCGCCTATCGGCTGGCCTGCCGCGCCAAAGAACCGTTCAAAGCCGAGATCCGCAACCTCTTGATCGACTCCGCCTTCGGCGGCTTCTGGGCGGCGATGATGGCGTTCAACGCGCTGCCCGCCATCGTCATCCTGTCGATGATGAGCATGAACAACATCGCTTCGGCCGGCAAAGCGCTGTTTGTGAAAGGATTGGCCATTCAACTGACCACGGCGATGCTCACCGCCGCGCTGCTCGGCTTCCCGTTTCACCCGCACAGCACGGCGCTGCAAATCTATCTGTGCCTGCCGATGATCTACCTGTATCCGACGCTGCTTGGGCTGGTGACCTACCGCACCGCCAAACGACTGGCGGAAAAGAAACAGGAGCTGCAACGCATCAGCACCCGCGATGGGCTGACCGGCTTATATAACCGCCGCCACTGGGAGCACCTGCTGCATCGCCAGTTCGACAGTTGCCGCCGCTACCAGGATAACGCCACGCTGATTCTGATGGATATCGATCGCTTCAAAACCATCAACGACACCTTCGGCCATGCTTTGGGGGATGAGGCCCTGGCGGCGTTGGCGGAAGAGTTGCTGATCGGCATGCGCAACGTGGATATCGTCGGGCGCTACGGCGGCGACGAGTTTGGCGCGGTGCTGCCGAACACTAACGCTGAACAGGCGGGAATCGTTCTGCGCCGCATCCAGCAGCGGCTGGACGCGGTCAGCTTCAAGGAGGCGCCGCAGCTGCGGCTGCAGATCAGCGCCGGTATCGCTGACTACCACCCCGCGCTGGGCGGCTATCTTGACTGGCTGAAAGCGGCCGACGGCGCGCTCTATCGGGCGAAGCAGAATGGCCGCAACCGGCTGGAAACGGCGGCGCCGCCAGGGGAGTAACTTACTGACTTAATAACTTGGCAAAATACTTCGGCGCTTCGACAAAGCCTTCGCGCCGGTAAAACGCATGCGCCCGCTCGCGACGGCTGTGGCAATGGACTTCCAGCCGATCGCAGCCGCGACGGTGCGCCAGCGCCTCGCCTTCCGCCAGCAGCCGCCGCCCTACGCCCGCGCCGCGCGCCCGATCGTCGACGCAAAAATAGCTGATGCGGCCAATGTCGCCGGCCAACGCCAGCTGCGGCAGGAAATGCAGCGACAATACGCCCAACACCTGCTCCCCGTCCGCCGCCACCAGCAGCGCCTCATCCGGATGCGCCAACAATTGCTGCATTCGCTGCGTCAGAAACGCCTCGGTGCCGGGATAATCCAGCGCCGTCATTAATTCAGCGATAGCGTGCCGGTCGCTCAGACGCGCCGTTCTGATTTCCATCCGTTTTACCTCGCAGAGTGTCGATACTACAAAATAGGCGGCGTTAGGTGTAACATCCACCGGGTGCGGCGAAAAAGGCCGTGCGGCACGCTGGAGATGACATTCCTCCCTAACCGCCTTCACAGGCTGATGATGTCTACGTAACCTCTCGGAGAGAGGCGCGTAGCGTTACGCCTGTCCCTTTCCGAGCCTCGTGAATTTCTCTGATTGAAAGGTAGTTGCCCCATGTTGAGCTCTTTACTGGCCGTATTTATCGGCGGCGGCGTCGGCAGCGTTTTGCGCTGGGCGGTAAGCATGAAAATGAATCCGCTGAACGCCCACATTCCGCTCGGTACGCTGATGGTCAATCTGATCGGCGGTTTTATCATCGGCCTGGCGATGGCGATTTTCACCCGCATGACGCATCTGGATCCCACCTGGAAATTACTGATCACCACCGGGTTCTGCGGCGGCCTGACCACCTTCTCCACCTTTTCGCTGGAGGTGGTATACCTGATGCAGGATGGCCGCTTCGGCTGGGCGCTGGCCAACATGCTGCTCAACCTGGCCGGCTCGCTGGCGATGACGCTGCTGGCCTTTATGCTGGTGATGTGGCTCAACGGGCGCTAAGCCCTTAATGTTTCCTTAATCTTGCATGCGCATAATCTCATCCAGTACCCCTGACTGGATGAGAAACCGCTATGTTTAGCCTGCCGAAAACCGCCGCCGAAGCGATTGCCGTTGCGCTGTGCGTCCTGATCGTCGCCGCCTTTATCAAATCCTACCTGTTCACATAAGCGCCTTTTCCCCGCAGCACGCGTTCATCTTGCGTCTTTCCGGCCGTTTACACTACAATTGAGAATGAACGTTCACACTCAAAAATGTGAACCCGGCTCACGCGTAGCAAAGGATCGGGCAGATGCTCCCCCCCAACGACAGTAAACAGGCCAAAGTGCAGGCTCGCCGCGATCAGATCGTCGAAGCGGCGAAAACCAGCTTTCGCCGCCACGGCTTCCACGCCGCCAGCATGGCGGAGATCGCCCAGGGCTCGCAGCTCAGCGTCGGGCAAATCTATCGCTATTTCGCCAATAAAGACGCGATTATCGAAGAGATCGTCAACCGCATCATCACCAACAAGATGCAGCGGCTGGAAAACCTTGGCGATCACATCAACCTGATCGCCGGCACGTTGGCGGCGCGCACGCTGTTTCAGCAGCCGGGCGAGAGCGAAACCGATCACATGCTGATGCTGGAAGTGACCGCCGAGGCCACGCGCAACCCGGTGGTGGCCAAAATGCTTAGCGATGCGGAAGCGCGGCTGTTTCGCCACGTGTGCCACAATCTGCAGCGGCTGTATCCCCATTTCAGCGCGGAGGAGATCGCCGCGCGGGTGGAGTTTATCGCCGTCATGAGCGAAGGCACCGGTTACCGTATCCTTACCACGCAAAAAGCCGATGCGTCCCTGCTGCGCGATTTGTATCAGCAGGCCATTTCTCACCTGTTCAGGAAATCTTAATCTCCCATGACCAAACACTTAGCCAGACAACGTCTGGTGTACGCCGTCGTGCTTGGCCTGCTGGCCGCGCTGGGGCCGCTGTGCACCGATCTCTATCTGCCCGCCCTGCCGGAAATGGCGGGCGAGCTGAATACCTCTACCGCCGCCGCGCAGCTCAGTCTGACCGCCGGGCTGCTCGGCCTGGGCGTCGGCCAGCTGATTTTTGGCCCTTACAGCGACAAGCTGGGCCGTATGCGCCCGCTGTTGCTGTCGCTGATCCTGCTGCTCGGCGCTTCGCTGTGGTGCGCGCTGGCGCCCACCATCGACCAGCTGCTGATCGCCCGCCTGCTGCAGGGCATCGCCGGCGCCGGCGGCGCGGTGATTTCCCGCGCCATTGCCCGCGATCTGTACGCCGGCCATGAACTGACCCGCTTCTTCGCCCTGCTGATGCTGGTCAACGGCCTGGCGCCGATCGTCGCGCCGGTGCTGGGCGGCGTCATGCTGCAGGTGATGAACTGGCGCGGTATCTTCGGCGTGCTGGCGGCCATCGCCGTACTGCTGTTCAGCCTGTCGGCGTTGAAGCTGCGCGAATCCCTGCCGGTCGAGCGCCGCAGCCAGGGCGGTATCCTGGCGATGCTGATGTCGCTCGGCGGGTTGCTGACCCAGCGCTATTTCATGGGCCTGTGCCTGACACAGGGCTTCGTGATGGCCGGCATGTTCGCCTATATCGGCGCTTCGCCTTTCGTCTTGCAGCAGATCTACGGCCTCAGCCCGCAGATGTTCAGCCTGTGCTTCGCCATTAACGGCGTCGGGCTGATCATTGCGGCGCAACTGGCCAGCCGTCTCAGTTCACGTTGGGGGGAACGCCGGGTATTGAGGGGCGGGTTAACGCTGGCGGCCGTCGCGTCGTTGTTGCTGCTGTTGGCCGCCGCGCTGCATGCGCCGCTGGCCGTGTTGCTGGTGCCGCTGTTCTTCTCGGTGGCGGTGATCGGCATCGTCGGCCCGACCGCCTCTTCACTGGCGATGCAAAGCCAGGGGGACAAAGCGGGCAGCGCCTCGGCCTTGATCGGCGTGTGCATGTTCGCCCTTGGCGCCTGCGCCGTGCCGCTCACCGGGCTGGGCGGCACTTCGGGCCTGTCGATGGCGCTGACCATCGTCGGCTGTTACGCCATCGCCATCCTGCTGTTCAGCCTGTTGGCCCGCCGCAGCGACGCATAACGCGCCCAATAAAAAACCCGCTCAATGAGCGGGTTTTAAGAAATTCAGCTACGCAGCTTAGATAGCAGTAACGTTAGCGGCAGATGGGCCTTTGGCACCGTTCGTGATTTCAAACTCTACACGCTGGCCTTCAGCAAGCGTTTTGAAACCATTGCTAACGATGGCAGAAAAGTGAACGAAAACGTCCTTGCTACCATCTTCCGGAGTAATGAAACCGAAGCCTTTGGATTCATTAAACCACTTAACGCTACCTTTAATCTTAGACATCAAACTTACCTTTAACGTGAATGAAAGACACAAAACCTGTGTCGATTACAGTACAGCAAGCAGGCAGGATTTTGTCCACCACCGCGATCACAGAAATCCGATAAAGAGTGAAAAAATCCGTGTTGCCCGGTGTAAATGCATTGCACCGGTTGCGATACGTTACCGTTCCAGGCCAATCCTCTCCCTGCGCCGGCGAACAACGCGCGAACGCCCAAACCCGCCCGCTGCCCCCAGCGTTGACGCCCCCATGCAGACGCAATCGCTATGAAATATAACCAGATGGTCTTTTTGCTTCTGCGCCCCCTGCACTAGGGTTAGGGTTTATTTCCCACTGTGAGCCAAGCCTATGACCAGCCAGTTGGCAGAAAAGATCATCGCCTATCGGCGTGAGCTGCACCAAAACCCGGAGCTTTCCAATCACGAATTCGCCACCACCGCCCGGCTGACCCGCTGGCTGCAAGAGGCGGGCATTCGTATTCTTCCGTTGGCGCTGAAAACCGGCGTCGTGGCGGAGATCGGCAGCGGCAAAGGGCCGATCATCGCCCTGCGCGGCGACATTGACGCCCTGCCGATCGACGAAATCGCCGACGTGCCCTTCAGCTCGCAAAACAGCGGCGTGATGCACGCCTGCGGCCACGACTTTCACACCTCGGTGATGCTCGGCGCCGCGCACCTGCTCAAAGCGCGTGAGGCCGAGCTGCCCGGTACGGTGCGCATCTTCTTCCAACCGGCGGAAGAGACCTTCAACGGCGCCCGGCACCTGATCGACGCCGGCGCGCTGGATAACGTCGCGGCGGTATTTGGCCTGCATAACGCGCCGGAGCTGCCCACCGGCACCTTCGCCACCCGCGCCGGGCCGTTCTATGCCAACGTCGATCGCTTCCAGATCAGCATCACCGGCAAAGGCGCCCACGCCGCCAAACCGGAACAGGGCGTCGATACCATCGTCACCGCCAGCCAGATCGTCGGCGCGCTGCAGACGCTGCCCAGCCGCAGCTTCAGCTCGCTGGAATCGCTGGTGGTGAGCGTGACGCGCATCGAAGGCGGCAATACCTGGAACGTGCTGCCGCAAACCGTCGAGCTTGAAGGCACGGTGCGCACCCACAGCGACGCGGTGCGCCGCCAGGTGCCGGACAAAATTCGCCAGGTGATCGACGGCGTTGCCGCCGCGCTGGGCGCGCAGGCAGAACTCCACTGGCAGCCGGGGCCGCCGGCGGTGATCAACGACGCCCATTGGGCGGCGTTCAGCAAAACCGTCGCCGCCGAGGCCGGCTACCGGGTCGAAGAGGCGGAGCTGCAAATGGGGGGTGAAGATTTCGCGCTGTATCTGCATCATGTGCCGGGCGTATTCGTCAGCATCGGCTCCGCCAGCGAATTCGGCCTGCATCATCCGCGTTTCAACCCCGATGAACGCGCCCTGTTCCCCGCCGCACAATATTTCACACTGCTGGCGGAACGCACGCTGCAACAGCTCACTACCGCGCCAGAAAAAGCCCTCAGCAACGCCTGAATAACGTGAAAGAGTATTTCCCCGACGCCGCAGATGCCGCGCCGGGGATTATTATTTTCGCTCGCCGTGATATTTGCAGTTTTCAACATTTGAATATGCTGTTTTGTTGTTTTACATCCCGTTGCCGCTCATCAATAGTGGACACATCAGACACCGCGCGCCTTTGCGGCGCATGACAGGATAATCACGATGAGCGACAACGCGAATAATCAACGGCAATTACGGCTGGGCGCCATTCTGCACGGCGCATCGGGAAATATGTCCGCCTGGCGCCACCCGGATGCCACCGCCGACGCCAGCATCAACCTCGAATTTAATATCGCCTCGGCGAAAAAAGCCGAACAGGGGAAATTCGATTTCGTGTTTGTCGCCGATGGGTTATATATCAACGAAAAGTCCATTCCCCATTTTCTTAATCGTTTCGAACCGCTCACCCTGCTGGCCGCGCTGTCCGCCGCCACCGATAAAATCGGCCTGGTGGGCACCCTTTCCACCTCTTACAGCGATCCGTTCACCGTCGCCCGTCAGTTCGCCAGCCTCGACCACCTGAGCAACGGCCGAGCCGGCTGGAACGTGGTGACGTCGCCGCTGGAAGGCTCAGCCAAAAACTTCTCGCGCAAAGAACACCCAGAACACAGCCTGCGTTACCGCATTGCCGGTGAGTTTCTCGACGTCGCCAAAGGGCTGTGGGACTCCTGGGAAGACGATGCCTTCGTGCGCAATAAAGCCAGCGGCGAATTTTTCAGGGCCGGGAAGCTGCACACCCTCAATCACCAGGGGGAGTTCTTCTCGGTGCAGGGGCCGTTGAACATCGGTCGCACGCCGCAGGGTCGCCCGATCCTGTTCCAGGCCGGCGCCTCTGAAGACGGCAAACGGCTGGCGGCCCAACACGCCGATGCGATCTTCACCCATCACGACACGCTGGAGCAGGCGCAGGATTTTTATCAGGACGTGAAGCGGCAACTGGTGGAACAGGGGCGCGAGCCGGACGACCTGCGCATCTTCCAGGGCGTCAGCGTGATCGTCGGCGACGACAACGCGGACGTCGAGCGCCAATACCAGGAGACCGCCCGCCTGGTCAGCATCGAGAACGCCCTCAACTATCTTGGCCGCTACTTCGAACATTACGACTTTTCCCGCCACCCATTGGACGCCCCCTTCCCGGACATCGGCGATCTGGGGCAAAACAGCTTCCGCAGCACCACCGACGCCATCAAGCGCAATGCCCGCGAGCGGAACCTCACGCTGCGCCAGGTGGCGCTGGAAGCCGCTTCGCCGCGCCCGGCGTTCAGCGGCACGCCGGAAGCGGTGGCGGACGGCCTGCAACGCTGGTTCGACGGCGAAGCCGCCGACGGCTTCATCATCAGCGGCGGCACGCCCAACGCCTTCGGCCACTTCGTCGATCGGGTGGTGCCCATCCTGCAACAACGTGGCCTGTTCCGCCGGGCGTACCATGGCGACACGCTGCGCGAGCACCTGGGCCTGACGCGCCCGTTGAACAGATTCACCCAATAATAAGAACGCTGTCAGGGATACCCGCTATGCAAAAAACCGTTACCGCCGCCCTCGTGGCGGCCTTGCTGAGCCTGACCGGCGCCGCGCAGGCGGGCACCGGCATCGATTTACAGGCCAATGAAACCCCGATCCATGCGCCGAAAAACCCGCAGGCGATCGCCAAATTGCCGGCCGATTTCCACTTCGTGAAGCCGGGCCAATTCACCGTTGCAATCGCCGCGCTCAACACGCCGCCGCTGGCGCTGTTCGCCGCCGACAACCGGCGGCTTATCGGCAGCGAAGTGGATATCGCGCAACTGGTGGCCGACAGCCTGGGCCTGGAGCTGAACGTAGTGCAAACCTCGTGGGAAGACTGGCCGCTGGGGGTAGTTTCCGGCAAGTATGACGCGGCCATCACCAACGTCACCGTGACCAAAGAACGCAAAACCCGCTTCGACTTCGCCACCTACCGCATCGACTCGCTCGGCTTTTACGTCAAAACCGGCGGCAAGATCGCAACGATCAAACAGCCTGCCGATATCGCCGGATTAAAGATCATCGTCGGTTCCGGCACCAATCAGGAAGCAATTTTGCTGGCGTGGGACAAACAGAATCGGCAACAGGGGCTCAAACCCTTCCAGCCGATCTACGTGACCGACGATGCGGCCGCCACGCTGGCGATCCAGTCCGGCCGGGCCGATGCCTACTTCGGGCCGAACGTGCTGGGCGCCTATAAGGCGGCGTTGAACGGCCGCACCCGGCTGGCGGGCACGGTGGAAGGCGGCTGGCCCAAGGCGGCGCACATCGCCGTCACCACCCGTAAAGGCAATGGCCTGGTGCAGGCGGTGAATGAAGCGCTGAACGGCGCGATCCGCGGCGGACAGTACGATCAGGTGCTCAACCGCTGGGGCGAGAGCGTCGAACGCCTTGCGCAGTCGGAAATCAACCCGCCCGGCCTGGGCGATTAGGAGCGTGCGATGACGCAAGACACTTTCATTCAGACGCTGCCGACCGATCCGCTGATCGCCCCGGTGATCGAGGGGCTATTCGGCGAATATCGTCAGCGCTACGGCGACTATTTTGGTGACCAGGAACCGGAACCGCTGGACCTGTATGCACCGCCGCAAGGGGCCTTCATCGTGCTGCTGCGCGCCGGTGCGCCGATCGCCATGGGCGCTTTCAAACGCTATGACGGGCAAACCGCCGAGCTGAAGCGCATCTGGACCCGGGGCGATCTGCGCCGCCAGGGCCTGGCGCAGCGGGTGTTGCAGCAGTTGGAAACGCTGGCGCTGGCGCAGGGGTATCGCCGGCTCTACCTGACCACCGGCTTTCGCCAGCCCGAAGCGGTGGGCCTGTACCTGAGCAACGGTTACCAGCCGCAGTTCGATCCCACCGTTGACAGCGAGGTTTACAGCCGCCCGCCCTACGATGGCCGCCTGCCGTTCCGCAAAAGCCTGATTGCAGAGGACGCGTGTTGTTGCGCGTCAGAAAGGAAAATCGCCTAAACCCCCTTTATCTGTAGTCAGGAGACATGACATGTCCAAACAAGAAGTCTTGAAAGTGGTGCCCGCCCGCTATCCGCTGCGGCTGATCGGCGCCCTGTTCTCGCTGTTTATTCTGGCCGCCATCGTGCAATCGGTGGCGGGCAACGCGCGCTGGGAATGGGGCGTGTTCGCCGAGTGGTTCTTCGCCCCGGCGGTGCTGGCGGGGCTGGGACAGACCCTGCTGCTGACGCTGCTCGGCACGTTGTTCAGCATCCTGTTCGGCACCCTGCTGGCGCTGGCGCGGCTGTCGCGCTCTTACCTGTTGGCGTCGCTGGCCTGGGGGTATATCTGGCTGTTTCGCTCGCTGCCGCTGATCCTGGTGCTGATCATCCTGTATAACTTTTCCTATCTGTACGACGCCATCTCGCTGGGCATTCCCTTTACCTCGGTGGTGTTCGCCAGTTACCCGACCATCGACATCCTCGGCCAGTTCGCCGTGGCGGTGCTGGGCCTGACGCTGGTGCAGTCCGCCTACACCGCCGAGATCATCCGCGGCGGCATTCTGGGCGTGGATTACGGCCAGCACGAGGCGGCGGCGGCGCTGGGCCTGCCGGGCTATCGCCGCACCTTCCGCATTATTCTGCCGCAGGCGCTGCGCTCCATTATTCCGACCGGCTTCAACGAGATCATCAGCCTGGCGAAAGGCACCTCGATCGTTTACGTGCTGGCGCTGCCGGAGCTGTTTTACACCATCCAGGTGATCTATAACCGCACTCAGCAGGTGATACCGCTGCTGATGGTCGCCACCGTCTGGTATCTGTTCATCACCACCGCGCTGTCGGTGATCCAATACTACATCGAGCGCTATTTTGCTCGGGGCGCGGTGCGCGAACTGCCGCCGACGCCCTGGCAGAAACTGGCCGGCTGGCTAAAACGTTAGGAGACCCGCATGTCTGAAGCCATTGATTATTACGCCTTGCCCGAACAGCCGGCGCGCAATCTCACCCCGGTGCCGGCGCGCGGCCTGATCGAAATCAGCAACGTCAGCAAGTTTTTCGGCAAACACAAGGCGCTGGACGACGTCAGCCTGACGCTGCAGCCGGGCACCGTAACCGTGATCCTCGGGCCTTCCGGCTCCGGCAAATCGACGCTGCTGCGGGCGATCAACCATCTGGAGCGCGTGGACGAAGGCTTTATCCGCATCGACGGCGACTACGTCGGTTACCGCCGCAAGGGCAACCGGCTGTACGAGCTGAAGGAAAAGGCCATTCTCCGGCAGCGCATCAACGTCGGCTACGTGTTCCAAAACTTCAACCTGTTCCCGCACCTGACGGTGCTGGAAAACATCATCGAAGCGCCGGTGGTGCACAAAATTCACTCCCGCGAACGGGCGAAGGCGGTGGCCTATGAACTTCTGGATACCGTCGGGCTGCGCCACAAGGCGGATGCCTACCCGCGCCACCTCTCCGGTGGCCAGCAGCAGCGCATCGCCATCGCGCGCGCGCTGGCGCTGAACCCGAAGGTGATCCTGTTCGATGAGCCGACCTCCGCGCTCGATCCCGAGCTGGTCGGCGAAGTGCTGGACGTGATTAAGGGATTGGCAGATCTGGGCGTCACGCTGGTGGTAGTCACGCATGAAATCGGCTTTGCGCGCGAAGCGGCGGATCGGGTGGTGTTTATGGTCGACGGGCAGATCGTCGAACAGGGCGACGCCAGGCAGGTGCTGGCTCAGCCGCAGCACCCGCGCACCGTTAACTTCCTCAACAAAGTGCTGTGATCGTCGGGGCGCCGCAGCGCCCCGCACCTGATCCGCTTACAGGCCGGCGAAACGCCGCTTCTCGGCGGCGAAATCCAGCGGGCGAATTCCCTGCCGGTTTTTATCCTCTTCGGTCAGCAGCGCCGGCGGAATAAACCAGGTCACCTCAAACAGCAGTCCGTCCGGATCGTGGCCATAAATGCTTTTGTGTACGCCGTGATCCTCTTCCAGCCCGAGAATGCCGCGTTCGGCCAGCTGGTGACGAATGCGCTCCAGCTCTTCCAGACTGTCCACTTCCCAGGCCAGATGGTACAGCCCGGCCGGTGGCTCATGCTCTGCCGGCGGCTCGTTGTTGGCGCGAAACACCCCGGCGCGCTGCTGGCCCAGATTCTTGCTGAACAGCGCCAAATCGTGATCGTTGTCTGAATCGGCGGCCTGGGTAAATACCGCCCGGTCGGGGCTGTCGGACGGCTTCAGCTTGAAGCCCAAAACCTGATGATAAAAGTCGGCGCTCTGCCGCACATCGCTGACATACAGCACGGCGTGATTGAGACGTTTGATGCCCATCGATATTCCTTTTTCGCATTGAATGAAGTCAGCATGAACATAGCATGTGGGGGGAAAGCCGCTAAATGCCGTTATCGCATGACTAAATGCCGCCCGCGCAATCTGTCGCTGCAAGGCATTCCGCGCTATCATAAGCGCTGTATTGATCCCTTTTGTGAGAATAGCGATGAACGGCAAGATAACGACTTTTTTTGAAGACAAAGGCTTCGGCTTTATTACCGACGAGAACGGAGAAAATCGTTATTTTCACGTGATTAAAGTGCAGAATCCGGAGCTGATTAAGAAAAACGCGGCGGTGACCTTCGAACCGACCAATAACACCAAAGGTCCGTCGGCTTATGCGGTCAAAGTGTTGGCGCCCAGCAAATACATCATCATCGCCAATGAAAGAATCAAGATCACCAGCATCAAGTCTTTCAATACCTTCACCAAGGAAGTGCCGGTCAAAGCCGATGTGGATAAAGAGAACACCGTGCTGTCGGTCGGCCTGCTGATGAATCGCATTCGCCCGCAGTCAGAAGAGCAGGCACAGGCCATGCAAACGCTGCGCATGCTGACCATCACCACTTTCCAGAACACCACCCATACCTTCTCCGAGCACGAGATCGACATGGATGAAACCATCAAGGCGCTGAAAAGCCTGTAAGCAACGGTTGCCCGGCGTCGAGCCCTAACGGAACAGGATATGCTCGACGCTGTTGCCGTTCACCACGTTGAACGACTCCACCCGATTACGCCCCTGCGATTTGGCGCGATACAGCGCGATATCCGCCATGTTCATCAGTTGCTCCAGCGATTTCACTTCGTTCATCGCCAGGCTGGCGACGCCGACGCTGATGGTGATTTTCAACGTCTGCTTGCCTTCCACCTGCAGCGCCGTCTGCTCCACCAGCCGGCGCAAATGTTCCCCCAACGCCACGCCCTGCGCCGCCAACGCGCGCGGCAGCATGATGGCGAACTCTTCCCCGCCCAGGCGGCCGAACAGCTGATCGTGCCGCAGCTCGCGCCGCACGATGTGCGCAAACGACGCCAAAACCTGATCGCCGGCGCTGTGGCCGTGCGTATCGTTGATCTGCTTGAAATGATCAATGTCGATCAGCAACAGCGACACCGCCTCTTTGGAGCGATGTTTATGCTCCAGCAGCTCGCCCGCTTTACGCGTCATCGCGCTGCGCGCCAGCACGCCGGTCAAAAAATCGTGGTTGGCGCTGTGCTCCAGACGCCGCATCAGCTTGCGGTTGGCGGCGATAGAGCTGGCGAGGATCAGCGGCCCCATCACCAGCATGGCGATGCCCAATCGGGCGGACATCAGCGTATCGAGGAAGGCGTTGTGGTTGTTCGGCGTTTCATACAGCATCAGGTTGGCGGAAATGCTGCTGATCTCGGTCATGCCGGTCAATAGCGTCAGCAACGTCACGGGGAACAGCTGGTAGCGCACCGCGCACCACAGCAGCGCCGGGATCGGGAAGGCGATAGCACCCGGCCCGCCGATATAGACGCTGAACACCAGCGACAGCAGCAGCGCCAGCAGCGGCAGGCAACCTTGCAAACGCCAACGCACCTGCATGCGCAACAGTTGCTTCAGCCGCGGCGCCGCCATCAGCACCGGCAACAGCAGCAAGGTCGTCGAGAACTGCTCACTGAACCAGGCCAGCCAGGCGATCACCACCGTGTTGTTATAGAGGCTGTCATTACGCAGCACCGACAGCGTCGACGCCACCGCCGCACCGGCCAAACTGGCGCTGAACATATAGAGTATCGCCTGGGGCTTGCCCATGCGCCGTTGAGATTGGGGCAGCATCAGCATGATGCCGTAACCGACGGCGATCAGCGACATGTTGCAGGCGTTCAGCCACAGCGCCAGGGACCAGCCTTCGCCGGTAATGAGATCGGCGACTATCATGCCCAGATAGGTGGTAAGCCAGCCGAGCGGCGTGGCGTAAATGGGTTTGCGCAGCAGCAGACCGAGCAGAATCGCATTCACCGGCCAAAATAAGGAAAGCGAGCCAATTGGCCGGCTAAGAATACCCACCAGGGAAAGTAAAAAGGCCAGCATGAAAAGATTGATCAGCTGAACCGTTAGCGGCAGGCCATGCCTGGCGTTTATTCTGGCGTTCATCGCCTCGCCCATATTTTGCTAATAACCAGAATAATAATGTGCATACTCGCTCGCCCGGCCAGTGAGGGATAGTCAATCCGAATTTCAACCAAAAAAGCCAGACAAATCAATAATAAAAAACATTAACATTTAATTAACAGACTTTTCTTAGCCTGAGGCGGCCGCGGCGGGAACCCCCCGCATAGCGTCAGCAAATAATACCTACTCTGCTGTCAGCATAGCGCATGGCGTAATAGGCCGCCGACGGCGTTAATTACATTAATAAGTTTATGGTTATTGGTCATTAAATGATGTTTGAATCACTGCGCGATTATTTTCCTGCAACTGGGCCGCCTGTGCAATAACAACCCAAAAAAAGCCCGCATGAAGCGGGCTTGCTTGAACAACAGCAAATCGACAGTTACGACACGGCCATGCATTGCATGACCATGCTGACGCGCAGTATAGCGGCGAAAGCTTAAGCAGACCTTAGCAACAAAAAACCCGGCCTAGGAACCGGGAATATTTGTACGAAATGCAGTGTTAGCCCAAGCAGGCTAATAACATTTCGCAGATTACACGCCAATTGTGCAGAGAAAATGAACGCGGCATCCGTTCAACCGCACCGCCGTCCCATCTACGCGATAGGTATTACGCCAGTTTGGCGGCAAAGCCCGCTACGCGCTGACCATAGAGCTTGGCGGTCGCCAGATCGCCCGACAGCATCTCATCCACGCCGGCATCCGCCGGGGTCTGCACCAGCAGCCCCACCGAACCGCCCAGGTTATTGACGTCGGTGCGCTGCGCCGATTTGGTGTTGGCCGGCAGCAGCCCCAGGCTGACCCACAGGCCGCCATGTTGCGAAGCCAGCGTCTGCAGCGCGATCAGCGTCACCTGCTTGTCGCCGTTCAGGCTGGCGCTGTTGGTAAAGCCGCCGAACACTTTGTCTTGCCACTTGCGGCCGAACCAGGCTTTGGAGCTGGCGTCGGCGAATTTCTTGAACTGCCAGGATGGGCCGCCCATATAGGTCGGCGAGCCAAAGATGATGGCGTCCGCCTCATCCAGCGTCTGCCAGGCTTCGTCGCTGATATCGCCGTTCTGATCGATGGCGATCAATTCCGCCCCGGCGCCTTCCGCCACCACTTTCGCCAAACGCTCGGTATGGCCGTAGCCGGAATGAAACACCACTACTGTCTTCGCCATAGAAATTCTCCACTCATTGCACAAAGGCGCCGACGGCGCCCCTCTCGCGTTCAATCTAATCAAGCGCGCAGCGACTGAATACCGAATAAAACTGACGGTGTTATTCAAAAAAATCGCGTTACCCCGCCAAGCATACACAGATAAAAAAAATCCCGCACAAGGCGGGATAAACTTAACAGGGATGGGGTAATACACTACAGGGAATGGATAACACACAACATCATCGGGTAGAGCTACAGTACCAATCTCAATGTATAGAACTGTCATCCCCGCGTAAGTTTGCTCAGCCAGATGTAACGCCGAATGGGAAATATGACATTTTACTCAACGCACCACGAACAGGCGCGACTCAAAACCGCCGCTCTTGAAGGTAGCGGTGTTGACCCAACCCGGCGGCGAACGGCCGAAGTCCTGGTTGAAATCGCCGCCGCTGACCAGCCAAATCCGGCGATGGCCTTTCGATAAGGCGCTGAGCTTATCGACGTAGGTCTGCGCCGCCCGATCGTGGAAAAAGGTACCGAAACCATAGGCATTGGGCTTACCCGAGATGCCGTTGGGCCTGGCCGGCGTGTACAGCAAGGCGCGATAACCCTTCTTGTTGTAATACACATAACTCAGGTAGTTGAACATGTTGCTGACCACCACCGCATCGTTGAGCTGATAGTGGCTGTTGATGTAGTGCACCATCACCTTGAACTCATCTTTCTCGACCGGGTAATCGTTACGCACACCGCAACCGAACAACAAACTGAAGAACAGCAGCAAAGAGATCCCGCGCACTCGGCTTTTCGTTCTGGCGATCAGCACACCCAACACCAACGGGATGCCGAGCGCGGCCGAATAGAGGTAGCGATCGACAAACAGCGGCGAGCGCCAGGAAATGGCGAAGACCAGCGTCACCGGGATCAGAATCCCGCCAAGCAACAACAGAGAGAATGTTCTCGGCGTCTCCCGCCGCCACAGCAGCAATGAACACAACGCGACAAACATCGCCGGCAACAGCCAGAGAATGGCCATGGGATAGTTGCTGCCATCATGCCCAGTGAGAAAACGCCAATACATCGCCGGCAGATCGCCCCAGGAAACCCGAGGGATCCAACCGACGTCGCCGCCGACCCGCAGTTCGGCGATATGCGCCAGCAGATTGAACAGCGCCAGCAGCCAGGGAATGTAGGCCATCCCGATCGCCGCATTGGCCAACCACCACGCCGGCCGTTTGATGTAACGTTCGCCTTCGCGGCGGCACGACAGCGCCAGCAGCACCATCCAGTGAGCGATCAGCGTGAAAATCGTGAAGTAATGGGTATAAAAGCTTAGCGTCATCACTAACGCATACAGCGCCAGATAACGGCGGTTATCCGGCGTTTTCAGCCACTTCGCCAACGCCATGGCGGCGGCGATCGCCAGCAGCCCCATCAGCGCATACATGCGCGCCTCCTGGCTGTAGCGCACCGCCATCGGCATGATCGCCATCAGCCATCCCGCGATCAGCGCCGCCCGCTCATTGGCCAGCCAACGGGTAAAGCGCATCGCCAGCGCCACCGTCATCACGCCGAACACCAGACTCAGCGAGCGGGCCGCCAGAATGCCGTCGCCAAACAGCGCCATCCAGCCATGCAGCAGCAGGTAATAAAACGGCGGGTGAACATCGAAGGAAGCGTGATAGAGCAAAGCGCCCACATCGTAACGGCTGGTCAGCACGCTGGAGGCTTCATCGCACCAAAAATACCTGTCCGTTAAGGAAATAGACCGTACGAGCGCCGAAAACGCCACGATCGCCAACGCATAATGTTTGTAACCGATGCCCTTTAAGCCGTTGTTGCTCAAAGAAACATTCGATGCCTGCTGCAGTGACATAACCGCATTCCGCCCAAAAGAACCACACAATGTGGAGACGCAGCGTCATCATTGCCGACGGCGGGTAAATGGCGGGTAAATCAGTGCGAAAAATTCGGCGCAGTCCCCTTCAGGGCGCACGGCCCTCAGCGAATTTCAACGCTGATATCCGGGTAGGCCTTCTCGCCGTCGCTGAGGTAATGCCCCAGTGCCCGATATGCCATAACGTACAGCATGGCGGCGGCGCACAGGCACAGCAAGGTCACGAGCAGGAATCTGGATTTGCGCACGATAGGCTCCATGGGGAAATTTTCACCTATTGTAGCGTGACAAACTAAACGAAGGTTCAATGCCGCTTGCCGTTTCCTGTGACCGCGTTCGGTGCCTGGCAAAGACCCGTCACTTAAACCCCACTGTCCCCGCAGTGAACAGTAACCAGCCGCCCGTCCTCTTTATGAACAAAAAGAGAAAAGTGAATTGCCCGCCGGTCCCTTTTTCCACCGATGCGCCCTCTCTACTATTTATTGGCCCTATCCAGCCGCTTAACGCTCAGTTGGCTGACCTCACTCCCGTCTTAGGCACGAGTGATTCGGGATAGCAGCGTGCTTCACCGCCGCTTTTACGACACATTAAAGGAGTTGCGACAATGGCTGTAAAATTTCCTTATGCCGGTCAATCTTTTACCATCAAGATGGACAATGGTCTCGAAGTTAAAAACGCCTACCATGCCAGTGAAAACACCATTACCGTTGAGTTTCTAAACGGAGAGCTTCGCGGAACCATTATGAATGTGCCTTTCCAGTGGCGTTCATTGGCTGACGGCTATTTCATGATTTCCTGGCAAGAGTCCGATAAAAATACCGTTGTTCACTGCGATAATTTCGAAAAAAACATTTCTTATGCTTACTACACAACGATGAGTGGAGATTTTTACGTGATGGAAGGGAAAATGCTTTAATTTACTTCAGCGCCTTTAATCCTTTACGCATATTAATTGCCGCTCTATCAAATAGCCTATCCTTTAGCGTGGCCATTTTTATGACTTTCTCATATCGCTCCCACATGACGCAAAAAACGGCCGCAGCCGTTTTTTAAATCAAGCCGTCAGGATAATCCCCAGAGTTGGGGCATTTCTTCAACATGTAGATAACTGATTTCCGCTTTCACGATCTGCGGCATACGTGGGCAAGCTGGTTGGTTCAGGCAGCGCCCCACTTTCGGCACTTCAGGAAATGGGAGGCTGGGAGAGCATTGAAATGGTACAGCGATACGCACACCTTGCACCTAACCATCTCACTGAGCATGCGAGGCAAATTGATGCGATTTTCGGAGGTTTAGTCCCAAATTTGTCCCATGATGAAATTGGGAAGACTGGTTAAAAGGCATAACTCATTGATACTTAATGGCACGCCCTATAGGATTCGAACCTATGACCTACGGCTTAGAAGGCCGTTGCTCTATCCAACTGAGCTAAGGGCGCATTGAGATGCGGCAACCTGCGGCTGCGGGTTGGGATTATACGGTCAGAGGTTAGCGAGTCAATGCCTTTTCATGACGTTACGACGGCGGCCGTGCTTTATGGCGTTTTTTCCGCCAGCGCCCGCGCGGCGAGGGTTCTCGTCAACCGGCGCCGTTATGCTGAACCAGGCCAACGCCTACGTAAATCGGCGTGCGCTCAGCCTCTTGCCGTCCACCGCCCCGCCGCAGACAAAGGCGCGTAGACTGCACCACTGCGGCAATGTCCCCCCAATCGGCATGCTCAATCACCCGTGTGTTGCAAGTCGCCGTCACGCTTTCAACCCATGCGGCGTCAGGGCGCGCGCTGTTTAAAGAAGCCTGGCTCCATGGCGCCCAAAGCAGCCATAGCGTGCAGCCTACCCATGCGCAGCCGTTCATGCGCACAGCTTCCGCCACAGCGCGCTCAGGCGTACCCGCCACGACGGCGCCGCTTCGCGCCGGCCGAGCTGATGCAACGCCGTCAGCTGCGCGCCGTCCGCCGGGTGCAGCGAAGAATCGAACACCGTCTCGCCAACGTGCTTAGGCTGCGCCGGTTGCTGATCAGGCTGATGATGCAACGGATAAAGCCGGGTTATCGCTCTCATGCTCCTGCCCTCTTTCGCCCTGTGTATGGCCCCAGCGTATGCAAATGCCGGTAAAAATGGCGTAGAGGTTCCTGAAGCCGGCATAAAAAAAGCGTAAATCGGCCTCGGCAACGGCGGCGAGGGTGATTCTGCGCCTGACAGCGCGCTCAGCTTCTGACAGAATAGCGGCATCCCCGCTTTTCTTAATTGATGGATTTCCACACTGATGTCAGCAAAGATTATTGATGGTAAAACGATTGCGCAGCAGGTTAGAAACGAAGTGGCTGAGCAAGTGAAACAACGTCTGGCGGCCGGCAAACGCGCCCCAGGCCTGGCGGTTGTGCTGGTCGGCGAGAACCCGGCCTCGCAAATTTACGTCGCCAGCAAGCGCCGCGCCTGCGATGAAGTCGGCTTCCTCTCCCGCTCCTACGACCTGCCCGCTGCCACCAGTGAAGCCGAGCTGTTGGCGTTGATCGACCAGCTGAACGCCGACGCGGAAATCGACGGCATTCTGGTGCAGCTGCCGCTGCCGGCCGGCATCGATAACGTCAAGGTGCTGGAACGCATCCATCCGGACAAAGACGTCGACGGCTTCCATCCGTACAACGTCGGCCGCCTGTGCCAGCGCGCGCCTAAGCTGCGCCCGTGCACCCCGCGCGGCATCGTTACCCTGCTGGAGCGTTATAACATCGATACCTACGGCCTGAATGCCGTGGTGGTCGGCGCGTCCAACATCGTCGGCCGCCCGATGAGCATGGAACTGCTGCTGGCCGGCTGCACCACTACCGTCACCCACCGCTTCACCAAAAATCTGCGTCACCACGTCGAGAACGCCGATCTGCTGGTGGTGGCGGTCGGCAAGCCGGGCTTCATTCCGGGCGACTGGATTAAACCGGGCGCCATCGTGGTGGACGTCGGCATCAACCGCCTGGAAAGCGGTAAAGTGGTGGGCGATGTCGACTTCGACGCCGCCAGCGAGCGCGCCGCCTACATCACCCCGGTGCCGGGTGGCGTTGGCCCGATGACCGTGGCTACACTGATCCAAAATACCTTGCAGGCCTGCGAGGAATATCACGACGTTCAACCTAAATAAGTAAGGCAGTATGGAAATTTTCAATCTGGACAATCATCCCCATGTCGAACTGTGCGATCTGCTGAAGTTCCAGGGCTGGTGTGAAAGCGGCGGCGCCGCCAAAGAAGTCATCGCCGAAGGGCTGGTGAAAGTCGACGGCAAGGTCGAAACCCGCAAGCGCTGCAAGATCGTCGCCGATCAGGTGGTGGAGTTCAACGGCGGCAAGGTCATGGTTAAACCCTAACCCGCAGCCATAGAAAAAGGCGCTGAATTCAGCGCCTTTTTTGTTTTCACTTCGGCCGGCTTACTTACGGCGCCAGGTGGTGCCCTGCGGGCCGTCTTCCAGCACGATGTTCATCTCGTTCAACCGATCACGCGCGGCGTCCGCCAGCGCCCAGTCCTTGGCGGCGCGCGCTTCGTTACGCTGTTTGATCAGCGCTTCAATCTCCGCCACTTCGCCGTCGTCAACCTGTGCGCCCCCTTGCAGGAACTGCTCCGGCTCCTGCTGCAGCAGGCCGAGCACTTTCGCCAGCTTGCGCAGTTCCGCCGCCATGCCGTTGGCCGCCGCCATGTCTTCGCTCTTCAGGCGGTTAACCTCACGGGCCAGATCGAACAGCGCCGAGTAGGCTTCCGGAGTGTTGAAGTCGTCGTCCATCGCTTCGCGGAAGCGGGCTTCGAACGCTTCGCCGCCGGCCGGCACGGCATCGGCGTCGGTGCCACGCAGCGCGGTATAGAGGCGCTCCAGCGCGGTGCGCGCCTGCTTGAGGTTCTCTTCGCTGTAGTTCAACTGGCTGCGATAGTGGCCGGACATCAGGAAGTAACGCACCGTCTCCGCATCGTAATGGCCGAGCACGTCGCGGATGGTGAAGAAGTTATCGAGCGATTTGGACATCTTCTCTTTGTCGATCATCACCATGCCGGAGTGCATCCAGTAATTGACGTACGGGCCATCGTGGGCGCAGCTCGACTGCGCGATCTCGTTCTCGTGGTGCGGGAACATCAGATCGGAACCGCCGCCGTGGATGTCGAAGTGGGTGCCCAGCTGTTTGCAGTTCATGGCGGAGCATTCGATGTGCCAGCCCGGACGGCCCGGCCCCCACGGCGACTGCCAGCTCGGCTCGCCCGGCTTGGACATTTTCCACAGCACGAAGTCCATCGGGTTGCGCTTCACGTCGTCGATCTCCACGCGCGCGCCGGCCTGCAGCTGATCCAGATCCTGACGCGACAGCAGGCCGTATTGCGGATCGCTGTCGATGGAGAACATCACGTCGCCGTTGCTGGCCACGTAAGCGTGATCGCGATCGATAAGACGCTGCGTGATCTCGATGATCTCGGCGATGTGCTGGGTCGCGCGCGGCTCTTGATCCGGACGATCGATCAGCAGCGCGTCGAAGTCGGCGTGCATTTCCGCCAGCATGCGTTCGGTCAGTTGGTCGCAAGTCTCATGATTTTCCGCCGCGCGGCGAATGATTTTGTCGTCTACGTCGGTGACGTTGCGCACGTAGTTCAGCGAATAGCCGAGATAGCGCAGATAACGCGCCACCACGTCGAAAGCGACAAAGGTACGACCGTGGCCGATGTGACACAGGTCATAGATGGTTACCCCGCACACGTACATGCCCACTTTCCCGGCATGAATGGGTTTGAATTCCTCTTTTTGACGACTCAGGGTATTAAAAATCTTTAGCATCGGGAGATTCCGTGGTGTGCGTGATAACAAAAAAGATAACCGGGCTTCAGGTTTTACGCCCGGTAGCGTATTGAAACCTGAAGCCTGATCTATTGCAAGGTTAAGGCCAAGCTTTGCTGATTTCACGCGAAGAAAACGCGTAAAATCCGGCCGCCGGCATAATTGTTATAATATAACAATAAAGCAATTACCACAGACAGTGCGCGGTTGACCCGCTGCTGACTCGCCGGGGCGGATATGTTATAAGGGCGGTCTGAATGTTCACTCGCTTTACGTGGCGTCTCACTTCATCTTGTTAGGATTAAAACTATGGTTACTTTCCACACCAATCACGGCGATATCGTCATCAAGACCTTTGCTGACAAAGCGCCGGTTACCGTTGAAAACTTCCTGAACTACTGCCGCGCCGGTTTCTACGACAACACCATCTTCCACCGTGTGATCAACGGCTTCATGATCCAGGGCGGCGGTTTCGAGCCGGGCATGAACCAGAAAGCGACCAATGCGGCTATCAAGAACGAAGCCAACAACGGTCTGAAAAACACCATCGGCACCCTGGCAATGGCGCGTACCAACGATCCGCACTCCGCCACCGCACAGTTCTTCATCAACGTGGCTGACAACGACTTCCTGAACTTCCGCGGCGAAAACGTGCAGGGCTGGGGCTACTGCGTGTTCGCTGAAGTGGTTGAAGGCATGGACGTGGTCAACAAGATCAAAGGCGTGAAAACTGGCCGCAGCGGCATGCACCAGGACGTACCGGTAGAAGACGTCGTCATCAACAGCGTGACCGTCAGCGAGTAATCGCGGCTGCATGAGTACGCTGTTCATCGCAGATCTGCACTTGTGCGCACAGGAACCGGCAATCACTGCCGGTTTTCTGCGTTTTTTACGGCGCGAAGCGATGCACGCCGACGCGCTGTACATCCTCGGCGACCTGTTTGAGGCCTGGATCGGCGACGACGATCCCGAGCCGCTGCACGCGGAGATCGCCGCGGCGCTGAAAGCGCTGCAACAGGCCGGCGTGCCCTGCTATTTCATCCACGGCAACCGCGATTTTCTGCTCGGCAAGCGCTTCGCCCGCGCCAGCGGCATGCAGCTGCTGCCGGAAGAAAAAGTGCTGGAGCTGTACGGCCGCAGGATCCTGATCCTGCACGGCGACACCCTGTGCACCGACGATCAAGCCTATCAGCAATTCCGCCGTAAAGTGCACAACCCGCTGATTCAAAAACTGTTCCTCGCGCTGCCGCTGCGCTGGCGACTGAAGATCGCCGCCAACATGCGCGCCCGCAGCCAGCAATCCAACCAAGGCAAGTCGGACGCCATCATGGACGTCAACCCGCAGGCGGTCGAGCAAACGATGCTGCACCACGACGTGCACTGGATGATCCACGGCCATACCCATCGCCCGGCGGTGCACCGACTGGCGCTGAGCAATGGCGAAGCCCATCGTGCGGTGCTGGGTGCCTGGCACGTCGAAGGATCGATGATCAAAGTCAGCGCCGACGCCGTCGAGCTGATCTCATTCCCATTCTGAATTCCGCACTGGCGCGAGAGTGAAAATTCGCGCTTTCGACGGTGAAAACCGGCGACGCAACCGTTTTCCTCGCCGTGCGCTCATGGTATGCTCTACGCCCTCATTCGGCCCTCAGCCGACGCCAGACAAATCACAGGAGCCTTACACCCATGGGAGCCAACGCCGCTTCAGCCGCCAATACCGGGGCGAAAATCGCAATTGTAATGGGATCGAAAAGTGACTGGGCCACCATGCAGTTCGCTGCCGAAGTCCTGACCCAGCTCGACGTCCCCTTCCATGTCGAAGTCGTTTCCGCTCACCGCACGCCGGACAAGCTGTTCAGCTTCGCCGAGCAGGCTGCCGCCAACGGCTTTGACGTGATCATCGCCGGCGCCGGCGGTGCGGCGCATCTGCCGGGCATGCTGGCGGCGAAAACCCTGGTGCCGGTGTTGGGCGTGCCGGTGCAAAGCGCCGCGCTGAGCGGCGTAGACAGCCTCTACTCCATCGTGCAGATGCCGCGCGGCATTCCGGTGGGCACGCTGGCGATCGGCAAAGCCGGCGCCGCCAACGCCGGGTTGCTGGCGATGCAGATCCTGGCGCTGCACGACGCCGCGCTGGCGCAGCGTTTGGCGGACTGGCGTCAGGCGCAGACCGAAGACGTCTTGAACCACCCCGATCCGCGGGAGGACGCATGAAGCCGGTTTGCGTACTGGGCAACGGCCAACTGGGGCGCATGCTGCGCCAGGCCGGCGAACCGCTGGGCATCGCCGTCTACCCTGTCGGCATCGATGCCGAACCTGAAGCGGTGCCGTATCAGAACAGCGTCATTACCGCCGAGATAGAACGCTGGCCGGAAACCGCGCTGACGCGTGAGCTGGCGACCCACAGCGCCTTCGTCAACCGCGACATCTTCCCGCGTCTGGCGGATCGCCTGACGCAAAAACAGCTGCTCGACCAGCTCGGCCTGGCGACCGCGCCGTGGCAGCTGCTGGCGAGCGCCGCCGAATGGCCGCAGGTATTCGCTGCGCTGGGCGAACTGGCGATCGTCAAACGCCGGGTCGGCGGCTATGACGGCCGCGGCCAGTGGCGCTTGCGTCCGAGCCAAGAAGCCGAACTGCCGGCCGACGCCTATGGCGAGTGCATCGTCGAGCAAGGCATCAATTTCTCCGGCGAAGTGTCGCTGGTGGGCGCGCGCGGCCACGACGGCCGTTCGGTATTCTACCCGCTGACCCATAACCTGCATGAAGACGGCATCCTGCGCGCCAGCGTGGCGCTGCCGCAGCCCAATCCAGCGCTGCAGCAACAGGCCGAGCAGATGCTGGCGGCGATCCTGAACGAGCTGAACTATGTCGGCGTGATGGCGATGGAGTGCTTTATCGTCGGCGATCGGCTGCTGATCAACGAACTGGCGCCGCGCGTGCACAACAGCGGCCACTGGACGCAAAACGGCGCCTCCATCAGCCAGTTCGAGCTGCACCTGCGCGCCATCCTCGGCCTACCGCTGCCGCAGCCGGTGGTGAGCACGCCGTCGGTGATGGTCAACCTGATCGGCACCGCCGTCAACGACCAGTGGCTGTCGCTGCCGCTGGTGCATCTGCACTGGTATGAGAAAGAGGTGCGCCCGGGCCGCAAGGTCGGCCACCTCAATCTGAACGACCCGAGTGCCGCCGATCTGCGCCAGGCGCTGCAGGCGCTGGCGCCGCTGCTGCCGGGCGAATACCAAAGCGGGCTGGCCTGGGCGCAGCAGAAGCTGGCCTAAGGCTCACGCCGTCGAAAGTAAAAGGGGTTAGCCTTAAGCTAACCCCTTTTTTAGGCCTGGCACAATCAAAAAACCGCCCGACAACGCCATTTATCAACAGCATAATATATATAAACAATGAGCAATATCGGCATGAGATATTGAATAAAACATCAAAAATAAGACGAACACCAACATTTAATCATTGCACTATCAATCTGCATCATTCTAATTTGAAAAAATAAAATCAAGAGCTAAATTTACACTACACATGATAATTAAATAAAAGTATGAGGGGTCTGTAAACCTAAAATAATTAATGACATGAAATTATAAAAAATTGTCATTACTATATGCATTAAAATAGATACTGACCTATTCATTCTAAAAACAACCATCCAAAAGGTCTGAGCTACAACTGAAGCACTGATATCTTCCGGAGTGACAAAATGAAGCTTATATTTCTCACCCTCATTTTAATGCTAAGCGGATGTGTGGCCAATGCACCATTTCGTACTTCCGATGGGAAAAACTGCGACCACTGGAGAGGGTGTGGCAGTAACTATGAGACACACACCGGCTATGATTTGGGGTTTATCGAATTTAGTGAGCGCGGCCATGATTTTGCTCCACAGCAAACAGCGCAGCTTTTATCAAATATAGCGCGTATGGAAGAGAAAGAAGACGTTGGTGTCATCGTGTTTATCCATGGCTGGAAGCATAATGCATCCGTACTTGATAAAAATGTAAAAAACTTCCAAAAAACGCTCTCCTACGTTGCTGCCCCAAGGATAATAGGAAAAAGAAAACTATTGGGGATCTACATTGGCTGGCGCGGAATGAGCTTTCATGGCGCAGAGCTTGAAAACCTCACTTTTTGGGATCGTAAATCCGTGGCAGAGGAGGTGGGCCGCAACGGAGTAAAAGATTTTCTCATCAAGCTGGAGTCAATCGTTGGTAAAAATAACAATAATTTTATGCTCACAGTGGGACACAGCTTTGGTGCCGATATTTTACTTTCCGCTTTGAACGATAACCTGCTGGAGAGAATGAGAACAGCTGAAAATAATAGTACATTGAAACCCTTTGGCGACGGCTTGATTCTTTTAAACCCTGCGGTAGAAGCAAACCAAGCCCTCCTTTTAAAAGAGAGCAGCATGAGACTGGGCGCTCAAGGAAAACCCATGCCGTCACTGATGTATGTCATCAGTTCTCGCGCTGATATCCCTACCAACGTGGCATTCCCGGTAGGTCAGTTTTTTGGCAAAAACATAAGATGGTCACAGGTAGAGATAGAAAGAGATTACTTCGGGGTAAAATATAAAATAAAAGAGCAGGATCTTGACGATATAACGGTAGGCAACTTTAAAATGTTTACCACGGGTTACATGTATAATAAAGAACATACCGTGAGCGACACCAGGACATCTCAGTACCATATTCCCGCGCAAATATCAAAAAAAGAAGACCTGTTAGACATTGAGCAATTGATACCGGAAGCTATCAATTCCGGCATTATCGGACCATGGAAATTTAATTCTTATTGTACCCGTACCCTGCACCAGAAAGAACAATATCACCATGATAGACTCCCTTGTTTCGACAACGATCCTATAGATTTCATTTCAGTACCTGATTCTTTTATCTCTAACCACAACGATATATTCAACCGGAATGTAATAACATTACTAATGACAATGACAAGCCAATCCCTCAGCAATAAAAAAGGTAGAATAACGAAATACTGTCAAAAAACAGGAGGGTTTTCATTCGAAGATTGTTTTAACTACTACTACTTAATAAATGAAGATTTCACAGTTAATAAGCATTCAAAACTCTATTAAGGTAAGCGGCGGGGAAAATGCCCGCCGCTTACTGAGTCCCCTGCCCGGATCAAAGAGACTCACCCTTTTCGGCCGCTACCTGCCTCGATATCAACTAGCCCTCATAACTGCGGAACAGCGCCTTGCCGCGCAGCAGGCGCACGCCCAGCCAGCCGCCGCACAGCGACAGCAGCAGCGCGCTGGCCAGCGGCAGCGCCCACCACAGCACCGGCGTCGGCGTCCATGGGAAGTCAAACACCCGGCTCTGCAGTAGCCACAGCGCCGCCTCGGCGCCCACCGCCGCCGCGATGCCCGCCACCAGCCCCAGCAAAGCAAACTCGCACCACAGCGTGCGGCGCAGCAGCCGTTTGCCGGCGCCCAGCGTGCGATAGACCACCAGCTCCTGCCGCCGCTGACGCATGCCGACCTGCACCTGCGCCAGCAGCAGCAGGCCGCCGCACAACACCACCAGCACCACCATCACCTCCAGCGCGCGGCTGACCTGTTGCAGCACGCCGCCGACCTGTTTCAGGATCGCGCCGATGTCCAGCAGGCTGAGCGTTGGGAACTGGCGGTTGAGCTGGGTCAACATCCGGCCGTCGCCGTCGTAGCGGAAGCTGGTGAGCCAGGTCTGCGGCTGGCCGTCCAGCGCGCCCGGCGGGAAGATAAAGTAAAAGTTCGGCTTCAGGCTTTCCCAATCCACCTGGCGCAGGCTGGTGACTTTGGCGCTGAAGGCCTGGGTATCGCCGCTGAAGGTCAGCGTATCGCCCAGCGTGATCTTCAGCCGCCCGGCGATGCCTTCATCCATCGAAACCTCACCGGTTTTCGGCGGCCAATTGCCCGCCACCAACGGATTGTGATCCGGCAGTTCGGTCAGCCAGGTCAGGTTCAGCTCACGGTTCACCGCCTCGCCGCCCGGATCGTCTTCATGCACCCGTTCGGTCGCCACCTGCTGGTTTATCTCGGTCAGGCGCACCCGGACGATCGGGTAATAGGTTTCCGGTTTGATCTGGTGCTGCTGCAGGAAAGTTTTCACCTGCGGCACCTGCGCCTCGGTCATGTTGAGCAGGAAATAGTTCGGGCTGTCCGGCGGCAGCTGTTGCTGCCAGCGTTCGAGCAGATCGCCGCGCAACACCAACAGCAGCGCCAGCAGCATGAACGACAGCGAAAACGCCGCCAGTTGGCTGATGGTCACCCAGGGCTGGTGCAGCAGGCGGTTGACCGCCAGCCGCAGCGCCAGGCTCTTGAGCGTGATGCGGCGCAGCAACAGCAAGCTGCCCCAGCCGATGCCGCCCAGCAGCAGCGCCAGCACCGCCATGCCAGCCAGGATCGCCCACAGCAGCGTGCTGGCCCCCATCAGCGCCACCAACAGCGCCACCACGATCGCCGCCGTCACCGGCAGGAAGTAGCGCAGCGGCCAGACGTTGGCCGTCACGTCGCGGCGCAGCACCCGCAGCGGCTGGGTGGCCAGCAGCTGGCGATACGGCCGCAGCCCGACCAGCAGCGAGATCAGCACCAGCGCGCCGAGCGCCCACAGCCACGGCCAGGCGCCGGCGGCAGGCAACGCAGCCGGTAATACCGGCTTCAGCAGGCGGATCAGCAACGCTTCAAACGCCAGCCCGATCGCCCCGCCGCACGCCGCCGCCAGCGCCATCACCGCCAGCCACTGGCCGACGATCAATTTACGCAGCGCGCCACGCCCGGCGCCGAGGGTTTTCAGCACCGCGATCAGATCGTAACGGCTGCGGCAATAGTGGCTCATCGCCACCGCCACGGCGGCGATCGACAACAGCAGCGTCAGCAGAGCCGACAGCAGCAGGAACTGTTGGGATCGCTGCAGCGACTTGCCGAGCGCGCTGCCGGATTCCTGCAGCCCGAACCAGCGCTGATCCGGCGTCAACTGCGGCGCCAGCCGCTCCTCATAACGCTGAATATCCGGCTCGGCGCCGGCGAACATGTAGCGGTAGGTCAGGCGGCTGCCCGGCTGCACCGCACCGGTCTTCTCGACGTCCGCCAGGTTGATCATGATGCGCGGCGCGGTCTGGAATGGATTGAAGCCGGCGTCCGGCTCCTGAATGATTTCACCGGCGATACGCAGCGTAGTGTCGCCCACCTCCAGCGCCCCCCCCACTTTCACGTTCAGCAGCGCCAGCAAACGCGGCGCCACCAGCACGCTACCCGGTTCGGGCTTGATGTTGGCCGGGCGCGTTTCCAGCTTGCCGTACAGCGGATAGGTCAGATCGGTGGCTTTCACGTCCGCCAGCTGCGGCCGCTCGCCGGCATAGGTCATGGTGGTGAACGACAGTTGGCGGCTCACCTTCAGCCCCTGCTGCTGCGCGTCCAATAGCCAGCCTTCCGGCACCGGATGCGCGCTGCGCAGCACCCGATCGCCGGCGATAAAATCGCGGCTCTGCTGGCTGAGCCCTTTGTCCATGCGATCGCTGATGCTGCCCAGCGCCAGCACGCAGGCGACAGAGAGCGTCAGCGCCAGCCACACGATCAGCAGCGACGGCGAGCGCCATTCGCGCCAGAACCAGCGCCAGATCATGCTTCCTCCCACAGCTTGCCTTCACGCAGCCGCAACCGCCGCTGGCAGCGCGCCGCCAGGGTTTCGTCATGGGTCACCAGGATCAGGGTGGTGTCAAAATCGCGGTTGAGAGAGAACAGCAGGTCGGCGATGCGATCGCCGGTCTGACGATCGAGGTTGCCGGTCGGTTCATCGGCGAACAGCACCCGCGGCCGGCCGCTGAAGGCGCGCGCCAGCGCCACGCGCTGCTGCTCGCCGCCGGACAGCTGCGCCGGCAGGTGATCGAGACGTTTGCCCAGTCCCAGCTGTTCCAGTAACTGCACCGCCTGCTCGCGACTCTGCCTGTCGCTCTCGCCGCGCAGCAGCGCCGGCAGTTGCACGTTCTCCAGCGCGTTCAGCGTCGGCACCAACATGAACGACTGAAACACGAAACCGACGTTCCTGGCGCGCAGCGCGGCGCGGCCTTCTTCGTCCAACGCGGTCAGCGACTCGCCGAGCAAACGCACCTCGCCCTCGCTGCCGTCGTCCAGCCCGGCCAAAATGCCCAGCAAGGTCGATTTCCCCGATCCGGATTCGCCGATCAGGGCGATCGTCTGCGCGGGTTTGACAAGCAGCTCGACTCCGGTAAGGATGGTGAGCTGATGCTCACCCTGACCAACGTGTTTACTAAGATGATGAACTTCAAGAACGTTTTCCGCTGGCATCTTCCCTTCCTTTTGCTGTTGGGATTATTCAGTTTACGCGCTGCCGCCGCCGATACCTTATTGATTTTGGGCGACAGTTTAAGCGCCGGCTATCGCCTGCCGATCGAGCGGGCCTGGCCGACGCTGTTGGCCGAACAGTGGCAGAAAAAACCGGGCGCGCCGCAGCTGGTCAACGCCAGCATCAGCGGCGACACCGCCGCGCAGGGGCTGGCGCGTCTGCCCGCGCTGCTGAAACAGCATCAGCCGCGCTGGGTGCTGATCGAGCTGGGCGCCAACGACGGCCTGCGCGGCTTCCCGGCGCAGGACGTACAGCGCGATCTCGGCCAAATCATCACGCGGGTGCAGCAGGCCGGCGCGCAGCCGCTGCTGATGCAGATCCGCATCCCGCCGAACTACGGCCGCCGCTACACCGAGGCGTTCAGCGCCGTCTACCCGGCGCTGGCCAAGCAGTTCAACATTCCGCTGCTGCCGTTCTATATGGAACAGGTGGTGGTGAAGCCGGAATGGATGCAGGATGACGGATTGCACCCCAATGGGGACGCTCAGCCGTTTATCGCCACCTGGATGGCGGAGCGCCTGGAACCGCTAGTAAAGCATGAGTCTCACTAAATTAGGGTCGTACACTAGGTAAAGTTATGCAAAAAGCGGTATTGATAACCGGCTGTTCCAGCGGGATTGGATTGATTGCGGCGCAGGATCTGCGCAACCGCGGCTACCGGGTGCTGGCCGCCTGCCGTAAGCCGCAGGACGTGGAAAACATGCGCCAGCTGGGGCTGGAAGGCATTGAGCTGGATCTGGACGACAGCGCCAGCGTCGAGCGCGCCGCCGCCGAGGTGATCGCGCTGACCGACGGCCGCCTGTACGGCCTGTTCAATAACGGGGGATTCGGCGTTTACGGCCCGCTTAGCCGCATTTCGCGCAGCCAGCTGGAGCGGCAGTTCGCCACCAACCTGTTCGGCACCCACCAACTGACCCAGCTGCTGTTGCCGGCGATGTTGCCGCACGGCGAAGGGCGCATCATTCAGACCAGCTCGGTGATGGGGCTGGTCTCCAGCGCCGGGCGCGGCGCCTACGCCGCCAGCAAGTTCGCGCTGGAAGCCTGGTCGGACGCGCTGCGCATGGAGCTGCACGGCAGCGGCATTCAGGTCAGCCTGATCGAACCGGGGCCGATCGCCACCCACTTTAGCCAGAACGTCAACCAGGCGCAGAGCGACAAGCCGGTGCACAATCCCGGCATCGCCAAGCGCCTGACGCTGCCGCCGGAGGCCATCCTGCCCAAACTGCGCCACGCGCTGGAAAGCCCGCGCGCCAAACTGCGCTATCCGGTCACCCTGCTGGCGCACGCGATGAGCGTGCTGCGCCGCATTTTGCCGGGCCGCTGTCTGGATTGGCTGCTGCGCAGCAACGCTTAATTCGCCCGACGGGGTTGAAGAATGGCGGCGCGCCCCCATTTACACCCCATGGCTCCGCACGATCAGAGAGAAAAAAGATGCTAGCTCAAGCTGTTGTTGATATTAACGAAACTAACCTGCACCAGACGCTGGAACAGTCGATGTCCATTCCGGTGCTGTTCTACTTCTGGTCCGAGCGCAGCCAACACTGCCTGCAGCTCACGCCGGTGCTGGACAAGCTGGCGGCGGAATACGCCGGTCAGTTCATTCTGGCCAAGGTGGACTGCGACGCCGAACAGATGATCGCCTCCCAATTCGGGCTGCGTTCCATTCCGACGGTCTACCTGTTTAAAGACGGCCAACCGGTCGACGGCTTCCAGGGCCCGCAGCCGGAAGAAGCGATCCGCGACTTGCTGCAGCGTTTCCTGCCGAAGGAAGAAGATCTGAAACTGGCGCAGGCGCAAGAATTGCTGGCCGCCGGCAACGCCGCCGAAGCGCTGCCGCTGCTGAAAGACGCCTGGCAGAGCAGCCAACAGCGCAGCGACATCGGCCTGACGCTGGCCGAAACGCAGATCGCCCTCAGCCGCAGCGAAGATGCCGAAGCGGTGCTGGCGACCATCCCGTTGCAGGATCGCGATACGCGCTATCAAGGCCTGGTGGCGCAGATTGAACTGTTGAAACAGGCGGCGGACACGCCGGAAATCCAACAGCTGCAACAGCAGGTGCAGCAGCAGCCGGACAACGTCGAGCTGGCGGTGCAGCTGGCGCTGCAGCTGCATCAGGTCGGGCGTAACGAAGAAGCGCTGGAACTGCTGATGGGGCATCTGAAGAAGGATCTGGCCGCCGCCAACGGCAACGCGCGCAAGACGCTGATGGACATTCTGGCCGCACTCGGCACCGGCGACGCGCTGGCCGCTAAATATCGCCGCCAGCTGTACTCACTGCTGTACTGATACTCGTCATGCTTGAAGCTGCATCCAGGCGGCAAAGGTGAGAAGCCCTGGGAGCTTAGATAACTAAGCGACCAGGGCTCGAACGTGCAGTCAGCTTGAAATATGGCGGGGATATCAGCGATAGACCCGCACCCCGCCCTCCACGCCCGCCGGGCTGAACAACACCTGCCACAGCTGAATGTTGCGCGAACGGAACGCGCCGGCGCAGGCGTTCAGGTAATAAGTGAACATGCGCTCGAAGCGTTCGGAATAACCGCCCGCCAATTCCGGCCACGCCCGTTTGAAATTCTCCAGCCAGGCCATCAGCGTGCGATCGTAATCGGCGCCGAAGTTGTGCCAATCCTCCATCACGAAACGCCCTTCGCTGGCCTCGGCGATATGCCGCACCGAAGGCAGGCAGCCGTTGGGGAAGATGTATTTGTCTATCCAGGCATCGACGTTAAGGTCGGTTTGATTGGAACCGATGGTGTGCAGCAAAAACAGGCCGTCCGGCTTCAGGTTGCGCGCCGCGACGCTGAAATAGGTCTCGTAGTTTTTCGGCCCGACGTGCTCAAACATGCCGACCGACACGATGCGATCGAACTGACGATCCAGATCGCGGTAATCCTGCAGCAAGATCTCGACGTCCAGCCCGGCGCAGCGTGCCTGCGCCAGCTTCTGCTGCTCGGCCGAAATGGTCACGCCGTGCACCGCGACGCCGTAGTTTTGCGCCGCAAACTGCGCCAGCCCGCCCCAGCCGCAGCCGATATCCAGCAGCGTCATGCCCGGTTTCAGCTGCAGCTTCTCGCAGATCATCCGCAGCTTGGCCTGCTGCGCCTGCTCCAGCGTCTGCGCCTCTTTCCAGTAGCCGCAGGAGTATTGCATGTAAGGATCGAGCATCGCCCGGAACAGGTCGTTGCCGATGTCGTAATGCTCTTTGCCCACCTGCCAGGCGCGCTTGCGCGATTGGCGGTTGAACAGCCGGGCATAGGCGATGCGCGCGATGTCGCTCAGGCTTTTCGGCAGGCGCTCATCGACGCCGGCCTGCAGAATGCGGGTAAACAGCATGTCCAGCCGTTCGCATTCCCACCAGCCGTCCATATAGCTCTCGCCGAAGCCGAGCGAGCCTTCCTGCAAAATGCGTTTGAACAGGGCCGGGTTGTGCACCCGAATATCCCAGGCGCGCGGGCCGTTGATGGCGACGCCGGCTTCGGCCAGCATCTCCTCTACAATGCGATACCAGCGGTCTTTCTTCTGGGCGAGTTCATCAACACTGAGCGAATCCATAACAATCCTTGGCCGAAATGTCATTTCAAAAAGCATAGTCGCAAATAAAAATGACAAATTTTTGACGGTAAACACGGGGGTGTTTTTACTCTAGCCAAGGCGAGCAACATCATGAAATGAATAAAAATTATTGAAATCATGCCATTTAGGCATACTTATCCGCCAACTGTGCCAGACTTATTTCAATAACGTTTTTCTCCCTGTTCGGAACAGCGGTTCCGCTTATGGCGGAGTCGCCAATGTCCTGGATTAAGTCGCGGTATCGGTAGGCATTTTTCCGGCGCTGACGTAATATCTGTTTACATATGTCTGACAGGAGGTTTGCATGCTTACTTTTATTCCCATCGTGATCGTCGTCGCGCTGATTGTGGTGTTCGCCGGCGTCAAAATTGTGCCGCAGGGGTTCCAATGGACGGTAGAACGCTTCGGCCGCTATACCAAGACGCTGATGCCGGGCCTGAACCTGGTGGTGCCGTTCATGGACCGCATCGGCCGCAAAATCAACATGATGGAGCAGGTGCTGGATATCCCCTCGCAGGAAGTGATTTCCCGCGATAACGCCAACGTCGCCATCGACGCGGTGTGCTTTATCCAGGTGGTCGACCCGGCGCGCGCCGCCTACGAGGTCAGCAACCTCGAACAGGCGATCGTCAACCTGACCATGACCAACTTCCGCACCGTGCTCGGCTCGATGGAGCTGGACGAAATGCTGTCGCAGCGCGACAGCATCAACAGCCGCTTGTTGCACATCGTCGATGAAGCGACCAACCCTTGGGGGGTGAAGATCACCCGTATCGAGATCCGCGACGTGCGGCCGCCGGCGGAGCTGATCGCCTCGATGAACGCCCAGATGAAGGCTGAGCGCACCAAGCGCGCCGACATCCTGGAGGCGGAAGGGGTGCGCCAGGCGGCCATTCTGCGCGCCGAGGGTGAGAAACAATCGCAGATCCTGAAGGCTGAGGGCGAACGTCAGTCGGCGTTCCTGCAGGCGGAAGCGCGTGAGCGCGCCGCCGAGGCCGAGGCGCGCGCCACCCAACTGGTGTCCGACGCCATCGCCAGCGGCAACATTCAGGCGGTGAACTACTTCGTGGCGCAGAAATACACCGACGCGCTGCAGAAGATCGGTTCCTCCAACAACAGCAAAGTGGTGATGATGCCGCTGGACGCCAGCAGCCTGCTCGGCTCGATCGGCGGCATTACCGAACTGCTGAAAGAAAGCAAAGGCAAATAATCATGCTCGAACTGATCGCGGCGAATCCGCTGTGGTTTTGGCTCTCCCTCGGGGGCGTGTTGCTGGCGGCGGAAATGCTCGGCGCCGGCGGCTACCTGCTGTGGAGCGGCGTGGCGGCGCTGTTGGTCGGCGTCCTGATCTGGCTGCTTCCGCAACTTTCCTGGGCGTGGCAAGGCGCGATCTTCGCCGTCCTGACCGTCGTCGTCGCTTACCTGTGGTGGTACTGGCTGCGCCGGCGCCCGGCGGCCGCATCCGGCGGGTCGCCGGTGCTCAACCAGCGCAACCGCCAGCTGATCGGCACCCGCGCCACGCTGACGGAACCGATGCACAACGGCATGGGCCGCATCAATATCGGCGACAGCAGCTGGCGCGCGCAGGCGGCGGAAGATCTGCCTGCCGGCACTGAAGTGGAAGTGGTGGCGGTGGAAGGGGTCACGCTGGTGATCCGCGCCATCAGCCGTTAATTCGAACGACAGCATCCCGCCAGATTATTGATGATGGGGCACTCCGCCCCCTCGTCGCCCGGACATTGTTCCGCCAGCGTCAACAGGCGTTGGCGCATTTCTCCCAGTTCGCTGATGTGCCTTTCGATCTCCGCCACCTTCTGCAGCGTGCGCGCCTTCACGTCGGCGCTGTGGCGGGCCGGATCGTTGAATAACGCCACCAGCTCACGGCACTCGTCCAGGTTGAAGCCCACCTGCCGCGCCTGGCGCAGCAGCGTCAGCTCTTCAACGTGCCTGGCGGAATAATGGCGATAACCGTTATCGCTGCGGATCGGGGCGGTAATCAGCGCTTTCTCCTCGTAAAAACGAATCGTCTTGCTGGTTAACCCGGTCTTTTTCGCGACGTCGCTAATATTCATTTTTTCCTCCGGAATGCTCCTGCTCATCTCCTATCTTAAGCCGCTTTCCGCCACTCACCAAGCCTCAACGCCCTACCGTCGATATCGATGAGAAACCGATAGCCACAGCCAAAAGATAGATACTTCACCTGCAAAGTATTCATCAGAAAACAATAGACAATCTAACCTATTAAAATTTGATCAAATTAAGATTTTTATTATATGTAAATTTTTGTGTATAAATAACACAAAATAAAACACAATTAAAACAACAAAATAAAAACATCAATTAACAAAATTGTAATAATAGACCACACAAATAAACATTTGTTTACATTTACCATTACTTTGCCTGTTTGAGTTTTGGCCACCTCCAAACTAGAAATATTAGCTAATTTAATCTCTCAACCCAATGGCGGAGTTCGTCATGGATTTTAACTTATCAAGTGAGCAGCAGGCTCTAAGCGAATCCGCTCAGCGTTTTGCCCGCGAGGTGCTGGATCAGGATGCGCATGCTCGGCTTTCACAGCAGGTATTAAGCCTGGATTTGTGGCGACAAGCCGCCGCCTATGGTTTTACCCGAGCCCCCGTGACGACCGCGTTCGGCGGATTGGGCATGAATGCGCTCGATACTGCACTGATGATTGAGGCGCTGGGTAAAGGCAGCCGCGACATCGGCATGTCCTTCTCGCTCTGCGCCCATCTGTGCGCCTGCGTGATCCCGCTTTCCCGCTTCGGTTCCGAGGCATTAAAAGCGCGCTATCTCGAAGCGTTGGCGGCCGGAAAACTGATCGCGGCGAATGCGGCGACGGAGCCGGACGCCGGTTCCGATATTTATGCCATGAAATCAACCGCTCAACCCTGTGAAGGCGGCTACCGGCTCAACGGAAACAAAATTTTCATCACCAACGCGCCGATTGCCGACATCTTCATCGTCTATGCGAAAACCCATCCCGAACATGGCTTTATGGGCGTGTCCGCATTTGTGCTCGAGAAAGGGATGCCAGGCTTAAACGTAGGCGCCGTCAGCCCGAAAGATTGCCTCTCCAACTGCCCGTGGAGCGAACTGACCTTCAACGACGTCTTCATTCCAGAGGCCCAACGGATCGGTATGCCGGGCGCCGGCGGCGCCATCTTCCACGATTCAATGATCTGGGAAAAGGGCTGCCTGTCGGCTCTGTTTATCGGCGCAATGGAGCGCGTGTTCGACAGCGCGCTGGACTATGCCAAACAACGCCGACAATTCGGCAAAGCGATCGGCCAATTTCAGTCCGTCTCCAACCGCATCATCGATATGAAACTGCGTCTGGAACAGTGTCGGCTAATGCTCTACCGCGCCTGTTGGAAACACGATCGGGGCCAGGATGCCGAGATCGACATCGCCATGAGCAAACTGTTGATTTCCGAATATGCCGTGCAGTCCGCGCTGGACGCGATTCAAATCTTCGGCGGAGCCGGCATGGATCAAGAACTCGGTCTGGTGCGCCACTTGCTGAACGTGATCCCCAGCCGGATCTTCTCCGGCACCAACGAGATACAAAAAGAAATTGTCGCCCGCAAGCTGGGTCTGCGGGGAGGCGCATGATGATCGTTCAACGCGTTTTTGCCGTGCTCTATATGTTGGCCGGCCTGGCGAAAGCCTTCCCTCAGTTGGAAAACGTCGCCGATATTCTGCAGCAGGCGGCCGTGGCGAACCAGGGCACCTGGTACGCCGGGGCGACGGCTTGGTTGGCGGCGCAGGGTACAGTGGTTAACGCGCTGATCGGCGTGGCGCTGTTTGCCTCCGGTGCGGTCTTGATGTTCAACCCGCGTTGGACGCCATTGATCATCTACTGCCAGCTGCTGATGATGGCGGGATTTGTCACGATCCTGCACCGCGCCCAGCCGCAGGTCATGTTGCTCGATGCGATTTTCGCGCTGGCGGCGCTGTACATGCTGCGTCAGCAGCACCACCGCAAACCCAAGCCGCGCACGTTCCCCACGCGCGACTTTTCCACGCCCACGCCGGCGGCAGGCGGCCCGGTAACCCCCGCGCTGGACGGCGAGTATGACGTGGTGATCATCGGCGGCGGCGTCTCCGGTTTGGCCGCGGCCAGCGAACTGACCGATCGCCGGGTTTTGGTGCTGGAAAAAAGCGCCTCCTTCGGCGGCAACGCCCGCTACAGTACGGTGAACCGCCTGAAATTTCCTATCGCCGGCGTCTGCTTCCAGGAACCGCTGCCGAATTCTTTCATGGCGCAACTGCTGAAGAAAATCGGTCTGAGCGGCGTATATAAATCCAATGAAAAGGACACGCTGGTATTTTTCGACACCGTCTTGCTGCTCCGCTGCCTGGGTGAAGTCGTCGTCGGTTTTATCAAACAACCGGGCTACCTGCTTAAACCCGCCGTCTGGCGCCTGACGGGACAACTATTCCTGCATGCCTTGATCGGTAAACCTTATGTTATCGCGGCAAAACAGCTGGGCGATCCGATCTTTGCCGATCTGTACGCCTTCCTGGATACCTTCTCGCCGCGCGGCGAGCGGTACCCCAGCCTGCCCTGGACGCCGCAGAGCGCCTGGAGCAAAACGAATATGGCGCTGCTCGACACTATCCCGCTGTACACGTATCTGTTCGAACCGCACAAACTGGATCAGATCCCGACGGATCTGCGGCCACCGAGAAAATTCGGCAAGCTGGTAGAGAATGCCGTCAGCACCACGCTGCGCGTGGAATGTCTCGATATTCGCGAAGTCTCCGCCTATGTCGGATTGCACTTCCTGGTGGGGTATTTACGCGGCAATCTGGTCACGCTGCCGGGCGGTAACGGCAGCATCAGCGCCGGGCTGCTCGACTATCTTGAGGAGCAAAACAACGTCAGGCTGCAAAGCCGCGTACAGCTTCAAAGCATCACGCCCGGCGGCGACGAAACGGTGATCCGGTTCAGCGTCAATGGCGCGGCCAGCGAAATCAGAGCCAAACAAGTGATCTGGGCCGCCCCCAAAACGCATGTGCCCACCTGGTTGCCCACCCTGCCCAAAGAGCAATTGGCGGCGATCCGCCAGATCCGCCATGAAGATTACTACCTGGCGAACGTGCTGTTGAAAAAACCGATCCTCGAACGCTCGTTCGGCGGCTATCTGATCGAGCCGGAAAACACCCGCACACCTTACTATTGGAGCAAAGCCGGCACCTGCCTGGTCGCCAATTGGATGGACAATCACCTCAGCGCGGAAGCCGGGGTATTAACCCTGCTCAAACCGACCACTCGCCCAGAGCGGCAAGGTCGCACCGCGCAAAACGAGTTCCCGGCGCTGCAGCAACAGACCTATGTCGAAATCGCCAAAGTGCTGGGCAACATGGGCATTGACGCCGACATCATTGAAGACATTCAAATCTGGTTCTGGCCCGCGGGTCTGGTGACCTCGGTCGCCGGGCAACAGGCCCAGGGCGTGTTTCACCAGGCCAGCAGGCCGTTTGAGAATATTCACTTCGCCAATCAGGACAGCGTGGGCATCGGTAATATCGAAAGCGCGGTGCTAGCCGGACTGAACGCCGCCAAAGCGGTGAGAGGACGCCTCGCAATGCCCGTTACGCCTGCGGAGGTGATGTCATGAATCCTACCCTGGTGGTTGAACTTTCCGGCGATAAAACGCTGGAACCCCATCGCCTGGGCGGCAAAGCCCATTCGTTGAATCATTTGATTCAGGCGGGCTTGCCGGTGCCGCCGGCGTTTTGCATCACCGCGCAGGCTTACCGACAGTTTATCGAATTCGCCGTGCCGGGAGCGCTGCTCGACACGGGCGCACCGGGCAACGTGCGCGATATGATTTTGAGCGCCGCTATCCCCGCCCCGCTCGATCTGGCGATCCGTCACGCCTGCAAACAGTTGGGCGACGGCGCCTCGCTCGCCGTGCGCTCTTCGGCGCTGGAAGAAGACGGCCTGACCCACTCTTTCGCCGGGCAATACGACACTTACCTGCACGTGCGCGGGGATGACGAGGTGGTGCGCAAAGTGCAATCCTGCTGGGCGTCGCTGTGGGCGGAACGCGCCGCCCAGTATAGCCGGACATCGGCGGCGCAGAGCGATATCGCCGTCGTCTTGCAAATCATGGTGGATGCAGACGCCGCCGGCGTCATGTTTACCCAAGATCCGCTGACAGGCGATGCCAACCACATCGTCATCGACAGCTGCTGGGGGCTGGGGGAAGGCGTGGTATCCGGACAAGTCACCACCGACAGCTTCATTTTGGATAAGGCGAGCGGCGAGATCCGCGAGCGGCAAATTCGTCACAAACCGCACTATTGCCAACGCGATCCGCAGGGACGGGTCACGCTGCTGCAAACGCCCGAAGCCAGGCGAGACGCCCCCAGCTTAACCCCGGAACAGCTGCAACAGCTTGCCAGGCTGGCCCGGCAAACGCGGATGATTTACGGCACGGAACTGGATATCGAATGGGCGGTGAAAGACGATCGCGTGTGGCTCCTGCAGGCGCGGCCGATCACCACGCAGGCCAAACCGGTTCAGATGCTTTACGCCAACCCGTGGGAAAGCGATCCGACGATCAAGGAACGGGCCTTTTTCTCCCGAATGGACACCGGCGAGATCGTCACCGGCTTGATGACGCCGCTGGGGCTGTCGTTTTGCCAGTTCTACCAAAAGCATATTCATGGCCCGGCGATCAAAACCATGGGGCTGGCGGATATCGGCGATTGGCAGATTTATATGGGGTATTTGCAAGGCTACGTCTATCTGAATATCTCCGGATCGGCCTACATGCTCCGCCAATGCCCGCCCACCCGCGACGAAATGAAGTTCACGACCCGCTACGCCACCGCCGATATCGATTTCAGCGGGTACAAAAACCCCTATGGCCCCGGCGTACAGGGATGGGCTTATCTCAAGAGCGCCTGGCATTGGCTGAAACAGCAGAGGCATAACCTGCGCAGCGCCGGCGCGACCGTCGATGCCATGATCGCCCTGCGCCAGCGCGAGACGCGCCGCTTTCTGGCGCTGGATCTGACGACCATGACACATCAGGAACTGGAGCGAGAACTCAGCCGCATCGACGGTTACTTCCTCGACAGCTGCGCCGCCTATATGCCCTTCTTCCTTCAGTCGTTCGCGCTCTACGATGCGCTGGCGCTGACCTGCGAACGTTATCTCAAAGGCCGCGGCAACGGATTGCAAAATCGCATCAAGGCGTCGATGAACAACCTGCGCACCATCGAAGTCACGCTGGGCATTCTCAGCCTGGTGGAGACGGTCAATCGTCAACCGGCGTTGAAGGCCCTGTTCGAGCGACACAGCGCACAGGAACTGGTCACCGTCCTGCCCACCGCTCCCGAATCGCGCGCCTTCTGGCAAAGCGACTTCAGCGCCTTCCTGTTCGAGTTCGGCGCCCGTGGCCGCCAGGAGTTCGAATTGAGTCTTCCGCGCTGGAACGACGATCCCAGCTACCTGCTGCAAGTGATGAAAATGTATCTGCAACATCCGGTGGATCTGCACACGAAACTGCGGGAAACAGAGCGGCTGCGCCATGAAGACAGCGCGACGCTGCTTAAAGCGATGCCCTGGTTTGGCCGGATGAAGCTGAAGTTCATCACCAAACTGTATGGTGTGATGGCCGAACGCCGCGAAGCGACCCGGCCAACCTTCGTCACCGAAACCTGGTTCTACCGCCGCATCATGCTGGAAGTGCTGCGGCGCCTGGAGGCGCAAGGCCTGGTCAAACCGGCCGATCTGCCCTATGTGGACTTCGAGCGCTTCCGCGCGTTTATGGCGGGGGAACAGTCGGTGCAGGAAGCGTTCGCCGCCGATCTGATCGAGCGCAATCGCCACCAGCATCTGCTGAACCTGCATGCGGAAGAGCCGCCGATGGCGATCGTCGGGGGGTATCAGCCCAGGATGAAAGCCCCCACGGCGGAAAACGCCGCCGGCATGCTGTCCGGCCTGGCGGCCAGCCCCGGCAAAGTGGTGGCGAAAGCGCGCGTCATCACCGACCTGCTGGCGCAGGCCGGCGAGCTGCAGCCCAACGAAATCCTGGTGGCGCGCTTTACCGACGCCAGCTGGACCCCGCTCTTCGCGCTGGCGGCGGGCATCGTCACCGATATCGGCTCTGCGCTGTCCCACAGCTGCATCGTCGCACGCGAATTCGGCATCCCCGCGGCGGTCAATCTCAAGAACGCCACCCAGTTGATCAACAGCGGCGACACCTTGATTCTCGACGGCGACAGCGGGACGGTCATTATTCAACGCGGAGAACGTGCCGATGGCTAGTCAGCACCACATCCGGCGAAGGTAAACCATCCGCCTGAACACAGCACAATTCAACGAAGGTGATGCGCGCGGCAACCGCCGCCTGCAGAGACCGTCGCGGGCTTTGTCGTGCCGAATTTGCCCGCCTGGCTGAAGCCGTCACTCCATTTTGGCTGCACAAGGAACTCATCATGACGACCCTGACAGGACAAGCAAGACTCACCAACTCCGCCGCCTACGAGCAAGTGTGGCAAGCGGAGCGCCAGGCCTGCCGCACCGACGCGGATCCCGACACCCTGACGGTCGGCGTGGTGGTGGTGACGCGCAACCCGGCGTTTTTCCAAACCGGGCTTAGCGTACTGAACGATATCCGCGATTATGTTTTCAACCGCGTGCATATCCAGTCCGAGATGCCGCTGAAACTGTTGGATCTGGCGGCGGACTCGCTTTATCTGGCCGCGCGCGAAAAGGCGCTGCACTTTCTCAAAGGCCAAAACAAGGCTATCAACGTTCGCATCATCCAATGCGCCAGCCTGGCCGAGGCCACCGGCAAGATCATCTATACGCATGCGCTGGAACAGCGTCCCGAATTTCATTTGGGCATGCTGTTCTACGATCAGACCACGCCGGCCGGCGTCGATGACAGCATCGAACAGATCGATCGCGATCTGGACGCCTTTTACAGCGCCTTGCAGCGCAGCGGCATTCCCGCGTTTTACACCACCTTCTCCACCGTTGCGTTCATTCGCCAGCTGCGATCGCCCTTCCGCTACCTGCCGCAGCAATACCGCGAAATCGTGCGCAGCGAAGATCCGGCGATCTTCCAAACCGAGCTGTTGTGCCTGTGGATGGACTTCTTCGAGATGAACTACACCAACCGCCGGGTCAAGCCGATCGGCGCGCTGGCGCTGCACAACACGCTGGGTGAGCAGCTGATTCAATTTTTCGAGCGTACCGCCGCCGAACGCTGGCTGGTGTCCTATTACACCGGGTCGATCATCTCCAATCTGATCGGCTATCTGGATCGGCATGCGGAGGCGCGCGGCGCGCTGATCCTGCGCGGCCCTAACGAACACGCCATCGCCTGCGGCGCCATGGCCAACTGGCAGCTGTATCGCATGCCGTTCCTCGGCGTAGTGACCTCCGGGATGATGGATGAATTCAAGGGTACGCTGGCCAACCTCAAGGAAACCGCCGCCCAGGGCATCATCGTCGCGGCGGAAAACCGCGGCAATCAATGGTACAGCTTCCAGGGAACGCTGACGCCGACGGAGGACATGCGCGAAGTGCTTATCGCCCGCCGCATCCCGTTCGTTTATATCGATGACGTCGAAATGATCGGCGCCGGTTTGACGGAAGCCTTCCGCCTTTATCATCAAGGCCAGGGGCCGGTGGTGATTCTGGCGACGCAAAACGTGCTGGAGTCGACCCTGTCGCTGGAGGGTGCCGTCGGCGATCCCTCGCCGATCCCGGTTCTGTCGGCGGACGATCCGCTGCCGATGAGCGAAAGCCTGGCACAGGCGATAGCGCTGATCAACCGCGGGCCGGAACGGCTGGTGTGGCAGTTGGGCCCGGTCAGCGACGACGAATACGCCCTGATCCATGACATCGCCGACGCCGCCGGCATCGCCCTGGTGGACTCGTTGGCCCATCCTGGCTCGGCGCCGAAATATTATCAGGGCCGGCGCAATCCCCACTACCTGGGCACCCTGGCGATTTACGGCTATAGCCCGCGCGTCTACAACTTCCTGCACACCAATGACAAGCTCAACGCCATGAGCGAGCAGAGCCTGTTTATGATCAAAAGCCGCGTCGCTCAGATCACCACCCCCTTCTCCGACGGCAGGCTGGAGCGCAAGGTTCATCTGGTGCAGCTCACGCACGATGATCGCCATCTGTCGCCCTATGCCGATCTGCACCTGCACATGAACTGTCTGGCGTTCCTGCGCACGGTGAAAGCGCATCTCGACGTCGATCCGGCATTGCGGGAAAGACGCCGCGCGTTGATCGCCGCCTATCTCGATTCGCCTTCCGACGTGGTCAGCCAGCTTCCCAGTCTGCCCATGTCGGCCAACTACTTCTTCTGCCAGTTGAACCGAGTGATTGAAGAGTTGATCGAAACGGAGGGCTTCGATTTTACCGGCGTATATGACGTCGGCCGGTGCGGCATCTCCGCCGCGCGCAACGTCGCCAAAACGCGCCGCGGCTTTTCCGGCTGGTATGGCCGCGCCCTGATGGGCGACGCTCTGCTGGCCACCGGCTACCTGGCTTACACCAGCCCAAGCCACGTGATGGCGTTTATCGGCGACGGCGCTAAAGGGATCGTACCGGACATCCTGCCGGCTTTTATCGACAACATTCTCACCCATCCGCAGTTGCTGAATAAAAGCATCACCGTCTTCTATTTATGCAACGGCGGTCTGTCCGTCATCAATACCTATCAGGAACGCATTCTGTTCAATCGCACCTCGCGGCAAATGCGGTTGGTGAACGTCGAACAGCCGGACGTCGAACAAACGGTCAATAACTTCCATATCCAGAGCAAAACGCTTACGCATTTCGACGAAGACGTCATTCGCCAGGCGCTGACCACCCCGCACCGACTCAATCTGTTCTCCGTGGTGCTGGGACACAACAATGAAGGCGACGGTATCTCGCTGGCCACCGCCAAAGGCTGGCAGCGCGATCCGAGCGACCACGACGCCCTGCAGGAGCGCAAAGCCTGGGCAGCCCAACAGCCCGAATCGACCAGCACCGCCTTCGACCAAGATCCTACACAGGAAGCCACCTCATGAAATTCGGATTCATCGCTCATCCCACCTCGCTGGGGTTGAAACGTTACGTCAAAATGCTCGATCTGCTGCAACGCAACTCGACCGAGCAGCACAGCGGCTATACGCGTGAACTGTGGGAACGACAAAACCTGGTTCCCTTTATGAACTTCGCCAGGATCACCTCGGCGACCGGCGCCACTTGCGAAGGGGTGATCAAATACATGCCGCTGGTGGCGGATGAGATGCTGGCCGACGCACGCGGTATCGCCGCCAGGGTGGTCCAAGGCATCGAAGAGCTGGCCGGCGATGGCGCCGAACTGGTCGGTCTCGGCGGTTTTACCTCTATCGTTGGGCGACGCGGCGAAGCCACCGCGGAAAAGTCGCCGGTGCCGGTCACCTCCGGCAACTCGCTGACCACCTACGCCGGCTACAAGGCCTTGATGCAGATCCAGTCCTGGCTGGAAATTCGCCCGGAGGAGGAACCCGTCGCCATCGTCGGCTATCCGGGGTCGATCTGCCTGGCGCTAAGCCGTCTGCTGCTGGCGCACGGTTTCTCTCTCCATTTGCTGCACCGCGCCGGCAACCATGATCGCAGCGAACTGCTCAGCCATTTGCCCGAGGAGTATCACTCGCGCGTCACCCTGACCAGCGATCCCGAAGATCTCTACCCGCGCTGCAAACTGTTTGCCGCCGCGACCTCCGCCGGCGGCGTGATCGACCCCGCCAGACTGCAACCCGGTTCGATCTTCATCGACGTGGCGCTGCCGCGCGATATCGCTTCGGAAACGCGCCCGGCGCGGGATGACATTCTGATCATCGACGGCGGCTGCGTCACCGCCACCGATGCGGTCAAGTTGGGTGGAGAATCGCTCAACGTCACCATCAAGCAACAATTGAACGGCTGCATGGCGGAAACCATTGTGCTGGCGCTGGAAAACCGGCGGGAAAACTTTTCGCTGGGTCGCTATCTGGCGCCGGAAAAAGTGCTGGAGATCGGTGAAATCGCCGAGCGCCACGGGTTCTTCGCCTATCCGCTGGCCTCGTACGGCGAGCGCATCGATCGGCAGAGCGTGACCAATCTCAAGCGCTACTACCACCATGACATCTATGCCGGGGAACCGGCTGATGCGGCGCTGCCCGCATCGCGCCTGGCGTTTATCGATGCGGTCATCGCCCAAACGCCGGCCAGGGAAGACACCCTCGACCGCTATCATCAATACATCAACCCCATGATGGTGGACTTCCTCAAGTTGCAGCGCTGCGACAACGTTTTCCGCAGCGCCGCCGGCACCCAGTTGTATGACGATGCGGGCGAGGCTTTCCTGGACATGCTGGCGGGCTACGGGTGCCTAAACCTGGGCCACAACCCGCAGCCAGTGGTCAACGCGCTGAAAAACTACCTCGACGCTCAAGGCCCCAACTTCATTCAATACATTTCCATTCCCGAACAGACTGCCAAGCTGGCCGAAGTGCTCTGTCGTCTGGCGCCGGGCAACATGGGCCGGGTGTTCTTCAGCAACTCCGGCACCGAAGCCGTCGAGGCCGCGATGAAGATCGCCAAGGCCTCGACGGGCAAGCCGGGCATCGCCTATCTGCGCAACAGTTACCACGGTAAAACGCTGGGCGCGTTGTCCATCACCGGACGAGACAAACACCGCCGCTATTTCACACCGCTGCTGGACGCGATGGTGGAAGTGCCGTTCGGCGATCTCGCCGCGCTGCGGGCAGCGCTGAACCGTGAAGACGTCGGCGCGCTGATGATCGAACCGATCCAGGGCGAAGGCGGCGTGCATATCCCGCCCGCCGGTTACCTGCAGGCGGTGCAGCAGCTCTGCCGCGAGACCGGCGTGCTGCTGATGGTGGACGAAGTGCAAACCGGGCTTGGGCGCACCGGCAAACTTTTCGCCTGCGAATGGGACGGTATCGAGCCGGACGTGCTGATGCTGTCGAAATCCCTGTCCGGCGGCCTGATCCCCATCGGCGCCACGCTGTGCCGAACCGATCTTTGGCAAAAAGCCTATGGCACGGCGGACCGCTTCCTGGTGCACAGCTCCACCTACGGCGGCGGCAACCTCGCCTCGGTCGTCGCCCTCAGCGCGCTGCGCGAGATCCTGGCGCAGGATTTGGTCGGCCATGCCGAACGGATGGGCGCCTACTTTAAGCAGGCACTGAGCGAGATCGCCGCCCGCTATCCGTTCGTCAGCGAAGTGCGCGGCCGCGGCCTGATGCTGGGGATCCAGTTCGATCAGGCGTTCACCGGCGCGGTCAACGCCTCCGCCCGCGAATTCGCCACCCGGCTGCCGGGCGATTGGCACACCACCTGGAAATTCTTGCCCGATCCGGTGCAAGCCCATTTGCGGGCGGCGATGGATCGCATGGAACAGGCGCTCGGCGAAATGTTCTGCATGAAATTCGTCACCAAGCTGTGCCAGGACCACAAGATCCTGACCTTCATTACCGCCAACAGCTCGACGGTGATCCGTATTCAACCCCCGCTCATCATCAGCAAAGCCGAGATCGACCGTTTCGTCGGCGCCTTTGCCACGGTGTGCGAGGAACTCTCCACCTTTTTAGACTAGGGAGCCAGCAATGCCTTTAACCAAGCAAGATGCCGTCAATCAGATGATGGGCTTTTTCCAGGCCAAGGCGCTGACCGCCGCGCTGGCGCTGAAGCTGTTCGATCATCTGCGTGATCGGGACGCCGACGCGGCGCACATCGCCGCGCGGCTTGACTGCCCGGCGCGTTCCACCGAGCAGTTGCTCATCGCGCTGCGGGCCATGGGGTATCTCGACCAACGAGACGGCCTTTATCATTTGCCCGCCGCCCACCGGGCTTTTCTGTTGAGCGACGAACCCCAGTGGCTGGGATGGCTGGGCCGCCACATCGATACCTTCCTGTATCCGCTGTGGGGCGAGCTGAAAACGGCGGTGCGAAACGATGCCCACCAGCGCCGCACGGTCTTCGGCGATGACCGCAGTTGGTTCGACATCCTGTACCAAAATCCGGACGACGTGGCGGACTTCCAGGAATTTCTCGGTAAATTCGCCGCGCCCTTTATCGCCGGCTTTGTTCGCGATTACGACTTCTCGCAACACCGTGCGTTTTTGGACATCGGCAGCGGGATCGGCAGCCTGCCGATGGCGATCGCCGACGCTTATCCGGGGATCGCACTCGCGATCTGCGAACTGCCGCAGGCCTCGGCGTTCTTGCGCGACAAGCTGACGCTGCAAGGCTATGGCGAACGCATTGACGTCGTGGAGGGCGATGTCATCAGCGGCGATCTGCCGATCGGCGGCTATGACCTGATCCACCTGGGATGGATGCTGCACGACTACGCCCCGGAAACCCAACTGACCATCCTGCGCAACATCTATCGGGCGATGCCGGCCGGCGGCCGCTTCATCGCTTCCGAAACGCCGCTGAACGAAGACAAATCAGGGCCGGAATTTACCGCCCTGCTGTCGCTGAACATGCTGGTCTCCACCGACGGCGGCATAGAGAGCAGCGCGCAGGAATACCTGGACAGATTCCGTCTGGCGGGATTCAGCAACGCGCGCATCATGAAAATAGCCGGCCCACGCACCCTGATCGTCGGCGAAAAATAACCAGTTAGCAACGGGAGCTCGCAATGTTAGAAAGCAAATTGATCCAGCATATCGCCACCCAGTATCTGGATGGCGATCACGACGGCCTGAATGCTCAAACCCCGCTGTTTGAACTGAACGTCGTCGATTCCGCCTCCATTTTCGATCTGGTGGATTTTCTGCGTCAGGAGTCTCATGTCGCCATCGGCATGCATGAGATCCATCCGGCGAACTTCGCCTCGGTGCAGGCGATGGTCGCGCTGGTGCAACGGTTGCAAGCGCAAGTCGCCGCAGGGGGTGTCGCATGAGCGTTCACGCCGTCGATAGCGCCGCAAACGCGCATGAAGCCGTCCGGCAGTCGGTGCTGCACACCTTCGCCCGGCTGACCGAGTACGAACCGTCGGCACTGGCCCTGACCAGCCATCTGGAAAACGATTTGGGCGTCGACTCCATCGCGCTGGCGGAAATTGCCATGGTGCTGAACCGTCAGTTCCAATTAAATACGCCGCTGGCGATCCAGGAGATCAAAACCATTCAGGATGCGCTCGACGGTATTTTGCAGCGCGGTTTCACGCTGCCGACGCCGAACGCCGCCGCGCAACCTGCCCCCGAGACGCCTCAGGCCTGGTTGAGCGCTCTCGTGCGCCAGGTGTTCGCCACCCACAGCGGATATGAAGTGCGTGATCTGTCCCCCGACGCCGCCATCGAAGGCGACCTGGGCATCGACTCCGTAGCGGTGGTGATGGCGCGCAACGAGTTGCTCAAAACGCTGGGCCTGGACGATAACGCAGCGCTGGCGGAGTGCCGCACGCTGGCTGAGCTGGAGCACAACCTGGCGGCGCGGCTGGTTCAGGAACAGGGCGAAGCGTGGTTCAGCCGCTTTGGCCAGCACACCGCCGCGTCCGCCGCGCCGCAGCCCACCAAGGCGCCCGCATCGCCGGACGCGCGCGATGAGCTCGGCGATCCGCGCACCATGCGGGACTTCGTCGGCATCGAGCACCCGGATTTGTTCCATAAAACGCGTGAATTCGGCGCTTTTTATCGCGATAAAAAACAGCGTCAGCTTTACTGGTACGGCATGCCGCTTGAAACGCCGTGCAAAAACCGCGCGGTCATGTTCGACGAGGTCACCGGCAAAAGCCGCGAATTTCTGATGTTCGGCTCCAACAGCTATCTGGGATTGTCGAACCATCCGGAAGTGATCCACGCCATCCAGGACGCCGCTGGCCTGTACGGCGCCACCAACACCGGGTGCCGCATCATCGCCGGCAGCAACGTGCTGCATCTGGAATTGGAGCGCAAACTGGCCAAGCTCAAAGGGCGCGAAGACTGCATCGTCTATCCGTCCGGCTACTCGGCCAACCTGGGATGCATCTCGGCTCTGACCAGCCGACACGACCTGGTGTTCACCGACGCCATCAACCACATGAGCATCCAGGACGGCTGCAAGTTGGCGGGCGCGCAGCGGAAAATTTATGACCACTCTTTGACCAGCCTTGAGAAATCGCTGGCCAAATACGCCGATCACCCCGGCGGCAAGCTGATCGTCACCGATGGCGTTTTCAGCATGCACGGCGATATCGTCGATCTGCCGCGCCTGATGAAGCTGGCCGAACGCTACGGCGCACGCGTATTGGTCGACGACGCGCACGCGACGGGCGTCTTGGGCAAAACCGGCTCGGGCACGGCGGAACACTTCAATATGAAAGGCCAGGTGGATCTCGAACTGGGCACCATGAGCAAGGCGCTGTCGGGGTTAGGCGGCTTCGTTTGCGCCGATGGCGAAGTGGTCGAATACCTGCGTTTCTACTCCAACTCCTATGTTTTCGCCGCCACCATCCCCGCCGCAGTCGCCGCCGGCGTGATCGCCTCCATCGACGTGATGCTGCGTGAACCCGAGCGACTGACCAAGCTGTGGGACAACATCTACTACTTCCGCACGTTGCTGCTTAACGCCGGTTTTGACCTTGAGCATTCCGACTCGGCCATCATTCCGGTGGTGGTGGGCGACGACGCCAAAACGCTGCTGTTCGGCCGCGCCGTCCGGGCGCGCGGGCTATTCTGCCAGACCGTGGTCTTCCCGGGCGTCAGCGTGGGTGACGCCCGCTTACGCATCAGCGTGACCAGTGAACACACGCGTGAAGATCTGGATGAAGCCTACGCCATTTTGGTGGCGGCGGCGCTGGAGACCGGCGTGCCGGTCAACGGCGATGTCCGACGGGAAGAGCGCGCACGCGCCGCCGAGGTCTGACATCATGGCAACCTTCATTTCACCGATACTGGAGGCCCTGTTCCGGCACGCCCGCCAAGCGCCGGAAAGCACCGCTCTGCTGTGCGGCGATCGGCGCTGGAGCTATCGTCGCCTGGCCGATCGCGCCTGCATGATGGCGGCGGCGCTGCGACATGCCGGGTTGAAGCAGCAGGCCGTGCTGCTCAACCTGCAGAAAGGGCCCGACGCCGTCGCCGCCATGTACGCGTGTTGGCTGAGCGGCAACCACTATGTCCCTATCGATTTCAGCCAACCGACGGCGCGCATCGAACGCATTATCGCCGCCGCCTCACCCGCGCTGATCGTCGATGAGGGCTGGTTGAGCGCGCTCGATGACCGCACCGATCTCGATGGCGCCTGGCCGGAAGCGATCGCCGCGCTCGGCTCTCCCCTCGCCGCCATTCTCTATACTTCAGGCTCCACAGGCACCCCGAAAGGGGTGCAAATCACCCATGACATGCTGACGTTTTTCATCGGCTGGGCCGTCAGCGATACACAACTGACGGCGCGCGACGTGCTGGCCAACCATGCCAGTTTCGCCTTTGATCTGAGCACCTTCGATCTGTTCGCCGGCGTTTGTGCCGGCGCCGCGACCTGGATCGTGCGCGAAGATGAACAGAAAGATTGCCAGGCTCTCGTTCGCGGATTGCAAACGCACGGCGTCACCCTGTGGTATAGCGTGCCTTCGATTTTAGCCATGCTGGAAAAGAGCGCGTTGCTGGCGCCGTCGACGGTGAAAACGCTGCGCCAGGTCACGTTCGCCGGAGAGCCTTATCCGGCCGCCGCGCTGAGGCGCCTGGTTGCGCATCTGCCGGCTCGCTGCCGCGTCAGCAACTGGTATGGCCCGACGGAAACCAATGTCTGCACCGCCTACGCGCTGGATCGAACGCAGTTGGCGACGCTGGAGCAGATCCCCATCGGCCATCCGCTGCCCGGCTTGACGGCGCAGTTGGTCGATGAGCAGGGGCGTCTGCAGCCGATTGACGGTACGCCGGGCCGACGCGGAGAATTGCTGATCGGCGGGCGGTGCGTCACCCCCGGCTACAGCAACGTCGCCTCATCGCGGCAAGCGCAATGGCATCCGCGCCAATGCCACGCGACCGGCGACTGGGTGGAGACGACGGCGAATGGGCTGGTCTACCGCGGCCGGCTGGACGACATGGTGAAAATCAACGGCTACCGGGTGGAATTGGGGGAGATAGAATCGATCCTTCATCACCATCCCTCGGTCTGCCAGGCCGCACTGTATGTCGAGCTCGGCGAGCTGAAGCAAAAACTGATCGCCGTGATCACCCTCCATCCCGGCGCGCTCCGCCCCAACCTGCTGGAGCTCAAGCAGTTCCTGCAGCCCAGGCTGCCCGCCTATATGCTCCCCAGCCAACTGGTGGTCGCCGACAGCCTGCCCACCAACGCGAACGGCAAGGTGGACAGAGGACGTTTGTCCGAGGTGAATGCGCGATGAACCAGGAAATTCATGCCGCGCCGCTGGCGCTGGTCGGCATCGGCTGCGCACTGCCCGGCATCGATCGTATCGATCTGTCCAACGGCGCCGCCTGGTCGGCGCTGTTCGACGCCCCGCCGCCGATGCCGTGGAGCGATGCGGCCGCGCCGATCCGCGGCCGCCAGATCGACGACGCCGCGTTTGATTTCAAAAAATTCGCCATCCCGCCGCTGTTTCGACTGGCGGTCAGCCGCGAGACCCGCCTGGCGCTGCAGGCCGCCTCCGCCGCCATGCAGCATCTGACGTTATCCGACGCGTTGCGCGACCGCTGCGATCAATTTTGCGCCACCCATTTGGGCAGTGATGCGGCCTATCGCAACGCCACCAAAATCGGCGCGCTGCGCAGGCTGGCCGAACGGCTTGACGTTCAGGGTCTCTCACCGGCGGCGGTCATGCGCCGGATTGACGATTACAAACAGCCGCTGGCCCAGGCGTTCGGCAGTTCATCCCACGATCGCGTGGGGGAAATGGCCTCCAGCATTCCCGCGCGCATCGCCCATTTCGCCCGCACGCGCGGTAAATGCCAAACCCTCGACGGCGCCGATCTGGGCGGCCTGCGCTTGCTGCAGCTGGCGCAAGACTGTTTTCGCCATGCCGACAGCCGCATGGCGGTGCTGACCGCCGTACAATGCTTCCACCATCAACCTCAGGCGGACATGCTGTTGGCGCAGGGCGTTTCCTCTTCGGCCTGTTGGCTGGAGGGCGCGATCAGCCTGGTCGTTTGCCCGCTGGACGTCGCTCAGGAACAGGGATGGCCAGCGATCGCACATTTGTCGACCCTGATCGCCGAACGGCAGGATGCCGCGCCGAGCGCCGGCTATTTTGCCGGCGCCAATCAGGTTTTCTGCCATCTCCTCGACATGCTGTTGCAACGGCAACAGGCGTGCGCCGGGCACTCGTTCACCGGCTACCGCTGGCGGATCGACGCGGCGTCTCCCCCCTCATTAAAACCGACGGCTTCGCCACGCATCAGCATCATCGACTATCAGCCCATCACCGCGCAGGGGCTGGATAAAGCGCGTTTCTGGCAGGCCTTGCGCAACGGGGAGGACGCCCTGCGCGATCACAGCCCCGAGCAGCTGCACCCCGGCGCCTTCGTGCGACCCACGCCGCAAAAGCTCAGCACCTACACCGCTCACGCCATGTGCTTCCCAACGCACGATCCGGTGCGGCTTGAGCTGACGCGGCCTATGATGCCGGCCAAAAAACAGCGCCTCGACGTCACACAACTGCACGCCCTCAACGGCTGCGCGGCGTGGCCCGACAGCCTGCGACGCTTTGAACGCATCGCCATTATCGTCGCCAGCAACCTGTCTTTGAGCGCCGATCGACAACAGGCCATGCGCGCCCTGTGGCCGACGTTGCCTCCCGCCGGCGTCGCCCTTTCGCCACCGCCCCAACCCGCGATCAACCGCTGGAGCTGGCATGGCGCCTGCGGCCTCGGCACCGCGCAGCTGTTGGCGCAACAGCTCGGCGTCGAGGCGGACTGCTACGCGGTCGAGGCGGCCTGCGCCAGTTCGCTGGCCGCCTTGCACAATGCGGTCAGGGCGTTACAGGCCGGCCGCTACGATGCGGTGCTCGTCGGCGGCATAGAAACGGCGACGCTCGAACGCGATATGGTGCTGTGCAGCGCGCAGATGATGCTTTCCGCTTCGCGTATGCGACCTTTCGCCCGACAAGCCGACGGTTTTACTCCCGGCGACGGTGGCGGCTTCTTCATTCTGACCGGCCAGGCGACATCGCGGGCCATCGCCACCATCGAAGCGATATCGGGATCTTGCGACAGCTATTCCATGACCGCGCCCGATCCCGAGGGTCAGGCGTTGGCAATCGAAAAAACCCAGAGCCTGAGCGCCGTCGAAGCGCGCCAGATACAGTATCTCGAAGCGCACGGCACCGGCACCGAACTGGGCGATCGGGCAGAAGTCGCGTCATTGCATCAGGGGTATCGCCGCGCCGCGCACGCCCCTTTGTACATCGGTTCGGTGAAGTACAACTTCGGCCACTGTTTCGCCGGCGCCGGCGCGCTCAGCCTGTGCAAAGTGCTGAGCGCTTTCGAACACGGTCAAATCCCGCCCACGCCGGTGGCGACATTGAATGCCGAACTGCCGCTGGCGGCGATCCCGGCCGAAATCCCGCAAGTCGCGCTCGACTGGCCACACGGTGAAGGCGGACGTCGGGCGGCGATCAACGGCTTTGGCACCGGTGGCATCAATTACCATTTGCTTATCCATCAACCCGTTTAAAAAGGCCGCCCAGATGCACATTATCGTCCATAAGATTCGGCTAAAAGACATCGCCCACCGCGCCGCGTTTCGCGACTGGGTGGAGACGACCGATTACCAGGCTTGCCGCCACCTCGATGCGGTACGCGCCTTCGATGTCATCGAAGTCAGCCCTTCGGCGGAGGCGCCGTTTCACTTTATCGAAATCATTCAGCTGAACTCGCTGAAAATGTTCGAGCGCGAGATGCAAACCCCGCTGTTTCAAAGCCTGGTTGAACGCTTTAATCAGTTGGCGGAAGTCGTTGACGAAATCAGCGGAGAACGCATCGCCGATGGTTATCGAGCTTAGCGTGGCGCCGCGTATCGTCATCGCCCTGGGCGGCACCCACCGCTGCGCCGCCGTTCGGGGATTGCGGCATCTGTCGGCGGTGAAAAACCTCGCGCGGGCGCAGGCCGTCGCGCTGCTGAACCGGACATGGTGCCAGGGGCACGCGACCGGCTTTACGCTGCGCCATGAGACGAGTGGACAACCGTTCGGCGAACACCTCCTGCTGGGACGCCGCCACGTTTCCCTCAGCCATTCGCATGCCTGGTACGCCAGCGCCACCGGCGATATCCCGCTCGGCATCGATCTGCAGCATTATCGCCCCTTCTCCGGCGCGGCGCTGCGCTGGGCCTTTAGCGAGGCGGAGCAGCGATTGGGACGCATACAGGCCTGCGCCGTCTGGGCCATTCGCGAAGCATTTTTAAAAAGCCACGGCCGCGGTCTGCCCTACGAATTGCGGACGATCGGCATCGACTGGCGCACCGGGTTGGTCTCAAGCGCCGACGGCAGTTTGGCGAGCAGACGCTTCTGGCTGTGGCGCAGCCTGGACTGGGCATGCGCACTCTGCTTTCCGGCGGAGGAGAGCATGTTGTTCAGAGCGAACGTTACCGTATTTTCCCTGCCCGCCCCTTCCGCTTTCGGAGCCTTATCATGACCCAAGACCTTTTCGCCGCGGCGCTGCAACAGGCCGTGGACATCGCGCGGCAGGCGCCCTCTTCACACAACTGTCAACCCTGGTCTCTCCACTATGACGCCGACGCCCGATGTGGCCGGTTGGCTATCGACCGCCGTCGCGCCTTGCAGAGCCTGCCTTCGCTGGAACGCGAGATGCTGATGAGCTGCGGGATTTTCTTCGAGTACCTCAGCGCGCTGCTCAACTGTGCAGGCTCGCCTCTCGCCTGGCGTTGGGAGAATGGCCCCACGCATTTACTGAGCTTTGCGCCCGCCGCGCCTGCCGCGCCCGATCGCGCCGCCCATCGCCAATTGGCGCAGCTGATCGGCGAGCGGCATACCGCACGGGCGGCCTATCAGCCTACGCCAATCAATGAAGCGCAGCGGATGCAGCTGCAGACCTTGTTCGACGGAACGGCAAGTTCACTCAGTATCGCAGGTGACGAACGCGCTCGCCGTCGGGTCGCGCAGCTCACCGCTCGTCACGCCGCGCTCGATTTCTCGGATCGCCAAGCCTGGCGGGAAACCTATCAATACATCCGCTTCAACGAACGGCAGCCTACCGACGACGGTTTTCACCTGCACCACCTGTTTGGCCCGGTATCCCCAGCATTCAAGCGCTTCTTTCAAGTGGCGTTTCATCCTCGCTTAAGCCGGCTGGCGACCGGGCTGCGCCTGCCGGCTTATATGGCGCAAGGGCTGGCGCAACGCGTCGCGGAAGGCCCGCAATACCTGGCGCTGTGTCTGAACGACGAAAGTGCCGAGCACCTGTTCGCCACCGGCATGCGGCTTGGGCGTCTGTGGCTCACGCTGCAACACTGGGGTTGGGGATTGCATCCGATCAGCGTTCTGGTGCAACACGCCGAGGCGCGTCGCGAGCTCGCAGCAACCCTGGCGCTCAGCGCTCCCCCGGTGTTTTTTGCCCGCTTCGGCCACCTGCAACAATGGGGCAGCGCAGCGCCCAGACGCAGTTGGCAAAGCATTTTGACCGCGCCGCCATCCGGCGAATGCGCGCACCCGGGGAACGATTCCCCCTAATCCGCTGAGGAGAACACAATGAATGTATGGATTGCTTTGGCCGTTGTTTTGTTGATCCTTGCCCTGCTGGCGTTTATTACCAGCCGCGGCGCCCAGGACACTCGCCCGATGTTCCTGTGGGGGTTCAACGCCATGGGGCCGGTTACCCTGGTCTATTGCTATTTCGGCGAGGGCGATCTGAGCCACAAAGCCCTGATCCTTCTCATGGTCGGCCTGTACCTGCTGCGCATGAACATCGTGCTGACACGTTGGTACGGCAACACCGCCGCGGCCAAACTCAAGGACGTGATGCCCACGCAGCAGGTGCCCTGGCTGGCGGTGATGATGGTCATGATCTTCGGCGGCCTGTACTGCCTGCCCTTTTACTGGGCCAGCCAACTGCAGGGGACGTGGGGCGCGCTGCAATGGCTGGCCATTGGGGTCTACCTGATAGGCACGCTGTTCCACTTCGGCAGCGATTATCAAAAACGGCGCTTCAAACAGGATCCGAACAATAAAGGCCGGTTGCTGAACAGTGGCTTTTGGGGATTGGCGCGCCATCCGAATTATTTCGGCGACTTTCTTATTTTCGTCAGCTTCGGGCTGCTTGCCGGCAACCTGTTTGGCCTGATCGCACCGCTGACTAACCTGGTGCAGTATTTCGCCGACGCCATTCCCAAAAGCGAGAAAATGGCCGAGAAGCGCTACGGCGAGGTCTGGCGCAACTATAAACGTCAGGTTAAGTGTTTTATTCCTTTCGTGCTGTAACCCCAACGCGGCAGCGCGGTTCGGGTAAGCCGACCGCGCTGCCGCCGATAAAACGCCTTGTCATACAACACAAAACGACCGTCACGCCCGCGCAAGTAAAAACCGCCTTGACCTTACCCTTGCTGGAAGGTTTAAGCTCCCTTCTTAGTGAAAACAGGTCAGGCGGTCAACCTTTAAACACCGCCTTCTAAGCAAGGAGTCCAATCATGTCACACACCACTATGCTGGCATTGCAGGGGCTGTCCTGCATGAACTGCGCGCAGCGGGTGAAAAAAGCCCTGGAAAGCCGCAGCGATGTCGAACAGGCGGACGTTAACGTGCATTACGCCAAAGTGACCGGCGACGCACCGGACAGCGCGCTGATCGACAGCGTGATCGCCGCCGGTTATCAGGCCGAAGTCGCGCCGCACGCCGATACCGAACTGCAGCTGAGCGGCCTGAGCTGCATGCACTGCGTCGGCACCACCCGCAAGGCGCTGGAAGCGGTGCCGGGCGTGTTCGCCGCCGAGGTCGAGATCGACAGCGCGAAAGTGTACGGCGATGCCGATTCGCAGGCGCTGATCGCTGCGGTGGAAGATGCCGGTTATCACGCCAGCGTAGCGGGCGCCGCCGCCCCAAAAACTGAGCCGTTGGCTGACGCAACACCTTCGTTGCCGGACGTTCAGCCAGCGGCGCAACCTTCCCTTCCGGCAACCGACAGCGCGGACGACAGCGTACAGCTGCTGCTCAGCGGCATGACCTGCGCCAGCTGCGTCAATAAAGTGCAGCAGGCGCTGCAAAGCGTACCCGGCGTAGAACACGCGCGCGTCAACCTGGCGGAACGCAGCGCGCTGGTGACCGGCGCCGCCGATGCGCAAGCGCTGGTGGCGGCGGTGGAAAAAGCCGGCTACGGCGCCGAGATGATTCAGGACGAGACCGAACGCCGCGAGCGCCAGCAGCAGACCGCACGCGCCAACATGAAGCGCTTTAGCTGGCAGGCGGCGCTCGGTCTGGCGTTGGGTATCCCGCTGATGGCCTGGGGGCTGTTCGGCGGCAGCATGACGCTGACGCCGGAAACCCAGCGCCCCTGGCTGCTGGTCGGCGTCATCACCCTGGCGGTGATGGTGTTCGCCGGCGGGCACTTCTACCGCAACGCCTGGCGCGCGCTGATGAACGGCAGCGCCACCATGGACACCCTGGTGGCACTCGGCACCGGCGCCGCCTGGCTTTACTCGATCGCCGTCAACATTTGGCCCGATTTCTTCCCGATGGCGGCGCGCCACCTCTATTACGAGGCCAGCGCGATGATCATCGGTTTGATCAACCTCGGCCATGCGCTGGAGCAGCGCGCCCGTCAGCGTTCTTCACAGGCGCTGGAGCGGCTGCTGGACCTGACGCCGCCCACCGCGCGCCTGGTGACCGACGACGGCGAGCGCGATATCCCGCTGGCGGAGGTGCAGCTCGGCATGACGCTGCGGCTGACCACCGGCGATCGCGTGCCGGTCGACGGTGAAATCGAGCAGGGCGAAGTCTGGCTCGATGAAGCGATGCTGACCGGCGAAGCGGTGCCGCAGCAGAAAGGCCCCGGCGATACGGTGCATGCCGGGACGGTGGTCGACGACGGCAGCGTGCTGTTCCGCGCCGCCGCCATCGGCAGCCAAACCACGCTGGCGCGCATCATCAAACTGGTGCGTCAGGCGCAGAGCAGTAAACCGGCGATCGGCCAACTGGCCGACCGCGTCTCGGCGGTGTTCGTGCCGGCGGTGGTGGCGATCGCGCTGTTCAGCGCGGCGATGTGGTACTTCTTCGGCCCGCAGCCGCAGCTGGTCTATACGCTGGTGATCGCCACCACGGTGCTGATCATCGCCTGCCCGTGCGCATTGGGCCTGGCAACGCCGATGTCGATCATCTCCGGCGTCGGCCGCGCGGCAGAGTTCGGCGTGCTGGTGCGCGACGCCGACGCCCTGCAGCAGGCCAGCCAGCTGGACACCCTGGTGTTCGACAAAACCGGCACCCTGACCGAAGGGAAACCGCAGGTGGTGGAGATCCTCACCTTCAATCAGGTCAGCGAACAGCAGGCGATCGGCTGGGCCGCCGCGCTGGAACAAGGCTCCAACCACCCGCTGGCGCGCGCCATCATGGAACGCGCCGCCGGGCAAACGCTGCCGCAGGTAGCGCAGTTCCGCACCCTGCGCGGCGCCGGCGTCAGCGGGGAGATCGACGGCGTGCAGGTGCTGTTGGGCAACGCCGCGCTGCTGGAGCAGCATCAGGTCGCGACCGCCGAACTGGAAGCGCCGATGCGCGCCCAGGCCGAACGCGGCGTGACGCCGGTGCTGCTGGCCGTGGACGGTAAACCGGCCGCGCTGTTCGCCATTCGCGATCCGCTGCGCGAGGACAGCATCGCGGCGCTGCAGCGCCTGCACCAACAGGGGTATCAGTTGGTGATGCTGACCGGCGACAACCCGGTAACCGCCAACGCCATCGCCAAAGAGGCCGGTATCGATCGGGTGATTGCCGGCGTGCTGCCGGACGGCAAAGCGGCGGCGATCAAGCAGCTGCAGGCGCAGGGCCAGCGCGTGGCGATGGTCGGCGACGGCATCAACGACGCCCCGGCGCTGGCGCAGGCCGACGTGGGCATCGCGATGGGCGGCGGCAGCGACATCGCCATCGAGACCGCCGCCATCACCCTGATGCGCCACAGCCTGCACGGCGTGGCGGATGCGGTGGAACTGTCGAAGGCCACGCTGCGCAACATGAAGCAGAACCTGTTCGGCGCCTTTATCTACAATACGCTGGGCATTCCGATCGCCGCCGGCGTGCTCTACCCGCTGACCGGCACGCTGCTCAGCCCGGTGGTGGCGGGCGCGGCGATGGCGCTGTCGTCCATTACCGTGGTCAGCAACGCCAACCGGCTGCTGCGTTTTAAACCCAGGAAGTAAGCTCCGGGGCGCCGTCAAGGCGCCCCGCCGTTTTCCGGGCTTTCCTGCGCGGCGGATAGCGTTTAGCATGAATGACGATTTCCCCTCGCCTTTCATGCTGAAACGCGCACCCGTTATTCAGGAGCCACGCCGTATGGGTCAACTGTTACGCCGCCTCGCCGCCTTTCTCGGCCTGATTTCCCCCAAACGTTACGCTTATCCGGCGCTGGACATCACTCTGCCAGGCGATCGTCGGCTGCATCTGGTGGGCAGCATCCATATGGGCACCGTCGATATGTCGCCGTTGCCGCCCCGGCTGGCCGCCCGGCTGCAGCAGGCCGACGCGCTGATCGTCGAAGCCGATATCACCGACTCCGCCTCCCCTTTCGACCACGCCGAACTACAGCCGGCGCTGGAACAGCGCCTGTCCGCCGAAGATTATCAACGGTTGTTGGCGCTGTGCCATGAGTTAGGCGCCGACCCGCACACCTTCGCCACCCTGCCCGGCTGGCAGGTGGCGCTGATGATGCAGGCGCGCCAGGCTCAGCGTCTGGGGCTGCGCGCGGAATATGGCGTGGACTATCAGCTGCTGCAGGCCGCCCGGGCGCAGGACAAACCGGTGATCGAACTGGAAGGCGCGCAGCAGCAGCTGGCGATGCTGGAACAATTGCCGGAAGGCGGCATCGCGCTGCTGCGCGATACGCTGGAACACTGGCATACCAACGCGCGGCTGCTGCAAACCATGGTGAGCTGGTGGCTGGACGCCAAACCGCGCGGCACGCTGGACACGCTGCCGGCCACCTTCAGCGCCGGGCTGTACGACGTGCTAATGCATCAGCGCAATCGCGACTGGCGGCGTCAGTTGGAGGCGCTGCCGGCCGGTGACTATGTGGTGGCGGTTGGCGCATTGCACCTGTACGGCGAGGATAACCTGCCGGCGATGCTGCAGCCGCAGGGGTAAAAAAGTGGCCAATATCGCTATTGGCCAGTCAAAGAGGAATTTCTTGTATTCTAGTTATACGCATAGCAACCGTGTTAACGGTTACAGTAAACAGGGTAGCAACCCGGTGAATATCTTGGCAACCCGCTTTATGTAACAGCCGCTCAGGTTGCCGGGCAGGTTGGATTTTTGTATTTTTAAGGCTGGTTATCACCCTTTCCCCGCTGGGGACATTTTGGACAACACATCATGACGCCCGCAGTCGTTCTGCTTGAGAAACAAAAGGTCGCCTTCACCCTTCATCCTTATCACCACGACAGTGACGAAACCAACTTCGGTGACGAAGCGGTGAAAAAGCTGGGGCTGGATGCCGATCGGGTTTACAAAACCTTGCTGGTGGCGCTGAACGGCGACGCCAAACACCTGGCAGTGGCGGTCACGCCGGTCGCAACCCAGTTGGATCTGAAAAAGGTTGCCCGCGCCCTCGGCGCCAAAAAGGCCGAGATGGCCGATCCGCAGCTGGCGCAGCGCGTCACCGGGTATCTGGTGGGCGGCATCAGCCCGCTGGGGCAGAAAAAACGGCTGCCGACGGTGATCGACAGCCCGGCGCAAGCGTTCGCCACCATTTACGTTTCCGGCGGCAAACGCGGGCTGGATATTGAGCTGGCCGCCGCCGATCTGTGCCGCCTGCTGGCCGGCAGCTTCGCCGACATCGCCAAACGCGACTGACGCCGCGTACTCAGCGGCACACCACCGTGTCGTCACAGGCCGCCAGCGTTTCCACCAGGCGGTCCTCCAGCGCCTTCACCTGCGCGCCCGGCACCAGATAGTTATTGCTGATGATGGCGAATGCCAGCGGCCGCCCGGTCGCCGAATCGACATAGCCGCTGAGCGACGATACGCCGGTCATGGAACCGCTCTTGGCGTGGGCGCGCCCCGCCGCCGCGCTGTTCACCATGCGGCTTTGCAGCGTGCCGCCCACCAGCAACCCCGGCTCGCCCGCGACGGGCAAGGCGTGATACCAGTCGGCGAACCACGGCTGTTTTCTGGCCGCCAGCAGCAGCGTCGTCAGCTGTTGCGGCGTGATCTGGTTCATGCGCGACAGCCCTGAGCCGTCCACCTGGCGATACGCGTCGGCCGCGACGCCCTGGCTTTGCACAAATCCGTTTATCGCCCGAAGGCCGGCGGCCCAATCCCCTTTACCCTGCGTCTTGCGGCCCATCGCCTTGGTCAATATCTCGCCGTAGCCGTTATTGGAGACTTTCAGGAAGGTGACGGCCAGGCGGGAGAGCGGCGGCGAGGTTTTTTCCGCCAGCAGCTGTGCGCCGGCCGGCGTCACGCCCTCGTCAACCTTGCCGCGCAGGGTGATGCCGTGCGCGCGCAGGGCATGTTGCAATAAGGCGCCGACGACGAGGGACGGTTGATCGACGGTAATCAATCGCGAGCTGGCCTCCGCCTGCGCGGCGATGGTGCCGCTGACCACGATCCGGTTGCTGCCCGGCCGGCGCTCGTACGTCAGCGCGGTGTCACTGCCGGTGGTGGTGCGGTTGACCAGCGTCACCGCGTCATTGGCGGGATAGAAGCTCGCCCGTCCCGGCGCGCCGGCGCGGGCGCCCGGCCGCACCGCCACCTGCACCACGTTGATATCGCCGCCGGGAGTAAAGGCGTAGTTCAGCGCCGAGATCGGCGCAGCGAAGGCGAAAGGTTCATCGTCCCAGCTCCAACCGGCGCCGAATGGCGTCTGATCGAAGGCGCCGGCATCCAGCAACAACCGCCCCTGTATATGACGGACGCCGCGCTGCGCCAGCGCCGCGGCGAAGGTGTCGAGATCGTCCGGATGCAGCGTCGGATCGCCGCTGCCCTGCAGATAGAGATCCCCTTGCAAGGTGTCGCCGCGCTGTTTACCGGCGGTCAGCAGCCGGGTTTCAAAGCGGTAATCGGCCCCCAGCACGCCGAACGCCGCCAGAGAGGTGAACATCTTCATGTTGGAAGCCGGCGCCAAACGCTGATCCGCGTGCGCCTGATACAGCACCTTGCCGCTGTTGGCGTCGCGCACCATCACGCCGCTCGACGCCCCGGCCAACGCCTTGTCCTGGCCGATGGCCGCCAGCGCCTGGCTGAGGGTTTGTTCGTGACGTGGGCCGGATGACGAACACCCCGCCAGCGCCACGATGGCGGGCAGCAGCCAGCCTGCGGTTTTCAACATGTCATCTTCCTGTTTGCGTTATCAAAACCAAATTGTCGCTCAGGCTATCATTGGAAGACGGCGGCGGCGACTTTTGCGTGCGTTTGAGGCGGGGTTTTCGGCGGGAAAACAGGCGGCCCGCCCATGGGGCAGGCCGCGGCGGTGGCGATTAGCGATAAACGATTTCGCCCTTCGGTTCGTAAGCCGCCGCATCCAGCGGCGAGTGTTTCTCGATGTATTGCTTCAGCACCTCGGCGTCGATAAAGCCGGTGTTGACATAGCTCGGCAGCCCGTCCAGCTTCGGATAGCCGTCGCCGCCCAGCGCGTTGAAGTTCAGCGTCGCCATGCGGTAAGTTTTATCCGCCTGCAGCGGCTGGCCATTGATCTTCACCTCGCTGACGCCCTTGCCGTCCGCCACCAGGCTGACGTTGGCGAACTGGGCGTAGGCGCCGGAATCCGGCTTCATGTTGGCCACCACCGCCAGGTACTGCTCAACCTCGCGGCCTTTCATATCGACATGCACCAGGGTGTTGCCGAACGGCTGCACCTTGAGCACATTCTTGTAGGTGATATCGCCGCTTTCAATTGAATCGCGCACCCCGCCGCCGCTCATCACGGCGAAGTCGGCGTCGGCGCGCTCCCTCTGCGCGGCCAGCATCACCCGCGCCAGGTTGGTCTGCACGAAGCGCACCTTGCTGCGGTCGCCTTCAAGCTTGCCGTTGACGCTGCCGATCTTCACTTCCAACTGCGCCTTGCCCTTATCCTGGAATGGCGTCAGCAACTTCATCATGGTCGGATCTTCCGCAATCTGCTGGGTGTAGTACACCCGCTCGCTGGTGCCGTCCGCTTTCTCCACTTTCTTCTTCAGGTTCACCGGAATCAGCTGATAATGCACCAGCTTCAGCTCGCCGTTGCGGAATTCGAAATCGGCGCGCCCGACGTATTTGCCCCACTCGTGCGCCTGCACGATCCAGGTGCCGTTCTGGCGATCCGGCGAGCACGGCGTGCCCGGCACATAATCCGCCTGCTTGCGGTTGTCGCCGGCCATGCACACCGGATCCTGCGAGTGGCCGCCGACGATCATGTCGAGATATCCGGCCGGCAGGCTGCGCGCCATCTCCACGTCGCCCGGCGCGTTCGAGCCGTGTTCGCCGTTGTCATAGTGCCCCATGTGGGTGGCGGCGATAATCACGTCCGGCTTCTCGTCCTTACGCAGTTGCTCCACCACCTGCTTCGCTTCCTGCGCCGGCACGCGGAATTCCATGTCGGTGAAGTACTCCGGGTTGCCGATCTTGGCGGTGTCGTCGGTCGTCAGGCCGATCACGGCAATCTTGATGCCCTGCTTGTCGAACAAGGCGTAAGGCTTGAACAGGCGCTGGCCGGTGCTTTTCTGATAGATATTGGCGGACAGCAGCGGGAAGGTCGCCCACTTCTCCTGCTGGCGCAGCACGCTCAGCGGGTTGTCGAATTCGTGGTTGCCGATCGCCATCGCGTCGTAACCCACCAGGTTCATGCCGCGGAAGTCCGGCTCGGCGTCCTGCAGATCCGATTCCGGCACGCCGGTGTTGATATCGCCGCCGGACAACAACAGCAAGCTGCCGCCCTGCGCCGCCACTTCCTGACGAATGCCGTCCACCAGCGTTTTCTGCGCGCCCAGGCCATATTCACCGTGATCGTTCTGCCAGAAGTGACCGTGATGATCGTTGGTGTGCAGAATGGTAATGGCGTAGGTCTTATCCTTTTCCCAGGCACTGGCGGCCCCCGACAGCAACGTCAGGGAAACGGCCAACGCGCATGCGGTGGTTTTCAGCGAAAAACGCATGGCGGATCTCCGTGTATTAAATGGCTTTTATGATGAGGCCGAAATTGTAGCGCGAATTAATGACAGCTGATTTCAAATTTTTGCGATGTGAGTCTGATTATTTCAGATATGGTAAAAATTGAACGTCCTGCCTAAGATGTCATCTCTGTGCTCAACAACTTATCAGGCTAATAATAATATGACCGACAGTAGCCAAAGCGCGATGCCGCCCGCCAAGGGCAGTGCGGTGAAGGGAACCGCCTTCTCCATCCTTGGCGCCATCAGCGTGTCTCACCTGCTCAACGATATGATCCAGTCGCTGATCCTGGCGATTTACCCGATCCTGCAAGCCGATTTCCACCTCAGCTTCGTGCAGATCGGCATGATTACCCTGACCTATCAGCTAACGGCCTCGCTGCTGCAACCATTGATCGGGTATTACACCGATAAACACCCGCAGCCTTACTCGCTGCCGATCGGCATGGGCTTTACCCTGTCCGGCCTGCTGCTGCTGTCGGTGGCGAGCACCTTCCCGCTGGTGCTGCTGGCGGCGGCGCTGGTGGGCACCGGCTCATCGGTCTTCCACCCGGAATCCTCGCGCGTGGCGCGCATGGCCTCCGGCGGGCGGCACGGCCTGGCGCAGTCGCTGTTCCAGGTCGGCGGCAACTTCGGCAGCTCGCTCGGCCCGCTGCTGGCGGCGCTGATCATCGCGCCTTATGGCAAGGGCAACGTCGCCTGGTTCTCGCTGGCGGCGCTGCTGGCGATCGTGGTGTTGCTGCAGGTCAGCAAGTGGTATCAACATCAGCATCGGGCAACTAAAGGGCAGCCGAAAAGCCCGTCGCTGCTGAAACCGCTGCCAAAACGTACCGTCGCCTACTCGCTGGGCATCCTGCTGGTGCTGATTTTCTCCAAATACTTCTATCTGGCCAGCATAAGCAGCTATTACACCTTTTATCTGATACATAAGTTCGGCGTTTCGGTGCAGAATGCCCAAATTCACCTGTTCGCTTTCCTGTTCGCGGTAGCGGCTGGCACCATTATCGGCGGGCCTCTTGGCGACAAGATAGGACGTAAATACGTGATTTTGGGCTCTATTCTCGGCGCTGCACCGTTTACCCTTGTTTTACCCTATGCATCCCTCTATTGGACCGGCATTTTAACGGTGATCATCGGGGTTATTCTCGCCTCGGCGTTCTCCGCCATTCTGGTCTACGCTCAGGAGCTGATCCCCGGTAAAGTGGGCATGGTTTCCGGCTTATTCTTCGGTTTTGCTTTCGGTATGGGCGGGTTAGGTGCGGCAGTTCTTGGTTATGTCGCCGATTTGACCAGTATCGAACTGGTCTACCAAATCTGTGCTTTCCTACCGCTGATCGGCATTATCACCGCATTACTGCCCAATATGGAGCATAAACCGCAATAACCCCGCGAACCGCCCGGATGAAATTATTTATTCATCCGGGTTATCCTACGGATAAATCAATATTATTTGGTTTATCTGGTCCAAAACCCCCTCATTGCCGCGCCTTAAGTGAGATCCTCTGTTTTTTTACAGAAAAGGCCAAATTAGCCAAGCAAGCCGCGAACAAATGCAATAAACTAAATGTATCTTTTCGTAACTTTGTTGCGATTCTCCCGTGCCGCGATGCATAGCCAGAAGGAGTATGGATGCATAATTCAACACCGCTCATCACCACCATCGTCGGAGGGTTAGTACTCGCCTTCCTCCTCGGCATGCTGGCGAACCGCCTGCGCATTTCCCCTCTAGTGGGGTATCTGGCCGCAGGGGTGCTCGCCGGCCCGTTCACCCCCGGTTTCGTCGCCGACACCTCACTGGCGCCGGAACTGGCGGAAATCGGCGTTATCCTGTTGATGTTCGGTGTTGGCCTGCACTTCTCTTTGAAAGACCTCCTCGCAGTAAAATCTATCGCCATTCCCGGCGCCGTGGCGCAGATAGCCGTCGCTACCCTGCTCGGCATGGGGCTGTCCAAGCTGCTCGGCTGGGATCTGATCTCCGGTCTGGTGTTCGGCCTCTGCCTCTCCACCGCCAGCACCGTGGTGCTGCTGCGCGCCCTGGAGGAACGGCAACTGATCGACAGCCAGCGCGGGCAAATCGCCATCGGCTGGCTGATCGTCGAAGATTTGGCGATGGTGCTGACGCTGGTATTGCTGCCGGCCTTCGGCAATATGCTGGGCAACGACAACGCCAGCAGCAGCCAGCTGCTGATGGAGCTGGCGCTGACCATCGGTAAAGTCATCGCCTTCATCGCGCTGATGATCGTGGTCGGCCGCCGCCTGGTGCCATGGATCCTGTCGAAAACCGCCAGCACCGGCTCGCGCGAACTGTTCACCCTGGCGGTATTGGCGCTGGCGCTCGGCATCGCCTACGGCGCGGTGAAGCTGTTCGACGTCTCCTTCGCGCTGGGCGCCTTCTTTGCCGGCATGGTGCTGAACGAGTCCGAACTGAGCCATCGCGCGGCGCACGACACCCTGCCGCTGCGCGATGCGTTCGCGGTGCTGTTCTTCGTCTCGGTCGGCATGCTGTTCGATCCGATGATCGTGATTAACGAACCGCTGGCGGTGCTGGCGACGCTGGCGATCATCGTGTTCGGCAAATCCGCCGCCGCGTTCCTGCTGGTGAAAATGTTCGGTCACTCCAAGCGCACCGCGCTGACCATTTCCGCCAGCCTGGCGCAGATCGGCGAGTTCGCCTTTATTCTGGCGGGCCTCGGCATCGCGCTCGGCATGATGTCGGAGCACGGCCGCAATCTGGTGCTGGCCGGCGCCATCCTGTCCATCATGCTCAACCCGCTGTTGTTCACCCTGCTGGAACGCTATCTGGCCAAAACCGAAACCATCGAAGAGCAAATCCTCGAAGAGGCGGTGGAAGAAGAGAAACAGATCCCGGTGGATATGTGCAATCACGCGCTGGTGGTCGGCTACGGCCGCGTCGGCAGCCTGCTGGGCGGCAAACTGGCCGAGGCGGGCATTCCGCTGGTGGTGATCGAGAATTCCCGCCCGCGGGTGGAAGCGCTGCGCGAACAGGGTATCAAGACGGTGCTGGGCAACGCCGCCAATCCGGAAGTGATGGATCTGGCGCGGCTCGACTGCGCGCGCTGGCTGCTGCTGACCATCCCCAACGGCTATGAGGCCGGCGAGATCGTCGCCTCGGCGCGCGCCAAGCGGCCGAACATCGAGATCATCGCCCGCGCCCACTACGACGACGAGGTGGCCTACATCACCGATCGCGGCGCCAATCAGGTGGTGATGGGCGAACGGGAGATCGCTAACAGCATGCTGAACATCCTGCAGCTGGACACCCTGAGCGAAGAAGAAAAAATGGGGGGCTGCCCGATCTGAGGCACCGTGCATAAAAAAAGGTCCGGCATGCCGGACCTTTTCTTTTTCAGCGGGTTAACGCTCCCAATAGGACTCTTCCAGGCTGTCTTCGCGCTCCGGCAGGCCGCGAGTGAGACGCGGCGAATGCTGGTTCAACACCTGGTAGCTGACGCGGTTGGCGTATTTGCACACCTGCGCCAACGAAGAGTATGTCAGGTAACTGCGCACGTGCTTGCTGGAGTTCGGCACGTTATGGCGGTGATAACCGTTGGCGGCGATATCGTGCAGCAACGCCGACAGCGCGCCGTCGCCGGCGCCGTTGGTGTTCATGATCTTCTCCGGCCCGCCCATATACGGCGCGATGTGCGAATAAACGCGCAGCGGATTTTCACAGTGCTCGCGGCGCATGGCGCGGCTGAACTCGTAGCGGTTGAACTCGGCGATATGCCCCGGCAACAGCGGGTGCTGGGTCTGGCGCTTATTGGCTTCTTCGGTGTAGCCCGCCATATACAGGCCATTCGGCCCGGCGGTGCACAGCACCAGATCCACCCACTCCAGCGCCATGTCCGACGCGGTCAGCGGATCGCTCAGCCCGGTCAGCTCCAGCGCTTCGTCTTCGTTCATCGCCAGAATCGTCACATTTTCCTTCAGGAAGTCGCGCCACCACTGCGGGTTGTCGGCGATCACGTACTTGGTGCCCAGCGTCAGCACCACCGGCACATCGTGTTTTTTGGCGTACTCGATCGCCTGCAGGGTCGCGTCCTTTATCGGCTCCCCTTCCTTGCAGCGCACCAGATAAGAGCTCAGCACCAGCGCCGACGCGCCGGCGATCACCTCTTCAGGAATGCTTTCCGGGCGCAGCTGGTTCATCTGGCCAGGGTTGATGGCGAAGGTGCGCTCGCCGCTTTCGCCGATCAGCGTGAAACAGCGGCCGATGGCGCCATCAACACCCTGCAAATAGTTAAGATCGGTGCGGCTGGAGGTATTGCACAGATAACGGTAGGCGTAGCTGCCGATTTTCACGTTGCTGCACATCACGCCGAGCAGTACCGAACGATCGTCCGCCAGCACCGAATAGTTGTGCATGGTATTGCCGATGGTGCCGCCGGCGAACTGATGGGTGACCAGGTTGTTTTCATTCAGTTCCTGATACAGCGCCTCGGCGACGTCGTCTTCGATCACCAGAGAGTGGCCCAGGCTCAGGCCGTAACGCTGGACAAAAGCATCGTCCACTTTTGCCTCGATATCCACCAGCGTCTGGTCGATGCCGACAATATACGAGGTGCTGATTTCACTTTCGGGCTGGGCCTGCTGCAGAAGCGGATCGCGGGCGCTCACCGGGAAATAGTGTTTGGACTTGCGTTTACCAGGAAATTTCATGTGATTGGTGGTGGTGGCGGTTTAACAAGCGGAGAATGTTAACACATCCCCGCCCGATCACGATGCATCTAATAGACAGATTATGGATGATTACAGACGCTGCGCCACCAGTTGCTGCATCATGTCAATATGCGCCGGCTCGTCGTTCAACGCAGAGATGTATTCAAATTTCTCGCCGCCCGCCTTGAGGAATATCTCGCGGTTCTGCTCTTTGATCTCTTCCAGCGTTTCCAGGCAGTCTGCCGAGAAGCCGGGGCAAATCAGTTGAATGTGCTTCACGCCCTGCGCCGGCAACCCCTTCAGGGTTTCATCGGTGTACGGCGTCAGCCAAGGCTCGCGGCCGAAGCGCGATTGGTACGTCATCATCACTCGCTCCGGCGCCAGCGGCAGCGTGGCGCTCAGCGCACGCAGCGTATCCTCGCAGCGTTGCGGGTAGTCGTCGCCCAGCCGCGCATAACGTTTGGGGATGCCGTGGAAAGACAGCACCAGCCGGTCCGGCTGGCCGTGCTCGGCGAACGAGCGCTCCACGCTTTGTTGCAGCGCGGCGATATAGGCCGGGTGTTCGGCGTAATCGCGAATGAAGGCCACAGAAGGCAAGCGGCGATAACCTTTCAGCACCCGCGCCACGCCATCCCATACCGCCGCGCTGGTGGAACAGGAATATTGCGGATAGAGCGGCAGCACCACCAGGTTGGTCACGCCCTGCGCCAGCAGCTTGTCGATGGCTTCCGCCAGGCTCGGCGAACCGTAGCTCATGCCCAGCTCCACCGGCGTATTCGGCATGCGCGCCGCCAGCGCCCGCTGTTGGCGGCGGCTGTACACCAGCAGCGGCGAGCCTTCTTCCATCCACACCGACTGATAGAGTTTCGCCACGCGCGGCGAACGGATCGGCAAGATCGCGCCGTTGAGGATCGGCCACCAGATCAGCGGCGCCGTGTCGACCACGCGATCGTCACTGAGGAATTCCTTCAGATAGCGTTTGACCGCCGACGAGGTCGGCGCATCTGGCGTGCCCAGGTTCACCAGCAATACGCCGTGTTTCTCTTGCTTCATCTCAGTTCCCCTCATTTCCTTTCCGGCCGGCATTCCGTTCTGGGTCGGGATGTCAGCAGCCATTAATGCCGGCTATTGTAACGGAAAAGTCCTGCATCGAAACCGATAACAGCAACAGGCTATGCCTGTGGGCTTCTTCCTTGCGCCAGCTGCCATACCGCCGCCACGTTGCGCGCCGTCACCTGCAGATTGCGATCGGCGCCCGCCAGCGCTTCTTCCAGCGTCACAATGCGATCGAGCACCGAAAACGCTGCATCGATGCCGTGCTGATGCACCACCGAATAATCCGGCGTCAGGCTGCCGGCGATGGCGATCACCGGCACGCCGTAACGCTTGGCCACCCGCGCCACGCCGATCGGCGTTTTGCCGTGAATCGACTGGCTGTCCAGCCGCCCTTCGCCGGTGATCACCAGATCGGCATCGCGCACCGCCTCATCCAGGCGCAGGGTTTCAGTGACGATCTCGATGCCCGGCCGCAAACGCGCGTCGAGCATGCCGAGCAGCGCCGCCCCCATGCCGCCCGCCGCACCCGCCCCTGGCTGGGTCAGCACGGCGCGGCCGGTTTCCCGTTCCAGCAGTTCGCCATAGTGATGCAGCGCCGCATCGAGCTGCGCCACCATCTCCGGCGTCGCCCCCTTCTGCGGCCCGAATACCGCCGACGCGCCCTTTTCGCCGCACAGCGGGTTATCGACGTCGCAGGCGGCGGTCACGCTCACCCGTTGCCAACGCGCATCCAGCCCGGCGAGATCGAGGTGCGCCAGCTGCGCCAGCGCCGCGCCGCCCACCGGCAGCGGGCGACCATCCTTATCCAGCAATTTAACGCCCAGCGCCTGCATCATCCCAGCGCCGCCGTCGTTGGTGGCGCTGCCGCCGATGCCGAGAATGATCGCCTTCACGCCGCGTTCCAGCGCCGCCAGCATCAGTTCGCCGGTGCCGTAACTGGTGGTGATGCGCGGATCGCGCCGGTTGGGCGGCGCCAAATGCAGTCCGGAGGCGGCGGCCATTTCAATCACCGCGGTTTCGCCGTCGCCCAGCAGACCATAGAATCCCTGTACCGGCTCCCCCAGCGGCCCGGTGACCGTTACCTGGACGATCTCGCCGCCGGTGGCCGCCACCATCGACTCCACCGTGCCTTCGCCGCCGTCCGCCATCGGCAGCTTCACGTAGTGCGCCTGCGGATAAATCTGACGGAATCCCCGTTCGATGGCGTCGGCGACGCCGAGCGCGCTCAGGCTCTCTTTGAAAGAATCCGGAGCAATAACCACTTTTTTCAGCGCTTTCATCACTGTTCCTTATCCCGCCAGGTTAAATACGCCAAACATCAGCGCCGAGATTGCCGCGATGGTGAACCCCACCAACGTTTCATACGGCAGCAGCTTGAGCCGCTCGTGCACCGCCATATTGACGCTGCCGCCGGTGGCGTGGAAGAAACTGCCATGCGGCAGGTGATCCAGCACCGTGGCGCCCGCGTGGATCATCGCCGCGCCGGCCAACCCGCTCACCCCCAGTTCCAGCAGCGTGGAGCTGAACACCCCGGAGGCGACGGCGGTGCCGGCGGTGGTCGAGGCGGTCGCCATCGACATCAGCGCACCGGACAGCGGCGCCAGCAGCCAGGCCGGCAGCCCGGTGTGCGTTAAGCCGTTAATCAAGACATCCTTCAGCGCCGAATTGGCGATGATGCCCGCCAATGTGCCGGTGCCGAGCAGCATGATCGCCACCGGCGCCATGCGCGACAGGCCGGAAACCATAAACTGATTGCACTGACGAATGCGCCCCATCAGCAGCGCACCCGCCAACCCGCCGACCGGCAGCGCGATCAGCGGATCGACGGCGATCCCGGCGATCGGCCGCAGCGACAGCAGCAGGATCGCCACCAGCGGCGCGCTGATCGCCGCAGCAAAACCCGGCCGCGCTCCTTCGGCATGCTGAGTCAGCTCTTCGGCCATCACCCTGCTGCCTTTATCGCTCAGGCGACGCGCCAGCAGATAGGCCACCACCAGGCCGCACAGCCCCGGCACGATGCCGGCCATCATCACCGAAGTGAGCGGCACATGGAAGTTGTCCGCCGCCGCAATGGTGTTCGGGTTAGGCGACATCACGTTGCCGGCCTTGCCGCCGCCGATCATCGCCAGCAGGATCGCCGCGCGTGAAATGCCGGCCTTCTGGGCGATCGACAGCGCGATCGGCGCGACGGTGATCACCGCCACATCGATAAACACCCCCACCGCCGTCAGGATAAGTGTAGCCACCGCCAGCGCCAGCAACGCGCGGGTTTCGCCCACCTTGCGCACGATGGTTTCGGCGATGGTGTGCGCCGCGCCGGATTCGATCAGCACCCCGGCCAATACCCCCGCCGCCAAAATTCGCATCACGGCGTTGGTGATGCCCTGCGCCCCGCCGATCATCAGCGTCACGGTCTGCACCAGGTCGGCGCCGCCGCACAGCCCGCCCGCCAGCGCGCCGGCGATCATGCCGTAAGCCGGCGGCACCTTGCGTAGAATCAGGACGATGGCGACGGCTAACGCCACCAGCGCCCCCAGAGTGGATACGGTTGTCATTGTTGTTTTCTCCGTGGTTGATGTGCAGGCCAACATATCGCGCGCGCCCGACGTTGGCCTGAGGGGAAACAACAAAAAAGCGCCGGGGGAACGGCGCGGAATTTGTGGGTTGGCACAACTCAGTCGTGCATCAGCATGCCGATAAACAACCGCAGAGAGTCAGTTAATTGATTGATTTTCATGCCGGTTATCGCTTCAATGCGCTGCAGGCGATAACGCAGGGTATTGACATGAATATGCAGCTGCGCGGCGGTCTGCGTCTGATCACAATTCTGCGAAAAATAGTGGCGCAGCGTACTGCGCAGCACGCCTTTTTCATCCTGTTCGCCCAGCGTCCGCCAGGGGCGCCCCAGCTCTTGCGCGCGCCAGTCCTCTCCCAGATCGCACAGCAGCGACGGCAACGGATAGTCGTGGTAGAACAGCGTGGCGTGACGCAGTTTCAGGCGCTGCGCCATTGCCTGGGTGGCGCGCGCCGTCAGGCTGGAACGGTAGGCGCTTTGCGGATCGTCATAAAAACCGCCGACGATCAGCCGCACCCGAAAGCGGTGTTTAAGCTGATTTTGCAAACGCTGCGCCTGCTGGCGCTCCAGCTTCAAACTCCATTCGCCCTGAGCCATGCAGGCCGGGCGCAACAGGGTCATTTCATTGAAGCCGGTAATGGCGATCAACGCGTCGCGCTGGGTGGCCTCCAACTCCGCCAACAGCTCGCGCAACAGGTGCGGCTGCGCCTCTTGCAGCTCGACGATCCACACGATGCGCGTCTGGCGCAGATCCAATCCCAGATACGCCGCCATCGCTTCCAGCGACGCCGTGTTCGGCTGCGGCTGCAACAGCTGGTTCGCCAGCTCTTCCCGGTAGCGCTTTTCCCACTGGTGCTGATCCAGCAGCGCCGCCTGCTCTACCATCATCTCCGCCGCCATCTTGACCAACTCGGCGTAGGCGCGCACCTCGGCCGGTTCGCCGGAAATGCCAATCACCCCCACCCGCTGGTTACGAAAGCTGAACGGCAGGTTGATGCCGGGCCGCACGCCCTTCAGGTGCTCGGCGGTGGCGCGGTCGATTTCCACCACCCGATTCTCCGCCAGCGCCAGCACCGCGCCTTCATGGCGCTGGAACAGGCGCTGCGGGTTGCCGGAGGCGATGATCACGCCGTTGCTGTCCATCACGTTGACGGAATGGCTGATGATGCCCATCGCCCGCTGGACGATCTGGCGCGCGGTGGCTTCCGCCAGAAGATTGGTTTGTCTGAGCATGCCCGGCTCCCTGCTGAGGGTGAAAACGCAGGCTTGTTATACGCCATTTGGCGTGGGCGATTAACGGGCACGGTTGCAACAAGCCGCCGCGATCACAATTTGGCGGCAAAACGGCAAAAAAAACGCCGGGCCACGGGCCCGGCGTCATGCACAATGCGCTTGCGATCAACCGAGGATGGTCGCCAGCTCTGCGCTCACTTCGGCCACCTTGCGGGTGCCGTCGATTTTGCGGTATTGGGTGTTGCCCGCTGCCGCTTCTTTGCTGTAGTAAGAGATCAGCGGCGCGGTCATCTGATGGTATTCCACCAGACGCTTGCGTACGGTCTCTTCCTGATCGTCCTTGCGCGTGGTCAGCTCTTCGCCGGTCACGTCGTCTTTGCCTTCCACCTGCGGCGGATTGAACTTCACGTGGTATACGCGGCCAGACGGCGCGTGCACGCGGCGGCCAACGATGCGGTCAACGATCAGCTCGTCCGGCACGTCGAACTCCAGCACGAAGTCCACGTTGATGCCGGCTTCTTTCATCGCGTCAGCCTGCGGAATGGTGCGTGGGAAACCGTCCAGCAGGAAGCCCTTGCGGCAATCTTCCTGAGCGATGCGCTCTTTGACCAGCGCGATCACCAGTTCATCGGTCACCAGCTTGCCGGCGTCCATGATCTCTTTCGCCTGCTTGCCCAGTTCACTGCCGGCCTTCACGGCTGCGCGCAACATATCACCGGTGGAGATTTGCGGAATGCCGTATTTCTCCATGATGAATTGAGCCTGAGTACCTTTACCAGCGCCCGGAGCGCCCAGCAGAATGATACGCATTGCGTAAATCCCCTTGCTATGTAGTTTTTATAAAATTGCGAAAACGCTCAACGATACCATTTCAGGGGGGGCAGGCTCAAGGCGCGCGAAGGAAATCGATTGCGGAATGTGCAAAAAAACCGACGAACAAAAGGCGAGAAAAGGTGGGGAAAAACCGAAAATGCGCCCCTAACGGTGCCGTTAAGGGCGCATATCTTCAACTTTAGGCGGACAGCAACTTATTCATGCGGCGGATGAACAGGTTCGGATCCTCCAACGTGCCGCGTTCAGCCAACAGCGCCTGATCCAATAGCAGGTCGATCCATTCGGCAAAATGTTCGTTTTCGCCCACGTCGGATGCGCGTTTGACCAGAGCATGTTCCGGATTAAGCTCGAAAATGTACTTCACTTCCGGCGCCTGCTGGCCGGCGGCGGCGAACAGCTTGGCCATCTGGGTGCTCATTTCGTCGGCGTCGGTCACGACGATCGCCGGCGTATCGGTCAGGCGGTGCGTCAGGCGCACATCCTTCACGCGATCGCCCAGCAGGGTTTTCACGCGTTCGATGAATGGTTCCAGTTGCTTCTCGGCGGCCTTCTGCTCTTCGGTTTCATCCGCCAGTTTATCCAGCGCTTCATCCGCCTTGCTGACCGACTGGAACGGCTTGCCGTCGAACTCGGTCAGGTAGCTCATCATCCACTCGTCGATGCGATCGGACAGCAGCAGCACTTCGATGCCTTTCTTGCGGAACAGCTCCAGGTGCGGGCTGCTCTTGGCCGCGGCGTAGCTGTCGGCGGTGATGTAGTAAATCTTCTCCTGGCCTTCCGCCATGCGGCCGACGTACTCTTCCAGCGATACGGTCTGCGCCGAGCTGTCGCCGTGGGTGGTCGCGAAGCGCAGCAATTTGGCGATCGCTTCCTGGTTGCCGTTGTCTTCCGCCGGGCCCTCTTTCAGCACCAGACCGAACTGCTGCCAGAATTTCTGGTAGCCTTCGGCGTCGTCTTTGGCCAGCTTGTCCAGCATCTGCAGCACACGCTTGGTCAGCGCGCCGCGCAGGTTTTGCGTCACGCGGCTGTCTTGCAGGATCTCGCGCGACACGTTCAGCGGCAGATCGTTGGAATCGATCAGGCCGCGCACGAAGCGCAGGTAGTTGGGCATGAACTGCTCGGCGTCGTCCATGATGAACACGCGCTGCACATACAGCTTCAGGCCGTGCTTGTGATCGCGGTTCCACATGTCCCACGGCGCCTGCGCCGGGATGTACAGCAGGCTGGTGTATTCCTGCTTGCCCTCCACCCGGTTGTGGCTCCAGCTCAGCGGATCGGTGAAGTCGTGGGCGATGTGTTTGTAGAACTCTTTGTACTCTTCGTCGGTCACGTCAGCCTTGCTGCGGGTCCACAGGGCCTGCGCCTTGTTGATCTTCTCCCAGGTGACGGTGTCGTCTTCTTCGTTTTTGCTTTCGATCTCCACCGGCAAGGCGATGTGATCGGAATATTTGCCGATCACCGAACGCAGGCGCCAGGCGTCGAGGTACTCATCTTCGCCTTCGCGCAGATGCAGGGTGATTTCGGTGCCGCGGGTCTCTTTGGTGATGTCGGCGATGGTGTAGTCGCCTTCGCCGGCGGACTCCCAGAACACGCCTTCGTCATCGGCGGCGCCGGCGGCGCGGGTGCGCACGGTCACTTTGTCCGCCACGATGAACGCCGAATAGAAACCGACGCCGAACTGACCGATCAGTTGGCTGTCTTTCGCCTGATCGGAACCGATGGACTCCAGGAACGCTTTGGTGCCTGACTTGGCGATGGTGCCGAGGTTTTCAATCACTTCTTCGCGGCGCATGCCGATGCCGTTGTCGGCGATGGTCAGGGTGCGCTGCTCTTTATCGAAGGACAAACGTACGCGCAGTTCGCCGTCGCCGGCGTACAGCTCTGGCGCGGACAGGGCGCGGAAGCGCAGCTTGTCGGCGGCGTCAGAGGCGTTGGAAATCAGCTCGCGCAGGAAAATTTCTTTGTTGGAGTACAGCGAATGGATCATCAAATGAAGCAGCTGTTTTACTTCAGACTGGAACCCGCGGGTTTCTTGACCTTTCATACTCATTGATTACCTCAAAAGACAATGGCTACCAAAATCGAACAATGAGGATCAGATGAGGGTCAGGGTGTTGTTTTTCAAGCGGACAGCGGGAATTTTTTGGCAAAAAACGGTGGGGCCGGGCGGCCCCATCCGGGAAAACATCAGAACTTGATGGCGTGGCGCCCGGCCAGCGAATGCGACAGCGTGGTGCCGTCGACCATCTCCAGCTCGCCGCCCACCGGCACGCCGTGGGCGATGCGGCTGGCGAGCACGCCATACTGGCCGCACATCTCGGCGATGTAGTTGGCGGTCGCTTCCCCTTCCACCGTCGGGTTGGTGGCGAGGATCACTTCGGTGATGCTTTCCTTTTCCAGCCGTTGCTCCAGGCGATCCAGACCGATATCGCCCGGCCCGATGCCGTCCAGCGGCGACAGATGCCCCATCAGCACAAAGTAGCGCCCGGCGAACTGGCCGGTCTGCTCGATGGCGTGGATATCCGCCGGGCTTTCCACCACGCAAATCTGGCCGTTTTGCTGACGGCGCGGATTGGCGCAAATAGTGCAGACGTCCTGTTCGGTGAAGGTGCGGCAGTCGGCGCAGTGGCCGATCTCCGACATCGCGCGCGTCAACGCCTGCGCCAGGCGCATCCCGCCGCTGCGATCGCGCTGCAGCAGCTGAAACGCCATGCGCTGCGCCGATTTCGGGCCGACGCCCGGCAGGCAGCGCAACGCCTCCATCAGGGATTCAAGGAGCGGGCTGGTTTGCATCAGAACGGCATCTTGAAGCCAGGCGGCAACTGCATGCCGCTGGAGACGGAAGCCATTTTCTCTTTCTGAGTCTCTTCGATGCGGCGCGCGGCGTCGTTAAACGCAGCGGCGATCAGATCTTCCAGCATCTCTTTGTCGTCTTCCATCAGGCTAGGATCGATCTCCACGCGGCGGCAGTTGTGCGCGCCGTTGATGGTGACTTTCACCAGGCCCGCGCCGGATTCGCCGGTCACTTCCAATTTGGCGACTTCTTCCTGCATCTGCTGCATTTTTTCTTGCATTTGCTGGGCTTGCTTCATCAGGTTGCCCAGACCGCCTTTACCAAACATAGTCGTCTCTCGTCGCTAGGGCCGCGCACCTCGCGCGGCGTTTAAAGGGGACGAATACTCTCTTCATCCAGATCCGCGTCGAAGAATCGGCGCAGCGTCTGAATGTTGGTATCCGCTTCGATGGACTGGCGCGCCTGCGCCAGCTTTTCTTCATAGATGGCTTGTCGCCATTCCAGCGGGGTCCGCCCCGCCGGATTATCGTCCTCCACCACGGTCAGCTCAATCGGGCCGCCGTACAGCTCACCGAGCGCGTCGGCCAGCGTCTTCTGCGCCGAAGGCGAATTCAGATGGCGCTGCGAAGACCGCAGATGGAGGTTAATTTTGCCCGGCTCCGGCTGCTGCTTGAAGGCGTTCAACGCCAGCTGCTGCACCAATTTTGGGATCTTCAGCTTATCGATTTCCGCCGCCCAGGCGTCGCGCTCCAGCGACTCCACCACCAGCTTGGCGGCCAGCTCCGGCGTTTTCTCGTGCTCCAACGCCGTACGCAGCGCTTTCGGCGTCGCCAGCGGTTCCGGCGCCGCTTCCGGCTCGGTCTGCGCGCGCCAGCGATAGGCTTCCGGTTTCGCCGGTTTTTCCGGCACCTTCTTCTCCGCCAGGCGCTGCTGGCTGCGCTCGGTCACGGAAGCCAAACGCCCCAGCGCCGAGTTTGCCGGCCGCGCTATTCCTGGCGCCGCCGGCTCATTCTTTTTTGGTGTGGATGCTCCCTGCTGCCGTTGCAGCTGGGACCGCGCTTTCAACAGCTGGGCGGTGGCATCCGGTAAAGGGGCCGATGATTGTCGCTGTGGCGCGGCCGGCTGCCCTAGCGGCGGCGGCGCGTCCTGAAACTGCGGCGGCTGTTGTGAAGCGGCGGCCTGCGGCTGCGCCATCGGCGCCGGCGCGGTCTGCACCAACGCCACCGGCTCCGGGATCACCGCTTTCGGGTGAAACGCCAGCGCACGCAGCAGGGTCATCTCAACCCCCATGCGGCGATCCGGCGCATAGGCCAGCTCTTTGCGGCCCACCAACAGCGTCTGGTAGTAAAGTTGCACATCGGCCGGCGGCAGGGTTCGCGCCAGCTCGCGCAGCCGTTGCTCCACGGCGGCGTACTGGTTGTCGAGCATCGAAGGCAACAGCTGCACCATCGCAATGCGATGCAGCAGCGCCAACGTCTCCACCAGCAGATTTTCCCAGTCCACGCCGCGCGAAGCGGCCTGCGCGACCTGCGCCATCACCTTTTCGCCGTCGGCGCTGACCAGCGCTTCGAGGATCGCCAGCGGTTGCTCGTCATCGAGCGTGCCGAGCATCTGGCTGACGGTGGCGGCGGTCACCTGCCCCTGCCCCATGGCTATCGCCTGATCGGTCAGGCTCAGCGCGTCGCGCATGCTGCCGTCGGCGGCGCGCGCCAGAAGCTGCAGCGCACGCGCGTCGCTGGTGATCTGCTCCGCCGTCAGCACCGTTTCCAGCTGCTGACGGATCTGATCGACGTCCAGCGCTTTGAGGTGGAACTGCAGACAGCGCGAGAGAATGGTCACCGGCAGCTTTTGCGGATCGGTGGTGGCCAACAGGAATTTGACGTGCGGCGGCGGCTCTTCCAACGTCTTCAGCAACGCGTTGAAGCTGTGGCGCGAGAGCATGTGCACTTCGTCGATCAGGTAGACCTTGAAGCGGCCGCGCGCCGGCGCGTACTGGACGTTGTCCAGCAGATCGCGGGTATCTTCCACCTTGGTTCGGGAAGCGGCGTCGATCTCGATCAGATCGACGAAGCGCCCCTGCTCGATCTCGCGGCAGTTGTCGCATTGGCCGCACGGCGTGGCGGTGATGCCGGTTTCACAGTTCAGGCCTTTGGCCAGCAAGCGGGCGATGGTGGTTTTCCCCACGCCGCGCGTGCCCGAGAACAGATAGGCGTGATGGATCCGCCCCAGTGAGAGGCCGTTGGCCAGCGCGGTCAGGACATGTTCCTGGCCGACCACGTCTGCGAACGTTTGAGGGCGCCACTTACGGGCGAGAACCTGATAGCTCATTAATACCGGAGAAGTCGAGGAATCTGGAGGGTCATGCTAACACAGCCCCGCGGCGATCCGCGAGGCCGTTGTGCCCAAGGGGCAATGCCGCATCAATGGCCGGCGAAGTCCACCAGGCAGTAGCAATCGATGCCCAGCTTGTTCAGACGCGCTTCCCCGCCCAGATCTGGCAGGTTGATGATGAACGCGGCGTCGTTCACTTCACCGCCCAGACGGCGGATCAGTTTGGTGGTCGCTTCGATGGTGCCGCCGGTCGCCAGCAGATCGTCCACCACCAGCACTTTGTCACCCGCAGTGATGGCGTCGGTGTGGATCTCCAGCTTGTCGGTGCCGTACTCCAGCTCATAGCTTTCGCTGAGCGTGGCGCGCGGCAGTTTGCCCGGTTTGCGCACCGGCACGAAACCGACGCCCAGCGCCAGCGCGACGGGCGCGCCGAACAGGAAACCGCGCGCTTCGGTACCCACCACCTTGGTCACGCCCGCTTCGCGATAGCGCTCAACCAGCAGCTCGATGCTGGCGGCGTAGGCCAACGGGTTTTCCAGCAGGCTGGTCACGTCGCGGAACAGGATGCCCGGCTTCGGATAATCCGGGATGGTTTTGATACTGTCTTTAATAAACTGAAGCTGCTGCGCAGTAGCGGTCATAATTGTTGCCTGATAAAACTGCCTGAAAACCGGCGCGCCGCTCACCCGCCGCCCCCGGGTGAAACACACCGGAGAAGAAATGGCAGGCGATCCGCGCACGAAAACGCCCAAATCTATGCAAACTGGCGGACAAATGCAACCAGCGGCGCACAATCAGCGCTGTTTTTGTTGCGGCAGGTCAATAACCGGCAGGCGCAGCATAAAGGTCAGCAAAATAGCCAGCATCAGCAGCAACAGCCCGCGCACCCACCAGATTTTCACCAGCCACAGCGAACAGGCGAAGGTAAGTACAATAACCAGCACCGCCTTCCACTTCGCCCCCGGCGGCAGCGCGCGATGCTGCTGCCAGTGGCGCAGATAAGGTCCGAACCAGGAGCGGTACAGCAGCCAGTGATGAAAGCGCGGCGAAGAGCGGGCGAAACACCAGGCGGCCAACAGCAGGAACGGCGTGGTCGGCAGCAATGGCAGCACCACGCCCAACGTCGCCAGCACCACCGCCAGCCAACCCAAAATGATCAATAACCCACGCGTCATGCGGCTCTTCGCTCCTCAATCGGTTGCCGCCTACTGTAGCATCGGCGCCGCGCCGGCGGAATATGCGTACGGCGCTTGTTTCACGGCAGGATCGCGGGCAAGCTTACGCCTGTTGAAATCAAGAGGGAGCTTATGTGAGCACTCAGCGTCTATTACAGGTGTTGGCACAGCAGATCGCGGCGCTGGCGGCCGAAGTGACCCCGCGCGGCGACGTTCCGATCCCGCAGGCGCGCTTCGACGCCGCCCTGTTCGCCAATCGCGGCACGCGGCTGCGCGACTACCTGGCCGAAGTGGAGAAAAATTTCGGCCAATTGCAAAGCGCCGCCAACGACAACCGCACCAGCCAGGTGGCCTTTCTGGCCGAAAAACTGGTGGCTCAAATCTCTGCCCTGCAGCGCGAGCTGGCAACCCAGGCGCTGCGGCGCAAGAACCAGCCGAAAGAAGCCCCCGAGGCCGATCTGTACCACAAACTGACCGAACATCAGGACTACGAACGCCGGCTGATCGCCATGATTCAGGATCGGGAAAGCCTGCTGGGGTGCCAGACCACGCTGGCGGCGCAGCAAAAGCTGCAGCACGAGCTGGCGGCGCTGGAGGGGAGACTGATGCGCTGCCGTCAGGCGCTGGCGCGCATCGAGCGCAATATCGAGCGCAAAGAAAACGGTTTTTGAAGATTTATCACAATATTTTAATGATTATTCCCGGTTGCGCGCCGGGTTCACTATACTCTGCCGAGACACGAGTTTTTCATCCCATTAATTAATAAGCGCAGGTGCTATGTCTCTGGAAAACGCCTCACCCGAACTGCAGCTGGCGGTAGACTTGATTTACCTGCTGGAATGCAACGAGATCGATCCGGCTACCGCGCTGGCGGCGCTGGATATCGTCAAACGGGATTATCAGGAAAAGCTGCAGCGCGCCGGCGTCACCTCGCCCTATCTGCCCGCCGGACAGTAACCGGGGACAGCGCCGCTGTCCCTTTCGCCTCTCATTGCTTATCCGCCGCCGTCTGGCCGCCGTCGTCCGGCGACAGCGTTCTTTTCACTTCCTGCACTTCGTTGCCCTGCTGGTTATGCAGATACACCTCCAGCTGGTTGAAAGCGATGTCGATGTCGTTTTCCCGGCACAAGCGGTCGATTGAGCGATTCAGTTCATCCACCGTGTAGCTGCGATCGCGCAGTTCGCGCACATAGAGCCGCAGTTCGTGATCCAGCGTGCTGGCGCCGAAGTTGAGGAAGAACACCTGCGGTTCGGGATCGGTCATCACCCGCGGGTTGTCGTGCGCCGCCTGCAGCAGCACCTTTTTCACCTTGTCGAGATCGGAGCCGTAGGCCACGCCGACCTTGATCAGCACGCGGGTGATGGTATCGGACAACGACCAGTTGATCAGCCGCTCGGTGACGAACGCCTTGTTCGGAATGATCACCTCTTTGCGGTCGAAGTCGGTAATGGTGGTGGCGCGAATGCGGATCTTGCTGACCGAACCGGAGAAGGTGCCGATGGTGATGGTATCGCCGATGCGGATCGGGCGTTCGAACAGAATGATCAGACCGGAGACGAAATTGGCGAAGATCTCCTGCAGGCCGAAGCCCAGCCCGACCGTCAGACCGGCGGCCAGCCATTGCAGTTTGTCCCAGGATACGCCGAGCGATCCCAGCGCAACCACGGCGCCCACGGCGGTAATCAGGTAAGTGAGCACGGTGGTGATGGCATAGGATGCCCCCTGCCGCAGCTGCAGCCGCGACAGCACCACCACCTCCAACAAACCGGGCAGGTTGCGGGTGAGCACGTAGGCGACGATCACCGCGGCGATCGCCACCATCATGTTGCCCAGCGTCACCGCCTGCGCCACGCTGCTGCCCGCCACGGTGCTGGTGTAATGCCACAGCGTGATGCTGTCCAGGTAAGCGATGACCGTTACCAGATCCGACCAAATGGCGTAGAAGGCGCTGGCGAAGATGGCGAACAGCACCAGGGTGGTCAGGCGCAGCGACTGTTGGTTGATCTGATCGAGCGCCAGCGGCGGCTCTTCCACCACCGGTTCACCGCCTTCGGCCCCCTCTTTCGCCACGTTTTGCCGCCGCGCCAACGCGCGCCGGTAGGCCAGACGCCGCGCCGCCACGCTCAGGCCGCGCAGGGCAGTCAGGTACACAATATTCCACAGGAAAAACAGATACAGGCTGTCTATCCAGCGGCTGGCCAGCCGCAGCGTGGTATAAAAGTAGCCGGCGAACATCAGCCCCAGCAGGATCAGCGGCGTGGCGGCCAGCGCAGTGACCATCACCAGCCGCACGGCGTGCGAGCCCTTTTCACGCCAGCTGTCGCGACACAGCGGGAACACCAGCACCGTGAGCAGCGCCAGCGTCAACATCACCACGATCTGGCCGATAACGTCTTCCACCAGGCGCAGCGGCGCTTTTTCGCCCAATACCGACCAGAAGATCAGCGGCTGCAGCGCCAGCCCCAGCCGCAGCGTCTGGCGGCGGTAATGCGCGCACAGGTTGGCGCCGAAGTTGAAATGCCGCTCGGCGATGCCGCCCGGTTTCAGCATGCGGTAACTGAAAGCGAATACCAGCCATGACAGCGCCAGCTGCTGCGACAATGCCCAGATAAAGTCGCTGATGCCAAAATCTGCGCGATACATCCAGAAACCGACGCCAAGGAGCAACGCGGCGCCAGGCAACACCTTCAGCAAGGTCAGCGCGATGGCCTTCGGCGTATGCAGTTGGCCGTCGCGCTTCAGTTGCCCCACATCGTTGGCCAGCTTTTGTAAATGGCCGTCGATCAGCCGGTAGCGCCAACGCAATACCCCGATCGCCAACAGCAGCGGGATCAGGAACACCAGCGCATTCACCCCGCCCTGCAATAGCTTGCCGCCGTCGAATTTGAGATCGAGCCCGGCAATCTGATCGCGCACCGCCTCCGGCATCGCCTTCAGCCACGCCAGATCGACCGGCTTGTTGCTGTTGACCCAGAAAATCTGCTGGGTCAGCGTATCCTGCAGCGATCCGTAGACGCTGGTGAGCTGCTGTTGGTTAATCTGCAGGTTGATCGACAGCGACAGCTGGTTGCTGAGCTGCTTGTTCAACTGATCCAGCAGTTCGCGGCGCATGTCGACGATCTCGTTCAACGCGTCGATCACTTCCGGGCCGGCCTTTTCCTTGCTCTCGGTCACCAGCTGGTTGATGTAATCTTCGCCCTTGAACAGATCGTCGCGTTGCTGATTGATATCGAACTGCTCCAGCCGCAGATCGGCGATGCGCGTATCCATATCCGCCAGCAGCGTGCCCTGCGGCAGGCTTTGCTGCTGCTGATACAGAATGCGCGACAGCACCAGGCTGCCTTTCAGCACCTGGATCTGCTCTTTCAGGTTACGCTCCGCCTGCAGCCCGCGGTCGAGCCAGTTCTTGACCCGAATGTTCTGCTGGAACAGGGTGTTGCTCTCTTCGGTGGCGGCGATCAGCCGCTGGCTCAGTTGGCGGTTGACGTCCAGCTGCTTGCTGACCAGCTGATCGTGCTGAATATCGGTGGCGTCTTCCGGGTTCTGCGCCTCTTTGGCGGTCTTTTCGGACAGCGTCAACCGCTTGCTGTTGACGATCTCCTGCAGCAGTTGCACCGACCGATCGAGCGCATCGATATGCGCGGTGGTGTAATCGCGCTGCTTTTGCAGCAGATCCTGCAGCGTGGTATTGGCTTCCAGGCTTTTACGCTGCAACTCCAGCTGCGCATTGAGCAGCGCCTGCTCGGTGCTCAGCATCACCTGCTGACTGTTGCGCAGCGAATCTTGCCCCGGCGTCTGGCCGCTGAGCTGGCTGCGGATCTCCTGCAGGCGCTGCGAGGCGGCGTACATGGTGCTTTGTACCCGCTCGGGCTGGGTTTGCAGCGACACCAGTTGGCTGTTGTAGGTGGAGAGGCTCTCCTGCGCGCTTTGCAGCTCGTCGAGCGTTTGATACAGCCGGCTTTCCAACTGACGCAGCGACAGCGGCAACAGCGCAGCGCGCGCCGCCGCATTGTCTACCGGCTGCTTCAGCGCATCCAATTCGGCGGTGACCTGACTGAGTTTCGCCGGCGCCTGCTGCACCTGCTGTTTAAGCTGCGCGGCGTCTTGCCGGTTGCGCTCAAGGGCATCCAGCAGCTCCAGCGTGCGGGTCAAATCCTGCTGGGAGAGCTTTTCGACCGGCGTCAGGGCTTTTTGCTTGTTCAGCATTTCCAGCTGGCTTTGCACTTCGCTGCGCTGCGGCAGATCGCCGCTCAGCGCCGCCTGCGCCGGCGAGCTGAACGCGTAAATAAGGAAAAGGAGAGTCGCGGCGGCGATGCGCCGCCGGCATGCGCCGACAAACATGAGCGGCGCCAGAGAAGGCAGAGTCAACCAGCGATGCATGATTTAGCTTCGGATCGGTTAAGAAGCCTGAAGATTATCACGATCGCCGGCAGGCAACGAACAACAAAAGCGTTGCCGGTGATGTCCCATTGTCGCGAAATCAGAAAGTCAGCACTTTCTCCGCCGCCAGCGTCCACTGCGCCAGCTCGACCAAGGTGCCGATCGCCACGCCGTCCGCCAGCGGCAAGCGGCTGACGCCGCGCGCGTCGGCGCAGGTCTTGCACAGCTTGACCGGCACCTGCTGCGCGGTGAGGATTTCCAGCATCTGCTGCAGGTGGTACCCCTCGTGCGGCTGCTGCCCGGCCAACCCGGCCACCACCGCATCGGACATCAGAAACAGCCGCAGATCGAGATCGCTCTGCTGCTCTTTCATGGCGATGGCCAACCGCAGCGCATTGAACAAGGATTCGTGGCCATAGGCGGCGCCATTGGCGATGAGAACGACTGATGACATGAAATCTCTCCTTATAAAGGCAGGGAGCCGGCGTTGGACGGTGCTGCCGTCGGCATATCGGATTTGAGGCGCAAGGTGGGGCAAAACTGCAGCATCTCCAAAAACGCATCCACCAGCGCTTCGGCTTCAGCCCGCAAATCGAAACTTTCCGGCATAAACAGCCAGTTTTCCAGCAGGCCGGTGATATAACCGCGCAGGATGATCGCCGCGCGACGAGTGTGCAGATCGGCCGGCAATTGCCCGTGGTGAATGCAGTTGCACAGCACCGCCTCGATGCGTTCGTAACCGGCGAGGTACAGCACCTTGCGCGAATCCAGCAGCGGCATCATTTCACCGACAAACTCGCATTTGTGGAATATAATTTCCATCAACGCCCGCCTGCGGCCGTCTTCAACCGTAGACGTCAGAATGTAAATCAGAATTTCTCGGATAACCCGCAGTGGATTATCGGGAAACTTTGCCTGATACTCTGTTTCGAGCTGGTCAATTTTCGGCTCGGTAGATTCCCAAACTTCATTAAACAGGTCTACCTTATTCTTGAAGTGCCAGTAAATGGCTCCACGCGTAACCCCAGCAGCGGTGGCAATATCTGTCAGTGACGTTGCAGCAACGCCACGTTCAGAGAACTCTCTCACCGCAGCATCGAGGATTTGCTGTCGGGTTTCTTGCGCCTGCTGTTTGGTTTTTCGTGCCATGGCATTGTTATTTAGGGGGAGTGTGATTTACATACATTCGCGAATGTATGTACCATAGCACGCACATATAATTAACGCAGCAATGGGTTTTAAAGCTTGTGATCCATTGATCATTTTGAAATCGGACACTTGAGGTTTTTCTATGAACAAAAACAGAGGGTTAACGCCTCTGGCGGCCGTTCTGATGCTTTCAGGCAGCTTAGTGCTAACAGGATGTAACGATAAAGAAACCCAACAGCAAGGTGCCCAACAACAGGCACCTGAAGTGGGCGTAGTCACCTTGAAGGCCGAGCCTCTCAACATCACTACCGATCTTCCTGGCCGCACCGCTGCGTATCGTATCGCCGAAGTTCGCCCTCAGGTCAGCGGCATCATCCTGAAGCGCAACTTCGTCGAAGGCAGCGATATCAAGGCCGGGACGTCTCTGTACCAAATCGATCCCGCAACCTATCAAGCCAGCTACGACAGCGCGAAAGGCGATTTGGCCAAAGCACAGGCCAGCGCTTCCATCGCACGCGTGACGGTAAACCGCTACAAGCCATTGCTGGGTACCAGCTATATCAGTAAGCAGGACTACGACAACGCCGTCTCCACGCTGCAGCAAGCGGATGCCGCCGTCGTGGCCGCCAAGGCCGCCGTCGAAACCGCGCGCATTAATCTGGCGTACACCAAAGTGACCTCCCCGATCTCCGGCCGCATCGGCAAATCCGCCGTGACCGAAGGCGCGCTGGTCAGCAACGGCCAGGCGACCGCCCTGTCCACCGTGCAGCAGTTGGATCCGATGTATGTCGACGTCACCCAGTCGAGCACCGACTTCCTGCGCCTGAAGCAAGAACTGGCCAGCGGCGCGCTGAAGCAGGAAAACGGCAAGGCCAAGGTGAAACTGATGCTGGAAAACGGCACCGAATATGCGCAGGAAGGCACGCTGGAATTCTCTGACGTCACCGTCGATGAGACCACCGGTTCCATTACCATTCGCGCCCTGTTCCCTAACCCGAACGATACGCTGTTGCCTGGCATGTTCGTGCGCGCCCGTCTGGACGAAGGCGTGCGCAGCGATGCGCTGCTGGTGCCGCAGCAAGGCGTCACCCGCAACCCGCGTGGTGAAGCGACGGCGTTAGTGGTCGGTGCAGACGATAAAGTTGAGCTGCGCACGCTGAAGGCGGATCAGGCGATTGGCGACAAATGGCTGGTTACCGATGGCCTGAAAGCCGGCGATCGCGTGATCGTCTCCGGCCTGATGAAAGTGCATCCAGGCGCGCAGGTAAAGGTGCAGGAAGTTGACACTCAGGCGCAAAAACAGCCGCAGTCTGAAGCGCAGAAGTCATAAAAAGGAGCCTGTAATACATGGCTAAGTTCTTTATAGACCGCCCAATTTTCGCCTGGGTAATCGCCATCATCGTCATGTTGGCGGGGGTGCTTGCAATAATGAAACTGCCGATCGCGCAGTATCCCACTATTGCACCGCCGGCGGTGAGTATTTCCGCCACCTACCCGGGCGCAGATGCCAAAACGGTGCAGGATACCGTCACGCAGATTATCGAACAGAACATGAACGGTATCGATAACCTGATGTACATGTCCTCCACCAGTGATTCCTCTGGTAGCGTCACCATTACCCTGACGTTTGATTCCGGCACCGATCCTGACATCGCGCAGGTTCAGGTTCAGAACAAACTGTCGTTGGCCACCCCATTGCTGCCGCAAGAAGTTCAGCAACAGGGCCTGAAAGTAGAAAAATCCAGCAGCAGCTTCCTGATGGTGGCCGGCTTCGTTTCCGACGATCCGAACATGACGCAGGACGATATTGCGGACTACGTGGCGTCCAACATCAAGGATCCGATCAGCCGTTCGTCCGGCGTGGGCGAGGTGCAGCTGTTCGGTGCCCAGTACGCGATGCGTATCTGGCTGGATCCGAACAAGCTGAACAACTACCAGCTGACGACTACGGACGTGACCTCCGCCATCACCGAGCAGAACAACCAGATCGCCGCAGGCCAGCTGGGCGGCCTGCCGCCGGTGCCGGGGCAACAGTTGAACGCCTCGATCATCGCGCAGACCCGTCTGACTTCGCCGGAAGAGTTCGGCAAGATCCTGCTGAAGGTGAATACCGACGGTTCCCAGGTGCGCCTGCGCGACGTCGCTCACATCGAGCGCGGCGCGGAAAGCTATGCCGTTACCGCGCGTTATAACGGCAAGCCTGCCGCCGGCCTGGGTATCAAACTGGCAACCGGCGCCAACGCCTTGAACACCGCCAAAGGTGTGAAAGACGAGCTGGCCAAGATGGCGCCATTCTTCCCGCAAGGGATGAAAGTGGTTTATCCGTACGACACCACCCCGTTCGTTAAAATCTCCATCAACGAAGTGGTGAAAACGCTGATCGAAGCCATCATCCTGGTGTTCCTGGTGATGTATCTGTTCCTGCAGAATTTCCGCGCGACGCTGATCCCAACCATCGCGGTGCCGGTAGTACTGCTGGGGACCTTTGCGATACTCGCGGCATTCGGCTTCTCGATAAACACCCTGACGATGTTCGGCATGGTGTTGGCGATCGGCCTGCTGGTGGATGACGCCATCGTAGTGGTGGAAAACGTCGAGCGCGTCATGTCCGAAGAAGGGCTGCCGCCGAAAGAAGCCACCCGTAAATCGATGGGCCAGATCCAGGGCGCGCTGGTGGGCATCGCCATGGTGCTGTCGGCGGTATTCGTGCCGATGGCGTTCTTTGGCGGCTCAACCGGCGCCATCTATCGCCAGTTCTCGATCACCATCGTGTCCGCGATGGCGCTGTCGGTGCTGGTGGCCTTGATCCTGACGCCGGCGCTGTGCGCCACCATGCTCAAACCGATCCCGAAAGGCGATCACGGGGTTAAAACAGGCTTCTTCGGCTGGTTTAACCGCATGTTCGAGAAGAGCACGCATCACTATACCGACAGCGTGGGCAACATCCTGCGCAGCACCGGCCGCTATCTGATCATCTACCTGCTGATCGTGGTTGGCATGGGCCTGCTGTTCCTGCGCCTGCCTTCCTCGTTCCTGCCGGACGAAGATCAGGGCATCCTGTTGACCATGGTGCAGTTGCCTGCCGGTGCCACCGAGTCCCGCACCAACAAAGTGCTGGAAGAAGTCTCCGACTACTTCCTGAACAAGGAAAAGGACAACGTGGTTTCGGTGTTTACCGTCGCGGGCTTCGGCTTCAACGGTAACGGCCAGAACAACGGCCTGGCATTCGTCAGCCTGAAAGACTGGGGCGAGCGTCCGGGGGCCGGGAACAAGGTCGAAGCGATCGCGGGTCGCGCCATGGGCGCCTTCTCGCAGATTAAAGAAGGCCTGGTGTTCCCGTTCAACCTGCCGGCGATCATCGAACTCGGTACCGCAACCGGCTTCGACTTCGAGCTGATTGACCAGGGCGGCCTGGGGCACGAAAAACTGACCGAAGCGCGTAACCAGCTGTTGGGCATGGTTGCTCAGCATCCGGACGTGCTGGTGGGCGTGCGCCCGAACGGCCTGGAAGATACGCCGCAGTTCAAACTGATCGTCGATCAGGAGAAAGCCAAGGCGCTGGGCGTGAGCATCACCACCATCAACAGCACGCTGAGCACTGCACTGGGTGGTTCGTACGTCAACGACTTCATCGACCGCGGTCGTGTGAAGAAGGTGTACGTACAGGCCGAAGCGCCGTTCCGCATGCTGCCGGAAGACATCAACAAGTGGTACGTGCGCGGTACCAGCGGCCAGATGGTGCCATTCTCCGCCTTCTCTTCGGCTAAGTGGGAATACGGCTCACCGCGTCTGGAACGCTATAACGGCTTGCCGTCGATGGAAATTCTGGGCCAGGCCGCACCGGGCAAGAGTACCGGTGAAGCGATGAACCTGATGGAGCAACTGGCGTCCAAACTGCCAAGCGGCATCGGTTACGACTGGACCGGCATGTCCTATCAGGAACGTCTGTCGGGCAACCAGGCGCCGGCGCTGTACGCCATCTCGATTCTGGTGGTGTTCCTGTGTCTGGCGGCGCTGTATGAAAGCTGGTCCGTGCCGTTCTCGGTCATGCTGGTATTGCCGCTGGGGGTTATCGGTGCGTTGTTGGCCGCGACGATGCGCGGCATGAACAACGACGTGTACTTCCAGGTGGGGCTGCTGACCACCATCGGTCTATCGGCGAAGAACGCCATCCTGATCGTGGAATTCGCCAAAGACCTGATGGAAAAAGAAGGCAAAGGCCTGATCGAAGCGACATTGGAAGCGGTGCGTATGCGTCTGCGTCCAATCCTGATGACGTCCCTGGCCTTCATCCTCGGGGTTCTGCCGCTGGTTATCAGCAGCGGTGCGGGCTCCGGCGCACAGAACGCGGTTGGTACCGGCGTAATGGGCGGGATGATCACCGCTACCGTCTTGGCGATCTTCTTCGTACCGGTGTTCTTCGTGGTGGTTCGCCGCCGCTTCAGCAAGAAGAACGAAGACCTGGAACACAGCCATCCGGTAGAGCACCACTGATCGCTCAGTGATGTGAGCTCCACCTGATAATCGAAAAGGCCGCGCATGCGGCCTTTTTATTTTGTTTCAGTTACTTAATGCAAACCATTCTCATTAATTCACTTTTGTGTGCAATTTGCGCTTGATCGCGATGCCAGGTCGGCGCATAATTATTGTTATAGTATAACATTACATGAGAGGGCCATTATGAAACCCGGCATCCACCCCGATTACCGCACCGTGGTGTTCCACGACGTCAGCGCCAATGCCTACTTCAAAGTGGGATCGACCATCAAAACCGATCGCACTATCGAACTGGACGGCGAAAGCTGGCCGTATGTCACCCTCGACGTCTCTTCCGCTTCGCATCCGTATTACACCGGCAAGCAGAAAGACTATTCCAAAGAAGGCAGCACGGCGCGCTTCCAGCAGCGCTTTGGCCGCTTTATCGGCAATAAGTAACAAGGAAACCCCATGCAGGTATTGAGTTCATTGCGTTCGGCGAAAAACCGCCACCCGGATTGCAAAGTCGTGCGTCGTCGTGGCCGCATCTATGTGATCTGTAAAAGCAATCCGCGATTCAAAGCGGTACAGGGACGTAAGAAAAAGCGTTAACTCCCAAGTGTCATCTGTCGCAAAGCCCCGTTGCTGCTCAACGGGGCTTTTTTTATGGCGAGAAAGTGCCTGCAAGCTGTCCCCCACCCGCGGGCGGGGGGCAGAGATTACTTCATGCTGCTCAGCAGCGTGTCGACATTGTGTTTGAACGCCTGCTCATAGGTGGCCGCCGGGCCGCCGGCGCGGGAGAGCGCTTCAGGGTACAGCTCGCCGCCCGCCTTGGCGCCGGTGGCGGCGGCAATCTGTTTCACCAGCCGCGGATCGGTCTGGTTTTCGATAAAGTAAGCGTTAACCTTCTCCTGTTTAATCTGCTTAATCAGGTTCGCCACGTCGCTGGCGCTGGCTTCCGCTTCGGTGGAAAATCCGACCGGGGCAAGGAAGGTGACGCCATACTCTTGCCCAAAGTAGCCAAAAGCATCATGGCTGGTCAGCACCTTACGTTTCTGCGGCGGCACTGCGGCGAACTGGGTTTTGGCCCACAGATCCAACTTTTGCAGCTGCTGAATGTAGTCGGTGCCGCGCTGGCGAAAATAGTTGGCATCCTCAGGATCGGCGGCGATCAGGGCGTTCATCACGTTGGTGGCGTACTGCACGCCGTTTTTCATGCTGTTCCAGGCGTGAGGATCGGTAATCTGTTTGCCATCCTCTTCCATCTGGCGGGTGTTGATGCCCTGTGAAGCGGTGATCACCTGCCCTTTATAACCCGAAGCGCTGACCAGGCGATCGATCCACCCTTCCAGCCCCAGGCCGCTGACGAAGACCACATCAGCCTGAGCCAGCTTCTTGCCGTCCTGCGGCGAAGGCTCGAAACTGTGCGGATCGCCATCCGGCCCCACCAGCGTGCTGACCTTGACGTGAGCGCCGCCCACCTGCTTGACGATATCTCCCAGAATGGAAAAGCTGGCGACGGCGTCGACGGTCTTCGCCATCGCCAATGGGCTGGCCAGCAGAGCAGCAACCGCCAGCGATATAGGTAAACGTTTCATACTTTCTCCTTGCAAATGGCACTTCTCAACGGCGCGCAAAGGCGTAAATGCCTCCGCGCGTTCCAAACAGGATTGAGACAAAAAAGAGGATACTGGCGCTGAGCACGATCGCCGGGCCGGCGGGCAGCGAAGCGTGATAGGACCACACCAGCCCAATCAGACTGGAAAGCGCGCCGATGCCCATCGCCGTCGCCAGCGTCTGCGGCAGATTGCGCGCCCAGAAGCGCGCGCTGGCGGCGGGCAACATCATTAACCCAACCGACATCAGGGTGCCGAGGATCTGGAATCCCGCCACCAGATTGACCACCACCAGCGCCAAAAACAGGCCGTGGATCAGCGCCAACCGGCGCGGCGCGTTAACGCGCAGGAAAGTGACGTCGAAGGATTCGATCACCAGCGCGCGGTACAGCGCCGCCAGCGCCAGCAGCGAAACCGAGGCGATCGCACCGACCATCAGCATCGCCTGCGCATCCACCGCCAGGATCGAACCGAACAACACGTGCAGCAGATCCACGCTGGAACCGCGCAGCGAGACCAGCGTGACCCCCAGCGCCAGTGAACCCAGATAGAATCCGGCGAAGCTGGCGTCCTCTTTCAGCGGCGTGCGGCGGCTCACCAGGCCGGACAACATCGCCACCGCCAGCCCGGCGATAAAGCCGCCTACGCCCATCGCCACCAGCGACATGCCGGAGATCAGATAGCCGATCGCCGCGCCCGGCAACACCGCGTGGGACAAGGCATCCCCGACCAGACTCATGCGGCGCAGCAGCAGAAACACGCCCAGCGGGGCGGCGCTGAGCGACAACGCCAGGCAAGCCATCAGCGCGCGACGCATAAAACCGAAAGAGAGAAAAGGATCGATAAGCCCATGCAACAGCATCATGGCGCCACCGCCCGCAGATCCGGCTGCCGTTCGGCGGCGTGATGCCTCGGCACCTGCTCCAGCACTTGCTCGGCCGCGCCCCAGTGGCAAGCCTGCGGCGTCAGCAACAGCGCCTGCGGAAAATGCTCGGCGACCATCGACATATCGTGCAGCACGGCGATCACCGTTTTCCCCTGCCGGTGCAGTTGCGCGATCGCCTGCAGCAGGATCTGCGTGGTGGCGCTGTCGATACCGGTGAAAGGTTCATCCAGCAAAATCAGCGGCGCTTGTTGGACCAGCAGGCGCGCAAACAACACCCGCTGCAGCTGACCGCCGGACAGCTCGCCCACCGGGTTGCGCACCAGCGCGCTCATGCCAACGCTCGCCAACGCCTCATTGACCTGGCTCGCCGCACGCTTGTTCATGCCTCCGAACATGCCGCTTTGCGGCCAACAGCCCATCGCCACCAGATCGCTCACCGCGATCGGGAATTGCCGATCCAATTCCGCCTGCTGCGGCAAATAAGCTCTGCGCGGCGGCTTTCCGCCGCTAAAATTCAGGCTGCCGCTCATCGGCGGCAGCAAACCGGCGAGCGTTTTCAGCAATGTCGATTTTCCGGCCCCATTGACGCCCACCACCGCGGTCAACGAGCCGGCGGTAAACTGCCCGCTCAGCGGCGGAAAAAGCGGCGTGGTGCCATAGCCCAGCACCAACTGGCGCAGGGTGATCATGGCAGCGATACCGCCCAAAAGATGCCGAGCCACAGCAGAGCCAGCAGCACAGCGGCACCCGCACAACGCGCGGCAGCGGAGGTGGTGAACAACGAATTCAGTGACGACGCGGCGCCATGTTGCGAAGTGGGAATCAATGTGGTGACCAAAATGACGGGTTAATGGTTATAATATAACATCACAACAACTACCGTATCTCAAGCTATGGCGCGACAATAATGCAACGGAACGTAACAATCCCTCGCACAGCGGATCTTCCCCCGTCCCCCTTACAAAACTCAGGGCTATTTCCATTCGGTTGGAATGTTGGCGTAAGGTAAAGAACAGCGGTAAATCGAAAAATTTACCGACGAGGGCGGAAAAGGAGTAAGATAAGCAGATAACATTGTTGTTGGCCGAGATTAATGCTTGTTACCCTTGCCTGTAACCTGGAAGTCAACGCACTTTCTGTTAAAAAATTAAAGAAAGTGATTAATGACAATAGCGCGGAGTTAGTGCCGGCGCTGACCAGCGGACTCAGCTTTTATTCTGAAAGCGCACGCTATGCCGAAGATTCATTAGAAATACTTGATATAGTGCAGCAAGGTGGCGGCGATTATTCAATGAGTTATCGTTATAAGTGGGGCATTTTTAATGCCTGCCTGGATATCAACAGCGAAGATATCATCAACGACAGCGTCCGGTTTCAAGTGACGTCACGGGGTTTAATCTTCGACATCATTGATAACTCACGCCCATCAACTGCGGATGAATTGTAAGTTTACGTAATAACTACAGGCCAAACGCGAAAAAATGATTTATATTCATTTTACGGGAAGTTTATTTAACCACCGTTAAGCTGCCTCCGTTCATGATGTAAATCAGCTTACTCACATAGTGTTATCACACCGCAATTAAGACTTACGGAGGGGATGATATGGATGAGTATTCGCCTAAGCGGCACGACATTGCTCAGCTCAAATTCTTGTGCGAAAATTTGTATGATGAAGGTATCGCTACCCTGGGAGACAGTCATCATGGGTGGGTCAACGATCCGACGTCCTCCGTCAACCTGCAGCTTAATGAGTTGATCGAACATATCGCTTCGTTTGTGATGAGTTATAAAATTAAATACATGGACGAATCTGACCTGTCGGAGTTAGTCGAAGAATATCTCGACGATACCTATACGCTGTTCAGCAGCTATGGTATCAATGATTCCGACCTGCGCCGCTGGCAAAAAACCAAGGCGAGATTATTCAGAATGTTCTCAGGAGAGGACATCTGTACGACAATGAAAACTTAGGGGATAATTATTCCCAAGCTATTTTACGGTTATTAAACTAAAGGCCACCATGACTAAAACCGACTATCTGATGCGTTTACGTAAATGCACCACGATTGATACTCTCGAACGTGTTATTGAGAAAAATAAGTACGAGCTTTCCGATGATGAACTGGAGCTGTTTTACTCAGCGGCCGATCACCGTCTGGCAGAGCTCACCATGAACAAACTGTATGACAAAATCCCCACCTCCGTTTGGAAATATGTCAGATAATCAGCCCCCCAACGCGTTGAGCCGATGCTTTTATCGGCCTCAATGTTCAAGTTAAATACGTACTTTTCCTATTGACAGTAAAACTTCATTTACGTTCCCTCTTTCGATAATAATATTGTCCGGAAACAATTTTCTTTTTTAATCGAGACAGGTTACCTCATCGCCCGCCTTACTATGCCTGCCCCCAGCACAGCTAATTCATTATCCAAAAGAATTGAGGGCGGGAAGAAAAGAAATGCGTGTCGCTCTGCCTGATGACAGAAATGGATAATAGATACGTGGAAGAGAGGTGACAAAAGCGCGGATTGGCGAAGCCCAAATGGGTGGGGACCCTGCCAGCTACATCCCGGCACACACGTCACCTGCTGCGGCTGCTTCCTTCCGGACCTGACCGAGTTCACAAGTTAGTGTTGCGGGAGAACCAACAGGGCCCCCATTGACGGCTTCTGTACTCTGAAGCGGTGGGCATTATCGGCGATGCCCCACCAAATAGCAAGCCAACCGGGGCCAACCGCTGTTTTCTTACCCACCTGCGCTGTGGCACACTCTTCGCCTGGGTTTTGACTCGTGCAGGAACAGCAATATGCAACCAGAAGACGCCTCTTTCAGCCAGCGGGTTTTCCATATCGTGGCCGCCATCCCGTTCGGCAAAGTCACCACTTACGGTGAAGTCGCCCGGCTGGCCGGCTCGCCGCGCGCCGCGCGTCAGGTTGGCGGCGTGCTGCGGCGTTTGCCCGAAGGCAGCACGCTGCCCTGGCACCGGGTGATCAACCGGCACGGACAGATCTCGCAGCAGGGGGAGGATTTTCAACGGCAACGGCAGGCACTGCTGGCGGAGGGGATAATTTTCGGCCCGCACAGCACGGTCGATTTCGAACGCTACGGCTGGCGCTGGTAAAACAAAACAGCCTTTGGCCGAAGCGCAAAGGCTGTTGATTTCATCTTCCTGTACCGCAGTAAGTTTACTGCATGGCGGTTGGCGCAGCCTGAATCGGCACACCCTGAACCGGAACCAGCAGCAGATCGGCGCGGGTGCCGTTGCGGTTAACCACTTCCTGGATGGTGTCGGTAATGAACATCAGGCGCCCGTTGACCGTCACCGCCGCGCTCAGAATGATGCGCGCATTCGGTTGGATGTCGGACGGGTTGTACGGCAGCGTAAAGCTGAATGGCGCCTGCTGCCCTTCAGTACGTACCGCGCGCTGTGCAATCACTTTGGACGGCGCATCTGCCAGCGAAGCGTCAGAGAGGGTGACCGTCAGTACGGCGTCCGGCGGCAGCGCAATGCGCTGACGTATATTAACCGAACCTGTCACCGCCGGGCCCTGAATCTGCGTTTGCGCAGCCGCCGGGTTACCGGCCGCCTGTGTAGGCACATCGGCACTCTTTTGCGCGCATCCTGCCAGCGTGATCGTCAGTGCCGCGGCACCGCCTACGATTTGCCAGAGTTTCATGGATCGGTCTCCTTTTTTATTATCAACATGTTGGTGGCTTTCACCACCTCACCTATTAAACCTAGCACAAAACACTGATAAATCCACTTTACCCCGTCTATTAATCACTTAAACAGCCCAAGGCGTCCATGATTAAGAGCATTCTCATCGGCCCTTAACGCAAAATGTTGACGCCGCGCCGTGATATTCCGCACACTGCGCAAAATGATTATTAGAAAGGTAACAACTTTATGAGCCAGGCATTGCAAAACCTCCTCGATCTGCTGGATCTGGAGAAAATCGAAGAAGGATTGTTCCGCGGTCAGAGTGAAGATCTGGGGCTGCGCCAGGTGTTCGGCGGGCAGGTGGTCGGCCAGGCGTTGTACGCCGCCAAACAAACGGTGCCGGACGAGCGCAGCGTGCATTCGTTCCACAGCTACTTCCTGCGCCCGGGCGACAGCAGCAAACCTATCGTTTACGACGTGGAAACCCTGCGCGACGGCAACAGCTTCAGCGCGCGCCGCGTCAGCGCCATCCAGCACGGCAAACCTATCTTCTATATGACCGCCTCCTTCCAAAGTCCGGAAACGGGCTTCGAGCATCAGAACCTGATGCCGGACGTGCCGCCGCCGGAAGGGCTGCTGTCTGAATCAGAGATCGCCCAGAAGCTGGCGCATATGCTGCCGGAAAAAGTGCGCGAAAAATTTATCGGCCAGAAGCCGATCGAAATGCGCCCGGTGAAATTCCATAACCCGCTGAAAGGCAGCGTGGAAGAACCGCATCGCTATGTGTGGTTCCGCGCCAACGGCAGCATGCCGGACGATCAGCGCATCCACCAATATCTGCTGGGCTACGCGTCGGACTTTAATTTCCTGCCGACGGCGCTGCAGCCGCACGGCGTCGGTTTCCTCGAGCCGGGCATGCAGGTGGCCACCATTGACCACTCAATGTGGTTCCACCGCCCGTTCCGCATGGATGACTGGCTGCTGTACGCGGTGGAGAGCTCCTCCGCCTCCGGCGCACGGGGCTTTGTGCGCGGCCAGATTTATACCCGCGACGGCGTACTGGTCGCCACCACCGTGCAGGAAGGGGTGATTCGCCAACGCGACGCCTGATCCGCAGCATAAAGAAAGGGGCGATGTTTCCATCGCCCCTTTTGGCTTCATCATTATTTTAGTCTTTAGCGCACTGCCCTGCTTTGAGCCTTACTGGTTGTAGGCGCTCTCGCCGTGGCTGTTGACGTCCAGCCCCTCGCGTTCCTGCTCCTCCGGCACTCTCAATCCAACCATGGCGCCCGCGATCTTGAAGGCGATAAAGGCGGCGACGCTCGACCACACCAGCGTGATCAGCACGCTCACCAGTTGGATCCAGACCTGATGGCCCATCGTCACCCCTTCGGCGTAACCGGTGCCGCCCAGTGAAGAGGCGGTGAACACCCCGGTCAACAGGCAGCCGACGATGCCGCACACCCCGTGCACACCGAACACGTCACAGGTGTCGTCCACTTTCAGCCATTTTTTCAGCGTCACGACGCCCCACAGGCCGGCGACGCCGCCCACCAGGCCGATGATCAACGCCCCGCCCACCCCCACGGTGCCCGCCGCCGGCGTCACTGCAACCAGCCCGGCGATCATGCCGGAGCAGGCGCCCAGCAATGAAGGCTTGCCGCGCAGCACCCACTCGGCGAAGGTCCAGGAGAGAATGGCGCCCGCAGTGGCAACCACGGTATTGAGGAATGCCAAGGCCGCAATGCCGTTGGCCGCACTGGCGGAACCGGCATTGAAGCCGAACCAGCCGATATACAGGATGGACGCCCCGGTAAACACCATCGGCAGGTTGTGCGGTTTGAAGGCCTCTTTACCGAAGCCGGCGCGTTTGCCAATCAGGTAGGCGCCGATCAACCCGGCGCTGGCGGCGTTGATGTGCACCACGGTGCCGCCGGCGAAGTCCAATGCGCCGTCGGCGGCCAGGTAGCCTCCGCCCCACACCATGTGCGCGATCGGCAGATAAGACAGCGTGAACCACAGGATCGCGAAGATCAGCACCGCCGAGAAACGAATGCGTTCGGCGAAGCCACCCACCACCAACGCCACGGTGATACAGGCGAAGGAGGCCTGGAAAGCGACGTGGATCATCTGGCTGATGCTGCCGGTGACGCTGTCGATGCCGATGCCTTTCAGCATCGCCGTCTCGAATCCGCCGAACACCGCATTGCCTTCGCTGAACGCCAGGCTGTAGCCATACAGCACCCACAGCACGCAGACCAACGCGAAGGTGACGGTGACCTGCGTCAGCATCGACAGCACATTTTTACCGCGCAGCAGACCGCCGTAAAACAGCGCGATGCCCGGCAGCGTCATGAACAGCACCAACGCGGTGCAGATCATCATAAAGGCGTTGTCGGCCTTATCGGCGACCGCCGGGGCGGCCAGGGCCAAAGAAGGAACCAGGGTTACCGAACTCAGGCCCAACATGGATAACAGTCTTTTCATTATCAATCATCCCCATCACTTAACTGAGTTCGCGGTTACAGTGCCGATTCGTCGGTTTCGCCGGTGCGAATGCGGATCACGCGTTGCAATTCGGCAACGAAAATTTTGCCGTCGCCGATTTTGCCGGTGTAGGCGGCTTTGCTAATCACATCAACCACTTCATCCAACTGATCGTCGGCGATGGCGATATCGATTTTGACCTTGGGCAGGAAGTTGACGTTATATTCGGCGCCGCGATACAGCTCGGCGTGCCCCTTCTGGCGGCCAAAGCCCTTCACTTCGGTTACGGTCAACCCCTGAATACCCACGGAGGACAAGGCCTCGCGCACGTCCTCCAGCTTGAACGGTTTGATTACCACGGTCACCAGCTTCATATTGCCCCTCCACGAATTAAGCCCAAACTCACCCCTGGTACGCGTCATATGTAGCAAGGGCTGTGCCAAATTTAATTTTGCAGGGCGATTCAGCGGATTAGCGGGCACGCGGGCGCAGCCGCGAGGCAGCACGGCACCAATACCTTGGATAGGTTAAATAATGCGCACCGATTTGGTGCGCATCGCGTCGAAAAAGTGCAGAAAGGGGGCGTGGCCCAGATGGTTTGCCTGCTTATGGTGCGTTGGAAAGAAAGAAGGGCCGCGAGCGCGGCCCATGTTCAGGCGGGTTGGCTCTCCTCGCGCACCGCTTCCGCCAGTTGTTCGCCCGCCAACTGCAGCTGGTACATCTGGTAGTAACGCCCCTGCTGCGCCAGCAGCTGCTGATGGTTGCCCTGCTCCACCGCCTGGCCGCGATGCAGCACCAAAATGGAATCGGCATCGACGATGGTCGACAGCCGGTGGGCGATCACCACCAGCGTGGTGTGCTCGCGGATCGCACGCAGCGCGCGCTGGATAGCCTGTTCGGTGCCCGAGTCGATATTGGCGGTCGCCTCGTCGAGGATCAGGATTTGCGGCGCCTGCACCAAGACCCGCGCCATCGCCAGCAGCTGTTTCTGCCCGACCGACAGGTTATTGCCCTGCTCCCCCAGGCGGGTGTGGATACCCTGCGGGAAGCCGCGCACCAGATCCGCCAGCTGCACCGTTTCCAGCGCCCGCCAAACGGCGTCTTCCTCGATATTGCGCCCCAACGTGACGTTGGCCAGCACCGAATCGGCGATCACCACCGGATCCTGCTGCACCATCGCCACGCCCTGGCGCAGCGTGCGGTGTGACAAGCTGGAGATCGGGCGGCCATCGAGACGCACTTCCCCCTCGCTGACCGGGTAATAACCCATCAGCAGGTTAGCCAAGGTGCTCTTGCCGCTGCCGGTGTGCCCGACCAGCGCCACGAAGCCGCGCGACGGCACCGACAGCGAAATATGCTGCAGCACCTTTTTGTCCGCGCGGTAAGCGAAGCTCAGATCGGTGATGTCGATGCGGCCGCCGGCCAACGGACTATCGTCGGCGCCGTAGCTCTGCTGGCTGCGATCCATCAGTTCGAAAATACGTTCGCCGGCCACCACCGCCTGCTGCAGGATCGACTGTTGTGACGTCAGCTCGATCAGCGGTTCGTTCAAACGCCCCAGGTAGTTGATGAAGGCATAGAGCACGCCGACGCCAATCACGCCTTCGCCGCTGAAGCCGAACAACATCAGCAAACCGCACAGCACCAGCGCCGAAAACAGGCTGAGCAGCGGCCGCAGCAGGAAACCGTCGAGCCGCAGGGTCTGCATGCGCGCGAGATAGTGCGACTGGCTGGCGGCGCTCATGCGCTCGCCGAAGCGCACCTGCTGGCGGAATTGCTGGATCACGCCCATGCCGTTGATCACTTCGTTGAAACCGTCGTTGATGTCCGCCAGATAACTGCGCACCCGGCGCACGATCGGCGTGCTGTAATATTGATAAATGCCCATCACCACGAACACAGCCGGGAAGATGCAGATGGCCACCAGCGCCATGCGCCAGTCGAGGCTGAACATCGCCACCAGCATGGCGCCGATCAGCGCGGCGCTTTTCAGCACCGTGGAGACCACCATCACGTACAGATCCTTGATCACTTCGGTGTCGTTGGTAACGCGCGAGATCAATTGCCCGACCGGTTGCGTGTCGAAGGCGCTGAGCGGCTGGCGCAGCGCGGCGTCCATCACGTCGGTGCGCAGCCGCTGCACCACCCCCACCGCCGCCTGGTTGAACAGCAGCGCCTGGAAGTAGTGCAGCGCCGCCGCCAGCAGCTCCAGCAGAATGTAGGCCGCCGCCAGCCCGCCGACGATCATCAGCGGTAGTTGCCCTTTGGCGACGTAATTATCGATAAAATAGCTCACCAGGATCGGCCCGGCGACTTCCGCCGCCGCCGCGATCCACAGCATCAGCACCGCCAGCCCCAGCGGTTTGCGGTACGGCGAGCCGTAGGCCAGCAGCCGCTTCAGCGTCGGCCACAGCTTTTGCACTTTATTCATCGGCCAACGCCTCCTCGCCGTTTTCCGGCGCTTCGTCCAGCGCCGCTTCCAACTGCTGATAACGGTACATATCGCGATACCAGCCCGGCTGCGCCGCCAACGCCGCCGGATCGCCGCGCTGCGCCACGCCGCCGTGCTGCATCACCAGGATCTCGCTGGCTTCGGTCAATGCCGACAGCCGGTGCGCGCTGATGATCACCGTGCGATCTTGCCCCCAGCTGCGCAGGTTGTGCAGGATCTGGTGTTCGGTACGGCCATCCACCGCCGACAGCGCATCGTCGAGGATCAGGATTTCCGCATCCAGCAGCAGCGCTCGTGCAATAGAGATGCGCTGTTTCTGCCCGCCCGACAGCATCACGCCGCGTTCGCCCACCTCGGTGTCATAGCCCTGCGGCAGCCGCAGAATGTCCTCATGGACGCTGGCCAACCGCGCCGCCTGTTCGATCTGCGCCTGCGTCGCCCCCGGATGGCCCAGCGCGATGTTGTTCGCCACGGTATCGGAGAACAGGAACGGCGTTTGGCTCACCACCGACAATCGCGAACGCCAGTCGTCAAGTTTGACCTGCGGCAACGGCAGGCCGTGATAGCGGATCTGCCCTTGGTCGACGTCGAACTGGCGCTGGATCAGCGACAGTAATGTCGACTTACCGGCCCCGGTCGGCCCGCACAGCCCCAGCATCTGCCCCGGCTTCAACGTCAGCGCCACATTGTGCAGCGCCGGATGTGGGTTGTCCGGGTAGTGGAACGCGCGGATATCCACGTCCAGCACGCCGCGCCCGGCCGGCAACGCCTGCGGGCCATCCTGCACCGCCGGCGCCTCATCGAGCAGGCTGCGGATGCGGCTGTAGGCCGCGCTGCCGCGCTCGACGATATTGAACATCCAGGCCAGCGCCAGCATCGGCCAGATCATCAGGCCGAGGTACATCACAAAGCTGGTCAGTTGCCCGAGCGTCAGTGAACCGTTCACCACCATCCAGCTGCCGCCGCCGATGGCCAACAGGTTAGACGCGCCGATGGCGATATAAATGGTCGGATCGAAGCGCGCATCCACCCGCGCCACGTGCATGTTCTTGGCCCCGGTCTGCGCCGCGACATCGGCGAAGCGGTTCGATTGGTGATCTTCCAGCCCAAAGGCCTTGATCATGCGTATGCTGGTCATGCTTTCCTGCGCCTGATCGTTCAGGCTGGAAAACGCCGCCTGCGCCGATTTAAAGCGCTGGTGCAGCTGGTCGCCATAATATTTGATGGCGATCGCCATCAGCGGCATCGGGATTAACGCCAACACCGTCAGCTGCCAGCTGATTTGGGTGCTCATCACCACCAGCACCACCACCCCCATCACGAGCGAATCCACCAACGTCAGCACGCCTTCACCGGCGGCGAACACCACGCGATCCACATCGTTGGTGGCGCGCGCCATCAGGTCGCCGGTGCGGTGGCGCAGGTAGAACGCCGGGTTTTGTCGGCTGAGCTGGCGGTAAAAGTTTTCGCGCAGTTCGACCGCCAGCTGGTAGGAGGCGCCGAACAGCAATACCCGCCACACATAGCGCAGCAGGTAAACGACGATCGCGGTGCCGATCATCAGCCCGAGCCAGGCCATCAGCACGCCGGTGGACATCTGTTTTTCGGTGACGCCGTCCACGATGATGCCGACCAGCTTAGGCGGCAACAGTTGCAGGATGGCGATGACGATCAGCAGCACCACCGCCCCGAGGTAGCGGCGCCACTCCCGGCGGAAGTACCAGCCGATTTGTGCAAATAATCTCACGCAGTTTGATTCCAGGATTTTATGGGATTTGTCTCTTTTTCTGCTTCAGCAGAGCAGGATACCATCGTTGAGCCGCCCGTCCGGTGAACTTTTCACTCCGGCACCGGCAGCGCGGTGGTGTATTTGATTTTTTCCATGGCAAAGCTCGAGGTGACGTCAATAAGGCCCGGTACGCCGTTCACCAGGCGCTTATAAAAGCCGTCGTAGCTTTTCATGTCCGCCACTTCGACCTGCATCAGGTAGTCGTACTCCCCCGCCATCCGGTAGAACGCCAGCACCTCGGGCATTTGGCTGGTCAACTGCACAAACGCCTGATACCACTCGCTGCTGTGCTGCTGGGTCTTGATCAGCACGAACGCCGTCAACCCCAGGCCGAGCTTTTCATTATCCAGCAAGGCCACTCGGCCGCGAATATAGCCCTCGTCCTCCAGGCGCTTCAGCCGTTTCCAGCACGGCGTCGAGGTCAAATTGACCGCATCGGCCAGCGCCTGCAGCGACTGGGTGCAATCTTGCTGCAGCATGCACAGCAGCTTACGGTCTGTTTTATCTAACATAGCGGCCACCAGGAGAAAAATTTTCTCTCATTAGGCGATTAAACAGGGAAAATGGCAATCCTTTTTTCCCGCCGACAGGCTATGCTACGCCATAAACCAGCCCCCTATTCTGAGGCCAAATCATGACAAACTCTTGGGTAAAATATGCTATCGGTGAAATAGAAGCGGATTTTCAGCGCTCCGCCGATACGCATCTGATTCGCCTGAACCTGCCGGCGTTTCCCGGCATCTGCCTGTACCTGAAAGATGAGAGCACCCACCCGACCGGCAGCCTGAAACACCGCCTGGCGCGCTCGCTGTTCCTTTATGGCCTGTGCAACGGCTGGATCACCGAGAACACCACCATCATCGAGGCCTCTTCGGGCAGCACCGCGGTGTCCGAAGCCTACTTCGCCCGTCTGATCGGCCTGCCGTTCATCGCGGTGATGCCGTCCTGCACCGCGCGCCGCAAGGTGGAGCAGATCGCCTTCTATGGCGGCCGCTGTCACTTCGTCGATCACGCCGCCCAGATCTACGCCGCCTCCGAACAGCTGGCGAAAGAGCTGAACGGCCACTATATGGATCAGTTCACCTACGCCGAGCGCGCCACCGACTGGCGCGGCAATAACAACATCGCCGACAGCATCTTCCGCCAGATGGCGCGCGAACCCTTCCCGGTGCCGAAACACATCGTGATGAGCGCCGGCACCGGCGGCACCTCCGCCACGCTGGGGCGCTATATCCGCTATCAGGGGCACGACACCCAATTGACGGTGGTCGATCCGGAAAACTCGGTGTTCTATGACTGCTTCCACCACGGCGATCGCACCCTGATCGGCAGCTGCGGCAGCCGTATCGAAGGCATCGGCCGCCCGCGCGCCGAGCCGTCGTTCATCCCGTCGGTGGTCGACAACATGCTGCGCGTGCCGGATGCCGCCAGCGTCGCCACCATTCACTGGCTGGAAGGCGTGCTGGGCCGCAAGGTTGGCGCCTCTACCGGCACCAACGTTTGGGGTGCGCTGCAGTTGGCGAAGCAGATGCGGGAAAACGGCGAGCAAGGGGCGATCGTCACCCTGCTGTGCGACAGCGGCGAGCGTTATCTGGATACCTATTACAACCCGGAATGGGTCAGCAACAACATCGGCGATCTGCAGCCGTATCTCGCGCAGCTGGCGGATTTGTAACGCCAGGCTTCGGGTAAAAAAAAGCCGGGTAGTCATACCCGGCCGGCTGTAAGGAGAACCTCATTCTTCGGGGGAATAGGTGAGGCAAGGTGAACGCAGCCAATGTTGTAAATAGTGGGCCACCGCCTGTTGTTGGCAATGGCCGATAACCGGTAGCTGCGGCAGCAGGGATTTCAGCTGCGGCAGGGCGTTGCCCATCACCACGCCGTGCCCCACCGCTCCCAGCATCTCTTTGTCGTTCATCGCGTCGCCGAACGCCATGCAGTCGGCCATCGTCAGCCCCAGATGACGGCTCAACCGCTCCAGCGCCGTGCCTTTGTTGCAACCGAGCGGCAGCACCTCCAGACAGTCGTAGGCGGAAAAGCACAGGTCTGCCTCGTCGCCCAACTGCGCCCGCAGCTGCACCTGCAACGCCAGCAACTCTTCATGCGGCGCGACAAAGCACACCTTGCTGTTGCCGAACGCCGGCAGACGGCGCACATCGGCCAGTTGAAAACGAAAGCCGCTCAGGTGGTGCGCCCGCAGCATCTCTTCCGGCACGGGAAACTCGGTCAGCCAACCTTCGTCGCGGAATACATGCATGCTGGCACGGGTGCGCCAATGATGATGCAGCACCTCTTCGGCAATCTCCGCCGGCAGGTCGGTGGCGTGCAGCTGTTGGCCGCGGTTGTCATATACCCGCGTGCCGTTGCCGGTGATCAGGTAACCCTGCAGCCCCAGTTGCGCCATGATCGGTTGCGCATCGAGGTAGTGCCGCCCGGTGGCGAACGTCACCACCATCTCCCGCTCCACCAGCTGGTTCAGCACCGCCAGCGTTTCCGGACCAACCCGGTGATCCGGCATCAACAGCGTGCCGTCCATATCGAAAGCCGCCAGGCGATACATAAAGACCTCTTGAATGTGAACGCGATTACAATCACTGCAGTATGGGATGGCATTTGCGGAAGTAATAGTGAACAATTTGAAAAAACTGTTCCGGATTTCTGCCCATGCGCCTGGTTCACCGTCTCAGCCAATATCAACGCCTGTACCATCAGCTCGGCAGCGCGCCGGTCGCCGTGACCATCGGCGAGCTGGCGGCGATGTTCTACTGCAGCGAACGCCATGCCCGCACACTGGTGCAGCAGTTGCAGGATCAGGGCTGGCTGAGCTGGCATTCGCAGCCCGGCCGCGGCAAACGCGCCAGCCTGCACTGCCTGAAAACCCCGGATGAGCTGCGCGCGCAGCTGTTGCAGCAGCTGTTGCAACAGGGCAATCATCAGGGGGCGCTGGAGATGGCGCAGCTCGATCCGCAGCACCTGCAGGATCTGCTCAGCCCGCACCTCGGCGGGCAATGGCAGGCCGGCAGCCCGACGCTGCGCATTCCCTATTACCGCACGCTGGAAGCGCTCGACCCGCTCACGCTGACCGGCCGCGCCGAGCAACATCTGGTGTCGACCCTGCACGCCGGACTGACGCGCCTGATGACCGGTAACCCGGAACCGCAACCCGATCTGGCGCACCATTGGCAGATTAGCGATCGCGGCCTGCGCTGGCGCTTCTTTCTACGCAGCCAGCTGCGCTGGCACAACGGCGAACCGTTGACCGGCCACCAGCTGCTGCAAACGCTGGAAAAACTGCAGCGCCATCCGCGCAGCCAACCGAGCCTGGCTAACGTCGCGCGCATCAGCCTGCCGCATTCGCTGTGCATTCAGTTCGATCTGCACCTGCCGGACTACTGGCTGGCCCACCGGCTGGCGGAGCTGCCTTGCCTGATGACGCACCCGGAGCTGCCGGCCATCGGCGCCGGCCCGTTTAAGCTGACACTGAATGAGCCGCAACTGGTACGGCTGGAACAGCACGCCGGTTATCATCTGCAGCATCCGTATCTGGATACCATCGAATACTGGATCACCCCCGATTTACCTACCGCCGGCGCCGACGCCAGTTGCCAGCATCCGGTGCGCATCACCATAGGCCAGCAAGACGATTTAGCGCAGGCCCGGCCGGTGCAGCGCAGCATGAGCCTGGGCTGGTGTTATTTGGCGCTGAACCTGCGCCACGGCGTGCTGAGCGAAGCCCAGGGGCAAAAGCTGCTGATGCTGATCCAGCAGTCCGGCCTGCTGAACCATCTGCCGATCCCCAACAGCGTGATCACCCCCAGCCATGAAATGCTGCCCGGCTGGCGCATCCCGCACCAACAGGTCGAAGAGGACGTCGCCCTGCCCGCCCGGCTGACGCTGCTGTATCGGCCGCCGGTCGAGCTGGAAACGGTGACGGCCGCGCTACAGCGGTTGCTCGCGCAGCACGGCTGCGAGCTGGAAGTGCGCTACTACGCCGGCAAGCGCTGGCAAAGCGAGGAACAGATCGCCCAGGCCGACCTGCTGCTGGCGGACAACTTGATCGGCGAGGCGCCGGAGGCGACGCTGGAGAGCTGGCTGCGTCAGGATACGCTGTGGCGCGGCATCCTCACGGAAAACCGCTGGCAGCAGCAACAGGATATGCTGCGGCAGATCCAGCAGCTGCAGGCGCAGCAACCGCGCTTCGAACAACTGCAGGCCTATTATCAACAGCTGATGGCCGCCGCCATCATCACGCCGCTGTTTCACTACCAGTATCAGATCAGCGCACCGCCGCGCATGCATGGCGTGACGCTGACCGCGCACGGCTGGTTCGATTTTTGCCAGGCGTGGCTGCCGCCGCCGGTGGATGACGCACCGGCCTGAGCCGAACCGCCCTGCGCCTGGCGGCCCTTTCTGCTACTATTGTCGCCGCAACGCAATTTTTATCCTGCCGCCCGAATGTGTATCGGGAGAGGCCAAAGCCCAAAAAGGTGATTTTATGAAGCGCGCGGTTGTCGTTTTCAGCGGTGGACAAGACTCCACGACCTGCTTGATCCAGGCATTGCAACAGTATGACGAAGTTCACTGCGTCACGTTCGATTACGGCCAGCGCCATCGTGCCGAGATTGAAGTGGCTCAAGCGCTGTCGGTAGCCCTCGGCGCCAAGGCGCACAAGGTGCTGGACGTGACGCTGCTCAATGAGCTGGCCGTCAGCAGCCTGACGCGCGACAATATTCCGGTTCCCGCCTACGATCCCAACCAGAAAAATGCGCTGCCGAGCACCTTCGTGCCGGGCCGCAACATCCTGTTCCTGACGCTGGCGGCGATCTACGCCTACCAGGTCGAAGCGGAAGCGGTGATCACCGGCGTGTGTGAAACCGATTTCTCCGGCTACCCGGATTGCCGCGACGAGTTCGTTAAAGCGCTGAACAAGGCGGTGACGCTGGGTATCGCCCGCGATATCCGCTTCGAAACGCCGCTGATGTGGCTGAACAAGGCCGAGACCTGGGCGCTGGCGGATTATTACCACCAGCTGGATCGCGTACGCCAGGATACGCTGACCTGCTACAACGGCATCAAGGGTGACGGCTGCGGCGAGTGCGCCGCCTGCAACCTGCGCGCCAATGGCCTGACGCAGTACCGGGCCAACCAGGCAGAAGTGATGGCGGCGTTGAAACAGAAAGCCGGCCTGGCCTGAGGGCAGTGACGGCGGCAGCCTCTGCCGCCCGTGAGCTTACTGCGGATTATCCTTCAGCGTGAGCGCCTCCAGGTGCTCGCGCAATTCGCCTTCGATCGGCAGCGCCCGCTGCGTTTTCAGATCGACGCACACGAAAGTCAGCAGCGCGTCTGCCACCGGCGTCCCCGCCGGATCCTGCGTCACCTTTTGGCTCAGCACCCCGCTCTTGCCGTTGAGCTGCACCATCTGGCTGTCGATACGCAGCTTATCCCCCAATACCGCCGGGCTGCGGTAATTGATATTGATGTTCACCACGATGAAAGCGATGTTGTTTTCCGTCATCCAGCGGAACCCGGCTTCGTTCTCCAACCACTCCCAACGCGCCTCTTCCAGAAACTCCAGATAGCGGGCGTTGTTAACGTGCTGGTAAACATCAAGGTGATAACCGCGAACTTTGATAAAGGTTTGCATAGGGAACGATCGCTCCTGCCTGGTGATTACAGAAAGAGGGAGCCACGCTGGCTCCCTCGCCCGTTTGGTCAACGCGCCAAACTGGTAAGACCTGTAAAATGTAGCAGAGGAGTCACGGCCTCAGCGGCATTTTGCCACGCAGCCGCGACCGGGATCACATTTTCAGCCGGGTGCGGTTCTTCTCAAACAGCGCCGGCCCGATGCCCGGCACCTCCTGCAACTGCTCAACCTGGGTGAACGGCCCGTTCTGTTCGCGATAGCGCACGATGCCTTCCGCCTTCTTCAGACCGACGCCGCTCAAGGCGGCGGCCAGCTGTTCGGCGGTGGCCTGATTGATGCTGACCGCCGCCTCTTCGGTTGCCTTGGTCATCACCGATTGCCCGCCATTGCCCACTGGTGTTGAGAGCATGGGCGCCTCGTTTTTTTCCACCGCGGCGGCCGGCCCGGCCAGGCATAACAACAGCGCGGTCAGCGCGGCGTTAACGTGACGACGGTAACCGAAAAACGCTTTTTTCTCTGAATATTGCATGCTGTATCCTCCTTGTGTGTGACAGCACGGCTACCTTGCCGCGGCGGCGGATATTCAGCAATCGACGGATGTCAGATATGGAAAAGGCCGCGAAAGCGGCCTTTGTTTGTTGCACTGCGTTGCAGAAAAATGCGGCGATTACTGAGGCTGTTGCTCAGCGGCGCCCATTTTGATCTTGGCTTCTTTACGCAGGCTCGCCAGCAGCGAATCGAAGGAGACGCCGGTCGCGCCCTCTTCCATCTTGCCGACGAAGGTTTTCATTTCGTCTTCCGGCAGCGTGCCCGGCTTCACCGCATCAAGCGCAATCAGCACCACGTTGTCCTGGCGATCCTGCGACATGCCGTACACCGGTTTGCCGTCCTGCGGGTGCGGCAGCGCGAACACGCTCTCCACCAGCTGGCTGTCTTCCGGCGCGCGCGCCATCTTCTGCACGGCGCCAAAGCTCAGGCCGGCGGCTTTCATCGCTTCGTCGCCCTTGCCCTGCTTCAGCTCAACCAACAGCTTCTCGCCCTGCAGCTTCGCTGCCTGCAGCGCCTTGTTGCGTTTCACCAGTTCCGCCACGCGGTCTTTTACCTGGTCTAACGGTTCGATGCCTTCCGGCTTGTGGCCGCTCACGCGCACCACGAAGGCGCGGTCGCCGTCTACGGTGATCACGTCGGAGTTGCTGCCCGGCGCGCCGTTCTCGCCGATCAGCGAGCCGTCGAAGATCGCCTGCACCACCGGCTTGAAGTTCAGCGCGGCAGGAATGTTGTCACGGGTGAACCAGTCGCTTTGCGCCGCTTTCACGCCGGCCGCTTCTTCAGCCGAGGCCAGAGATTCGTTGTCGCTGGTCGCCGCTTCGCTCACCTTCTGCTGCAGCGCGTAATACGCGTCTACCGCTTTCTCCTGCTGCACCTGCTTGGCGATAGCGTCATGCACGTCGCTCAGCGGTTTCAGTTTCTCAGGTTCGATGTCGTTCAAACGCACGATCAGGAAGCCGACAGAGGATTTCACCACGCCGGACAGCTGCCCTTTCTCGGTCAGGTTAGCCTGCTTCAGCTCATCGGCGGTGGTTTCCGGCTCCAGCCACCCCAGTTCGCCGCCGGTGCGGCGCGAGATGATGTCGGTGGATTTCTCTTTCGCCAGCGTGGCGAAATCGGCGCCCTTCTTCAGCTCGTCCAGCGCCGCGTTGGCTTCCGCCTCGGTTTTCAACTGGATCACGCTGTAGTTTTTACGCTCAGGCTGGCCGTAGCTGCTCTTGTGCTGGTCGTAGTAAGCGCTGATGTCCTCTTCGCTCACTTTCACCTTGTCCTGCATGGACGCGGCGTCCAGCGGGATATAGCTCACCTTCACCTGCTCCGGGGCGATGAAGCTGTTCTTGTTCTGATCGTAATACGCCTTCAGTTCGTCGTCGCCGGCGCTTTGTTTCGCCTGCAGCGCTTTCAAATCGATGGTCGCCAGGCGCACGTCGCGCTCCTGCAGCACCAGCGCCGCCATGGCTTGCGATTCAGACGGCAGCACGAAACCGGACTCGCCGAAGGCCTGGATCACCTGCTGATTGACCAACTGCTGACGCATCGACTGCGCGAAGTTGTCGGCGGTGTAACCCATGCGGCCGATCAGATCGAGATATTTGGCGTTATCGAACTGGCCGTTGGTCTGGAAGTAAGGCGCCTTGCGGATGGCGTCCTTGATCTGATCGTCGCTGACCGCCAGGCCCAGCTTTTTGGCATACTGGTCGAGCAGCATGTTGTCGATCAACTGGGACAACACCTGACGGCGCATCTGCTGCATGTAGCCTTCGTTGCCGGCCAGCGCAGAGAACTGGTCACCCAGCTGCTGCTGCATGCGGCTGCGCTCGCTTTGGAAAGCCTGTTCCAGCTGAGCGCGTTCGATCGTCTGACCATTTACTTTCGCAGCATAATCGCCGGAGCCGCCGATCAGGTAGTTACCCACCCCGGTCAGAACGAATGACAGGATGATCAGGGCCAGGATGATTTTGAGCACGACGTGATTGGCAGCCGCGCGTAAATTGTCCATCATAGTGTGACAACACTCCGCTGTGATGTGGATTAACAACCCTTGCGCAGGCGCGTTCCCTGCGACAAAAATAAAAAAAGCGCATCAGTCCGATGCGCCTTGTATCTTACCTTACCAGCACCGCTGCGTCAGGTGATTGTTTATTACAAAACCCTGTTACGCTAAACGGTTAGACGCTAAATCAGTTTACAGCGTCTTTCAGCGCTTTCCCTGCACGGAAGGCAGGTACTTTGGCTGCCGCGATCTTGATCTCTTTACCGGTCTGCGGGTTGCGGCCGGTACGGGCCGAACGTTCACGCACGGTAAAGGAACCGAAACCTACCAGAGCCACGTCATCCCCTGCTTTCAGGGAGTCGGTAACGGAAGCGATTACTGCGTCTAAAGCACGTCCCGCTGCCGCTTTGGAAATATCAGCACCTGCGGCAATCTTGTCGATCAGTTGTGACTTATTCACTCTATCATCCCCTCTAGAATTCTATCGTCGCACCGAAAAATCCCTACGGTTGCGACAGCGCAGCTGTTATATCAATCCCATCGAACCTTGGCAAGCCACCGACTGGGTGACAAAACGCGGGCCGACAGAGATCTAACTTAGCGGTACAAAAAAATACTGGCAAGTCCGAAATGGCTTGCCAGTATAAGTTTTATCAATGGTTTTTGCGATTCGTCACTATTTTGCCGCTACCGGCAGTGCGCCGAAGGCCGGGTTTTGCAACGCAATGTTCAAAACTTCATCGATTCGCTGCACCGGATGAATCTCCAGATCGGCGATAACATTGTCCGGAATCTCTTCCAGATCGCGCTTGTTCTCGTAAGGGATCAGCACGGTTTTGATGCCGCCACGATGCGCCGCCAACAGTTTCTCTTTCAGGCCGCCGATCGGCAACACCTGACCACGCAGCGTGATCTCGCCGGTCATCGCCACATCGGCGCGTACCGGGTTGCCGGTCAGGCAGGAGACCAGCGCGGTGCACATCGCGATACCGGCGCTCGGGCCGTCTTTCGGCGTCGCCCCTTCCGGCACGTGCACGTGGATGTCGCGTTTCTCGTAGAAATCGGCGTTGATGCCCAATTTCTCCGCGCGCGCGCGCACCACGGTCAGCGCCGCCTGAATCGATTCCTGCATCACTTCACCCAGAGAACCGGTGTAGGTCAGCTTGCCTTTGCCCGGCACGCAGGCGGTTTCGATGGTCAGCAGATCGCCGCCCACTTCCGTCCACGCCAGCCCGGTGACTTCGCCCACGCGGTTTTCGGTATCCGCACGGCCGTAATCGACGCGCTGCACGCCCAGGTAATCCTTCAGGTTGTCGCCGTTGATCTCGATATGCTTGCGCTTCTTGTCCATCAGCAACGTTTTCACCGCTTTACGGCACAGCTTGGAGATTTCACGCTCCAGGCTACGCACCCCGGCTTCGCGGGTGTAGAAGCGAATGATGCCGATGATGGCGCTGTCGTCGACCGTCAGTTCGCCTTTTTTCAGCGCATTGCGCTCAAGCTGCTTCGGCAGCAGGTGCTGTTTGGCGATGTTGAGCTTCTCGTCCTCGGTATAACCCGACAGGCGGATCACTTCCATACGGTCCAGCAGCGGCGCAGGAATGTTCATCGAGTTCGAGGTGGCGACGAACATCACGTCGGACAGATCGTAATCCACTTCCAGATAGTGGTCGTTGAACGCCACGTTCTGTTCCGGATCCAGCACCTCCAGCAGAGCGGAAGCCGGATCGCCGCGCATGTCGGAAGACATCTTGTCGATCTCATCCAGCAGGAACAGCGGGTTCTTCACCCCAACCTTGGCCATCTTCTGGATCAGTTTGCCCGGCATCGAACCGATGTAGGTACGACGGTGACCGCGGATTTCCGCTTCGTCACGCACGCCGCCCAGCGCCATGCGCACGTACTGGCGACCGGTCGCTTTGGCGATCGACTGCCCCAGCGAGGTTTTACCCACGCCCGGCGGCCCCACCAGACACAGGATCGGCCCCTTGATTTTGCTGACGCGACTCTGCACCGCGAGGTACTCGAGGATGCGATCCTTGACGCGCTCCAGGCCGTAGTGATCGGTATCGAGCACTTCCTGCGCCTTGTTCAGGTCTTTTTTCACCTTGCTGCGCGCATTCCACGGCACCTGCAGCATCCAGTCGATGTAGCCGCGCACCACGGTCGCTTCCGCCGACATCGGCGACATCATCTTCAGCTTTTGCAGTTCCGCTTCGGTTTTTTCGCGCGCCTCTTTCGGCATTTTCGCCGCATCGATCTTGCGCTTCAGCGCTTCGTGCTCGTCCGGCGCGTCGTCCATCTCGCCCAGTTCTTTCTGAATCGCCTTCATCTGCTCATTCAGATAGTACTCGCGCTGGCTCTTCTCCATCTGCTTCTTGACGCGGTTACGGATGCGTTTCTCAACCTGCAGCAGGTCGATCTCCGATTCCATCATCGCCATCAGGTATTCCAGACGCTCGGTGATGTCGGACATCTCGAGCACCGACTGCTTATCGCTGAGTTTCAGCGGCATATGGGCGGCGATGGTGTCCGCCAGGCGCGCGGCGTCGTCGATGCTGTTGAGTGAAGTCAGCACCTCCGGCGGGATTTTTTTGTTCAGTTTGATATAGCCTTCAAACTGATTGATCGCGGTGCGCACCAGCACTTCCTGCTCGCGCTCGTCGATAGCCGGCGACTCAAGGTATTCCGCCTGCGCGGCGAAATGCTCACCGCTGTCGGACAGCGTAGTGATGCGTGCGCGCTGCAGCCCCTCGACCAGCACTTTTACCGTGCCGTCCGGCAGCTTCAGCATCTGCAGGATCGACGCTACGGTGCCGACCGAGAACAAGTCGTTAATGCCAGGTTCATCCGTTGAGGCCTCTTTCTGTGCCACCAGCATGATCTTCTTATCGTGATCCATTGCGGCTTCGAGGCACCGAATCGATTTTTCCCGGCCAACAAATAACGGGATCACCATGTGCGGATAAACCACCACGTCGCGCAATGGCAAAACGGGGATTTCAATGCGTTCGGAACGCTCAGGGTTCATAGAGCTCTCTCTTAGTTTAATTTCCGCCAGGTTGAGGGGGAATCTCATGAGACGCAAGCATCTAACGTTTCATAAAATCTGGTTAATGAGTATATGGGGATGAATCTCTTACATTCAACGGCAAGAATGCAGGAAAAAGAAATGGGGGATGAAATCCCCCATTTTGCTGATAACGCGCTGGTTTAACTGGCTAATTATTCGCCAGACGCCTGGGCTTCAGGCTTGCCGTAAATCAGCAGCGGTTTGGATTGGCCGGCGATCACCGACTCGTCGATCACCACTTTGTCTACGCTGTCCATCGACGGCAGATCGTACATGGTGTCGAGCAGCGCGCCTTCCACGATGGAACGCAGGCCGCGTGCGCCGGTTTTGCGCGCCATGGCTTTCTTGGCGATGGCGTTCAGCGCTTCGTCGCGGAACTCCAGCTCCACGCCTTCCAGATTGAACAGCGCCTGATACTGCTTGGTCAGGGCGTTCTTCGGCTCTTTCAGGATCTGAATCAGCGCGTCTTCGCTCAGCTCGCTCAGGGTCGCCACCACCGGCAGACGGCCGATGAACTCAGGGATCAGACCAAACTTGATCAAATCTTCCGGTTCGGCCTGCAGCAGCAGTTCGCCTTCGGTGGCCTTCTCGGACTCGCCCTTGACGGTCGCGCCGAAGCCGATGCCGGAGCCGGTGTTGACGCGTTGACCGATCACCTTATCCAGGCCGGCGAATGCGCCGCCGCAGATAAACAGGATCTTGGAAGTATCGACCTGCAGGAATTCCTGTTGCGGATGCTTGCGCCCGCCCTGCGGCGGAACCGCGGCGATGGTGCCTTCAATCAGCTTCAGCAGCGCCTGCTGCACGCCTTCACCCGAGACGTCACGCGTGATCGACGGGTTGTCGGACTTACGGGAAATCTTATCGATTTCATCGATATAAACGATGCCGCGCTGCGCTTTCTGCACGTCATAGTCGCATTTTTGCAACAGCTTCTGGATAATATTTTCCACGTCCTCGCCCACATAACCGGCTTCGGTCAGCGTGGTGGCGTCGGCCATGGTGAACGGCACGTCCAGGAAGCGCGCCAGCGTTTCCGCCAGCAGAGTTTTGCCGCTGCCGGTCGGGCCGATCAGCAAGATGTTGCTCTTGCCCAACTCGATACCGTTGCTGGTATCGCCGTTGCGCAGGCGTTTGTAGTGGTTGTACACCGCAACCGCCAGCACTTTCTTCGCCTGCTCCTGGCCGATGACGTAGTCATCCAGGTGGTGGCGGATCTCGTGCGGCGTCGGCAGCGCACTGCGCTCACGATGCGGGGCAACTTCTTTAATCTCTTCGCGAATAATGTCGTTACACAGATCGACACATTCATCGCAGATATACACTGACGGCCCGGCAATCAGCTTACGCACTTCATGCTGGCTTTTGCCGCAAAAAGAGCAGTACAGCAGCTTTCCTGAACCGTCTTTGCGCTTATCTGTCATCAGTCAAACCTCTTCTTTAGTCTTGTCCCGCAGGAAAATCACGGCGGCAGTGCGCCCAAACTCATATCGGGAACGCCGAGGGGCTACAACAGAGCGAGCCCCTGCCCACTCTGATTACTATAGTCCATCGGCGCCGCGTGGTTCTAGCTGCGGTGTGTCAGAATGCCGTCAACCAGGCCGTATTCCACGGCTTCTTCCGCGGTCATAAAGCGATCGCGCTCGGTGTCGCGCTCGATCTGCTCCAGCGGCTGGCCGGTATGCTCGGCCATCAGTTCGTTCATGCGCGCTTTCACCTTGAGGATTTCACGCGCGTGGATTTCGATGTCCGTCGCCTGGCCCTGGTAGCCGCCCAGCGGCTGGTGAATCATCACGCGCGAGTTCGGCAGGCAGAAACGTTTGCCTTTGGCGCCCGCGGTCAGCAGGAAGGAGCCCATCGAGCACGCCTGGCCCATACAGATGGTGCTGACGTCAGGCTTGATGAACTTCATGGTGTCGTAAATCGACATGCCCGCGGTGATCACCCCGCCCGGCGAGTTGATGTAGAGGAAAATGTCTTTTTCCGGGCTTTCCGCTTCGAGGAACAGCATTTGCGCCACGATCAGGTTGGCCATGTGATCTTCCACCTGGCCGGTCAGGAAAATGATGCGCTCTTTCAGCAGGCGGGAATAAATGTCGTAAGAACGCTCCCCGCGTGAAGTCTGCTCTACCACCATCGGCACCAGCGCCATGTTCGGTGCAAATTGATCTCGTTCGCCACTGTATGACATTACCGTCTCCTAATAGAAATTGCCTTGGCGGCCAGGGTGTCACCCTAATACGCCGATTCTACTTGAGAACGGCCATGATGACTATGCTCAAGCATTCGACCCGCGCCGCACGTACCCGACGGTTAGTTTATCCCGCGCACTTTGGCAAACAGCCCCAGAATCATTCTTTACAGATTGGGGGATCCCGGCGCAATTTCAAGCCCAGGGGCCGATTTTCTCCGCGCGCCGAAAACGATGCCGTTAATCTGACCGTTATCATGCCAGCCAGTTCCCCAGGCAACAGGGTAAATATAGTGCATATTAACCCGCTTAACCTGAGATTAATCAGCAACGTGGCAAAAAGAAAAGCCCGCAACCTGAGGTTGCGGGCTTTTTCATCGTGCGCCGGTTCGCCAGGCGAAACCGGGGGCGCCATTCATCGCGCCCGGCACGCCGGCATTACGCCTGTTGAGTCTGGTTCATCAGCTCGCTGAAGGTAGTGGCTTTTTCAGTCACTTTCGCTTTTGCCAGCAGGGCTTCAACCGCTTGCTCTTCCAGAGCCACGTTGCGCATGTTGTTCATCAGCTCTTTGTTTTTGCTGTAGAACTCGATGACTTCGCTTGGATCTTCGTAGGCAGAAGCCATTTCTTCGATCAGCGTCTTCACGCGGTCTTCGTCAGCTTTCAGATCGTTGGTGCTGATCACTTCGCCCAGCAGCAGGCCAACCACTACGCGGCGTTTCGCTTGCTCTTCGAACAGTTCGCGTGGCAGTTCCAGCGCTTGCTTCTCGTTGCCGCCGAAACGCTGTGCAGCCTGACGACGCAGCACGTCGATTTCGCCGTCGATCAGGGCAGCAGGCACGTCGATTTCGTTCGCGCTCACCAGGCCGTCGATCGCCTGAGACTTGATACGGTTACGCACGGCGCCTTTCAGCTCGCGCTCCATGTTCTTGCGAACTTCGGTGCGCAGGCCGGCAACGGAACCGTCCGCCACGCCGAAACGCTTGATGAACTCTTCGGTCAGTTCCGGCAGCTCGCGCTCTTCAACTTTCTTCAGCACGATAGCGAATTTGGCCGCTTTGCCCTTCAGGTTTTCCGCGTGGTAGTCTTCCGGGAAGTTCACGTCGATGGAGAACTCTTCGCCCGCTTTGTGACCAACCAGACCTTCTTCGAAGCCTGGGATCATGCGGCCCTGGCCCATTGCCAGCACGAAGTCGGACGCTTTGCCACCTTCGAACTCTTCACCGTCGATAGAACCGGTGAAGTCAACGGTCACGCGATCTTCAGCTTCCGCTGCGCGATCGGTTTCTTTCCAGGTTGCCTGCTGCTTGCGCAGGGTATCCAGCATCGCGTCGACGTCTTCGTCGTTCACTTCAACCACGGGTTTTTCAACTTCGATGTTTTCCAGGCCTTTCAGCTCAACTTCTGGATACACTTCGAACTCAACGGCGAAAGTGAAGTCATCACCTTCTTTGTACTCGCCCGGCACGTAGTTTGGTGCGCCGGCCGGATTAATCTTTTCTTTGATGATCGCGTCAACGAAGCTGCGCTGCATCGCTTCGCCCAGCACGTCCTGACGAACAGAGGCGCCGTAACGCTGTTCCACGATGTTCATCGGCACTTTGCCTTTGCGGAAGCCGTCGATACGCACGCTTTTCGCTGCGTTGATCAGCTCTTTCTTCACCGCCTGCTTGATAGTATCAGCCGGTACAGTAATAGAGAGACGGCGCCCAAGGCCTTGAGTGGTTTCTACTGAAACTTGCATCTTGTTACCTCAAAAAAATCACAGTGCTCGGTCAACTCCGTTCCAAGAACCAGGACGGCTACAGATAAGAACCGAGTTCCCTGATGACAGAAGCGTCCCGAAACCATTCCGGAAAAATAAGACGCGACATTATAGCGGCGCATGCGTGGCGAGTCGAGGAAAGCTAGGCGGCGCAGGCGCGCTAAAACTCACACTTTTGCCGATTCGATCGCCAAAAGGCCGCCAAAACAGACCGAACGTTGGCCACATTGCGCGTCGGCCATGTCGTCGTCAAAAACAGAAACGGCCCGCAGGCCGTTTCAAAATTCGTCAGTAGTAATACCCTAATTCAAGGGCAAAGTTCCACTGATACCTGAAAATTTCCCCCTCAGGCCAGCGTGCCCGCGCCGCGACACGGCGGCGAGGCCGGCACGGTATCCTGCAGACCTTCCCACTCTTTGAGCGTATAGGTATGCAGCGCCAGCGCGTGTACGCCGTCCGCCAGCTCCTCCGACAATACGCCGTAGATGGAGCGGTGGCGCGTCAAAAAACGTTCGCCGACGAAGCGATCGCTGACCAATACCACTTTGAAATGGCTTTCTGAACCCGCCGGAACGTTATGACGATAGCTTTCATCAACGACTTCCAGATACGCGGGCTCAAACGCCGCCCTTAACTTTGCTTCTATTTGCTCGCGAATCATAGGATCTCCTTACAACACCGGCAGAGGACCGTGCCCATCTAGTTCAATATTAGCCGGTTTTCCCCCGTTTAGACCATCGCCGGGACAAATTTCTCTTTTCTGCGGTCAAATGATGAGCGCCATCCCCGCCGCTTGGGGGATTATCCGATTGAGCGGGCCAAAAAAGCGTGTTTTTATCAACGGCAGGTAAAAATTTGTCACTCAGGCGCCTTCCGCGCTTCCACCGCACGGCGGCGATGCTATGATGTCGGCAATTTGTTGTCGGCTATCCCGCTCTGATTATTGCTAAATCCATCGAGAATGAGACAGAAAACATGTTAAAGAAACTTTGTCTTCCTTTGCTGGCCGCCCTGCTGCTGGCCGGCTGCGCGACCAGCAGCAACACCCTGAACGTCACGCCGAAAATCGTTCTGCCGCAGCAGGATCCTACCCTGCAGGGCATCACTGTCAGCATCAACGGCGCGGATCAGCGCACCGACCAGGCGCTGGCCAAGGTGAACCGCGACGGCCAGCTGGTCACGCTGACGCCGTCGCGCGATCTGCGTTTCCTGCTGCAGGAAGTGCTGGAGAAACAGATGGGCGCACGTGGCTACATGATCGGCGCCGACGGCCCGGTGGCGCTGCAAATCGTCGTCAATAATCTGTACGCGGACGTCGCCGAAGGTAACCTGCGCTACAACATCACCACCAAAGCCGACATCTCGATCATCGCCCAGGCGAAGAACGGCAACAAGCAGGTGAAGAATTACCGCTCGACCTATAACGTGCAGGGCGCCTTCACGGCGACCAACGAGAAGATCACCGACGCCGTCAACTCCGTGCTGGGCGACGTGATCGCCGACATGGCTCAGGACACCAGCGTCAACGATTTCATCAAGCAAAACGCGCGTTAATCGCCGCGCCTTGTGCCGCCCGGCGGATCGGGCGGCGCAGACAGGGAACTCATGTCGAAACACTATTTGAACATCTTCACCCAGCGTAACTCCGCCATTCTGCTGCTGCTGGGCTTCGCGTCGGGTCTGCCGCTGGCATTGACCTCCGGCACGCTGCAAGCCTGGATGACCGTCGAAAATATCGATCTGAAAACCATCGGCATCTTCTCGCTGGTGGGCCAGGCCTACGTCTTCAAATTCCTCTGGTCGCCGTTCATGGACCGTTATACCCCGCCGTTTCTCGGGCGGCGGCGCGGTTGGCTGCTGATCAGCCAGCTGTTGCTGGTGGCGGCGATTGTGGCGATGGGCTTTATGCAGCCCGCGCAGCACCTGTGGTGGCTGGCGGCGTTGGCGGTGCTGGTGGCGTTCTGCTCCGCCTCGCAAGATATCGTGTTCGACGCCTATAAAACCGACCTGCTGAAAGCCGAAGAACGGGGCACGGGCGCAGCGATCTCGGTGCTGGGTTATCGGCTGGCGATGCTGGTTTCCGGCGGCCTGGCGCTGTGGTTGGCGGATCGCTATTTCGGCTGGCAAGCCACCTACTGGCTGATGGCCGGGTTGATGCTGATCGGCGTGGCCGCCACGCTGCTGGCGCCGGAGCCGGACGAAAACATCCCGGCGCCGCGCACCATGGAACAGGCGGTCGTCGCGCCGCTGCGCGATTTCTTCGGCCGCAACAACGCCTGGCTGATCCTGCTGCTGATCGTGATGTACAAAATGGGCGACGCTTTCGCCGGCAGCCTGAGCACCACTTTCCTGATCCGCGGCGTGGGGTTCGACGCCGGTGAAGTCGGGCTGGTGAACAAAACCCTCGGCCTGTTCGCGACCATCGTCGGCGCCCTGTTCGGCGGCGTGCTGATGCAGCGTCTCAGCCTGTTCCGCGCGCTGATGCTGTTCGGCGTCCTGCAGGCGGTCTCCAATCTCGGGTATTGGATCCTGGCGGTGACCGACAAGAGCCTGCTCACCATGGGCAGCGCCATCTTCCTCGAAAATCTGTGTGGCGGCATGGGCACCGCGGCCTTCGTCGCGTTGCTGATGACGCTGTGCAACCGGTCGTTCTCCGCCACCCAGTTCGCGCTGCTGTCGGCGCTGTCCGCCGTAGGGCGTGTCTATGTCGGCCCGATCGCCGGCTGGTTCGTCGAAGCCCACGGTTGGCCGTTGTTCTACCTGTTCTCTATCGCCGCTGCCCTGCCCGGCTTGCTGCTGCTCGGTATCTGTCGTCAGACGCTGGAGCACACCCAGCAGCATGGCAATTTTATGCCGCGCACCGAGTTTTCAGAATCTTACCGTTGGGCACTGCGCTTGCTGACGCTAGGCTGTTCGCTGTTGGGCCTGTGGTTGCTGTTGCTTATCGCCAATGCGCTGGATTGGACGCAGGCCCCGCAGTTGGCCGATCGGCTGCTGCAGGCCGGCGCCGCGCTGAGCCTGCTCGGCGTCGCAATGGGCAGTACGTTGGATTACCTCGCCCTGCGCCGCACCCGTTTGGCATAATCTGAACGGCCGGTGATTTCGCCGGCCGAAAAAAAAGCGATCCGGGGGTATATTTATTTCGGTAAAAAAAGATAATCGGCGCGGAAATTATTTTTTTATCCGACTGCCGCGCTCGGAAATAAAATTAAATTCACCTTTAAGACACAATTATTTTACATTAAATAAACCTTTTCTGCGTATTTCCCCGCCGCGCATTTCTTCGCCAAATTCATCATACCTTTAGTTTTCCTTAACATACGGGCTGCTCGTCACGATTCAGCGTGCCAACGCGTTGTTGTCATTGGTAAATTGTCACGCAGGGTTACATCTGTGACCCCCTTAACAGAAAGTGTCAACAAGCCGCTGACACTCCCTTAAGCATGTTTACAGTACTGCAACCTTCCCGTAAAATGCCCGCACACATGAAACGACAATTGAGCCTTTGTTATTGAGGTCGTTAGATGAGACTTAAGAAATACAATAAAAGTATTGGGATGCTGTCATTAATCGCAGGCACTGTATTGCTCAGTGGCTGCGATATGGTTTTGATGAATCCCAAAGGAGCAATTGGTGTTGAGCAACGGACACTGATTATCACTGCAATCGCGTTGATGTTGATCGTAGTGGTGCCAGTTATCTTCATGGCGTTCGCCTTTGCCTGGAAGTATCGCGCTTCCAACAAAGACGCCAAGTACAGTCCGAACTGGGCCCACTCCAACAAGATCGAAGCGGTCGTCTGGACCATTCCTATCATTATCATCGCCATCCTTGGCACCATTACCTGGAAGACCACCCACGAACTCGATCCGTTCAAGCCGATTGTCACTGACAAGAAGCCGATGACGATCGAAGTGGTGTCGCTCGACTGGAAATGGCTGTTCATCTACCCGGAACAAGGCATTGCGACCGTTAATGAGCTGGCTTTCCCGAAAGATGTTCCAGTCGAATTCAAGATCACCTCTAACTCGGTAATGAACTCGTTCTTTATCCCGCAGTTGGGTGGACAGATTTATGCGATGGCCGGCATGCAGACCAAACTGCACCTGATCGGCAACGAAGCCGGTGCCTACAAAGGTATCTCCAGCAGCTACAGCGGCGCAGGCTTCTCCGGTATGAAATTCACCGCGATCGTTACCCCGACCGAAGGCGACTTCGATCAGTGGGTGGCCAAGGTGAAGGCATCGTCTAAAAACCTGAACACCACCGACGACTTTAACAAACTGGCAGAGCCGAGTGAAAACAACCCGGTTGAGTACTTTGCCGCTGTCAAACCGAATTTGTTCAAAGAAACAATTGCCAAATTCATGGGCGACATGGATATGCACAAGGGCGCTGGCGCGCACGAAGGCATGGACATGAGCCAAGGTATGGACATGGGTGAACATGCTGCTCACGCCGGAGCCGAGGAATAACTGATGTTGGGAAAATTAACACTTGATGCGGTTCCGTACCACGAACCGATCATCATGGTCACCGTAGCCGCAATTATTGTCGGGGGCCTGGCAGTGCTGGCGCTGCTGACGTATTTCGGCAAATGGAAGTGGCTGTGGAGCGAATGGCTGACTTCGGTCGACCATAAAAAAATTGGTATCATGTACATCATCGTGGCGATGGTCATGCTGCTGCGCGGCTTCGCCGACGCCATCATGATGCGTAGCCAGCAGGCGTTGGCGTCCGCCGGCGAAGCCGGGTTCCTGCCGCCGCACCACTACGACCAGATCTTCACCGCGCACGGCGTTATCATGATCTTCTTCATGGCGATGCCTTTCGTGGTCGGCCTGATGAACGTCGTGGTGCCGCTGCAAATCGGTGCGCGTGACGTCGCCTTCCCGTTCCTGAACTCCCTGAGCTTCTGGTTCTTCGTGGTGGGCGTTGTGCTGATCAACATCTCCCTGGGGGTCGGTGAATTCGCTCAGACCGGTTGGCTGGCGTATCCGCCGCTGTCGGGTAAAGAGTACAGTCCTGGCGTCGGGGTCGATTACTGGATCTGGAGTCTGCAGATTTCCGGTCTGGGTACCCTGCTGACCGGCGTGAACTTCTTCGCCACCATTCTGAAGATGCGTGCCCCTGGCATGCCTATGATGAAGATGCCGGTGTTCACCTGGGCGGCGTTGTGTACTAACGTCCTGATCATCGTTTCTTTCCCAATTCTGACCGTCACCATCGCGCTGCTGACCCTGGATCGCTATCTGGGCACCCATTTCTTCACCAATGATATGGGCGGCAACATGATGATGTACATCAACCTGATTTGGGCCTGGGGTCACCCAGAGGTGTATATCCTGGTTCTGCCGGTGTTCGGCGTGTTCTCCGAAGTCACCGCGACCTTCTCCAGAAAACGCCTGTTCGGCTATACCTCACTGGTATGGGCAACCATCGCGATCACCGTTCTGTCGTTCATCGTCTGGCTGCACCACTTCTTCACCATGGGGTCCGGCGCGAACGTTAACGCCTTCTTCGGTATCGCCACCATGATCATTTCCATCCCGACCGGGGTGAAAATCTTCAACTGGCTGTTCACCATGTATCAGGGCCGTATCAAGCTCAACTCCGCGATGCTGTGGACCGTTGGCTTCATCATCACCTTCTCCGTGGGTGGTATGACCGGCGTTCTGCTGGCGGTGCCGGGCGCGAACTTCGTGCTGCACAACAGCCTGTTCCTGATCGCTCACTTCCACAACGTCATCATCGGCGGCGTGGTGTTCGGTTGCTTCGCGGGCCTGACCTACTGGTTCCCGAAATCCTTCGGCTTCACGCTGAACGAAAAATGGGGCATCCGCGCGTTCTGGTTCTGGATCATCGGCTTCTTCACCGCCTTCATGCCGCTGTACGCATTGGGCTTTATGGGCATGACCCGTCGTATCAGCCAGAACATCAACCCTGAGTTCCACCCTCTGCTGCTGGTTGCAGCCGGCGGTGCGGCGCTGATCGCCTGCGGCATCCTGTGCCAGCTGACCCAGATCTTCGTCAGTATCCGTGACCGCGAACAGAACCGCGATCTGACCGGTGACCCATGGGGTGCTCGTACTCTGGAGTGGTCAACCTCGTCTCCACCGCCGTTCTATAACTTTGCCGTAGTGCCGCAGATTCATGACCGTGATGAATTCTGGGACATGAAAGAAAAAGGCGAAGCGTATAAGAAACCGGCTAAATACGAACCGATTCATATGCCTAAGAACACCGGCGCCGGCGTTATCATCGCCTTCTTCAGCCTGGTATTCGGTTTCGCAATGATTTGGGAAATCTGGTGGATGGCTCTGGCCGGCTTCATCGGTATGATCGTTGTCTGGATCGGCAAGAGCTTCGATCACGATGTTGACTACTATGTGCAGGTTGATGAAATCGAGCGCATTGAGAACCAACACTACGAACAAATCCGTAAAGCAGGCGTGAACCATGTCAACTGAAACTCTGACCAATCATAACGCAGCCCATGCAGAGCATGGGCACCACGACGCGGGAGAGACCAAAGTCTTCGGATTCTGGATCTACCTGATGAGCGACTGTATTTTGTTTGCGAGCTTGTTCGCGACTTATGCAGTCCTGGTGAACGGGACCGCTGGCGGTCCCTCAGGCAAAGACATCTTCGACCTGAAGTTTGTCCTGGTTGAAACCTTCCTGCTGCTGTTCAGCTCCATCACCTACGGCATGGCGATGATCGCCATGAACAAAGGTAAAGTTGGCGGTGTAAACACCTGGTTGTTCCTGACCTTCCTGTTTGGTCTGGGCTTCGTGGCGATGGAAATCTATGAATTCCATCACCTGATCGCCGAAGGCTTCGGTCCGGATCGCAGCGCGTTCCTGTCCAGCTTCTTCGCGCTGGTCGGCACCCACGGTCTGCACGTGACTTCCGGCCTGATTTGGATCATCGTGCTGATGATTCAGGTGAGCAAGTTCGGCCTGACCGCGACCAACAAAACCCGCCTGATGTGCCTGAGCCTGTTCTGGCACTTCCTGGACGTGGTCTGGATCTGCGTATTTACCGTTGTCTACCTGCTGGGGGTTATGTAATGAGCCATTCATCCCATGAAACCTCTCACGGCGGCGCAAGCCACGGCAGCGTGAAGTCATACCTGATCGGCTTTATCCTGTCGATCATCCTGACGGTAATTCCATTTGCGATGGTAATGAACGGCTCCGCCTCTCATTCCACCATCCTGGCGGTTGTTGTCGGTATGGCGGTTATCCAGGTGATTGTTCACCTGGTTTACTTCCTGCACATGAACACCTCATCGGAAGAGCGCTGGAACCTGGTGGCATTGCTGTTCACCGCTATGATCATCGGTATCGTTGTTGTAGGTTCACTCTGGATTATGTACAACCTCAACATCAATATGATGGTCGATTAAGAGCTGAGCTGCACGTGATGATTAAGCAATACCTGCAAGTCACTAAACCAGGAATTATTTTCGGCAATTTAATTTCTGTCGTTGGGGGATTCCTGCTCGCTTCCAAAGGGAGCATCGACTATCCCCTGTTTCTCGCCACCCTGGTGGGTGTCTCGTTGGTGGTCGCGTCGGGCTGTGTGTTTAACAACTACATCGACCGCGACATCGACAAGAAAATGGAGAGAACGAAGAATCGGGTGCTGGTAAAAGGCCTGATCGCGCCGAGTGTCACCCTGGTTTATGCGACCGTGTTGGGTATTGCGGGCTTCGCGTTGCTGTATATCGCGGCCAACCCGCTGGCCATGTGGCTGGCGGTGATGGGCTTCGTGGTTTATGTCGGCGTTTACAGCCTGTACATGAAACGCCATTCGGTCTACGGCACGCTGATCGGCAGCCTGTCGGGCGCCGCGCCGCCGGTTATCGGCTACTGCGCGGTGACCAACGAGTTCGACGCCGGCGCGTTGATCCTGCTGGCTATCTTTAGCCTGTGGCAGATGCCGCATTCTTATGCGATCGCTATCTTCCGCTTTAAAGATTACCAGGCGGCCAACATTCCGGTGCTGCCGGTGGTGAAAGGCATTTCCGTCGCCAAGAACCACATCACGGTCTACATCCTGGCATTTATGATCGCCACGCTGATGCTGACCCTGGTAGGTTATGCCGGCTACAAGTACCTGATCGTCGCTGCGGCGGTGAGCGTATGGTGGCTGGGCATGGCGCTGCGCGGTTACAAGACCGAAAACGACAGCGTCTGGGCGCGTAAACTGTTCGTGTTCTCCATCGTCGCCATCACCTCGCTGAGCGTGATGATGTCGATCGACTTCAGCGCCACGGCGGCGCCTGAAGCGCTGGTGACCTACGTTTGGTAAGCCAAATCATCTGTGAATGGGCCGCTTTTGCGGCCCATTTTATTTGTCACGCCCAAAAGCGGCCAAACTGTAATATCTGTTAAACAACATTCGATTTACCCCCCCTGCCCCGCACACTAAAATGACGCAGCTTTACAGAAATCATGCCATCAGGCGCTGTCTCAACGTCTGATGGCATGGTTTTTACCGAGGTTTGATGTGAACGATAATTCAATGACCCCGCAGGAGCGCCGCGCTACCTGGGGATTGGGCACCGTATTCTCCCTGCGCATGCTCGGCATGTTTATGGTATTGCCGGTGCTGACCACCTACGGCATGGCGCTCAACGGCGCCAGCGAAGCGCTGATCGGCATCGCCATCGGCATCTACGGCCTGGCGCAGGCGGTGTTTCAGATCCCGTTCGGCCTGGTGTCCGATCGCATCGGCCGCAAACCGCTGATCGTCGGCGGCCTGCTGATTTTTGCCCTCGGCAGCGTGATCGCCGCGGTCACTGACTCTATCTGGGGCGTGATCCTCGGCCGCGCGTTGCAAGGCTCCGGCGCCATCGCCGCCGCGGTAATGGCGCTGCTCTCCGATCTGACCCGCGAGCAGAACCGCACCAAAGCGATGGCGTTCATCGGCGTCAGCTTCGGTATCACCTTCGCCATCGCCATGGTTCTGGGCCCTATCATCACTCATGCCTTTGGCTTACATGCGTTGTTCTGGATGATCGCCGTGCTGGCGCTGGCCGGCATCGTCATCACTCTGGCAGTAGTGCCTTCCGCCGATACCCATCTGCTGAACCGCGAGTCCAGCATCGTGCGCGGCAGCTTCCGCAAAGTGCTGAGCAACTCGCGCCTGCTGAAGCTCAACGTCGGCATCATGTGCCTGCATATCCTGCTGATGTCGAGCTTCGTGGCGCTGCCGCTGGCGATGGAGAAAGCCGGGCTGGCGGCCAGCGAACACTGGATCGTCTACCTGGTGACCATGCTGGTGTCGTTCGCCGCCGTAGTGCCGTTCATCATCTATGCCGAAAAGTATCGCCGCATGAAGCAGGTGTTTATGGGCTGCGTGGCGGTGCTGTTTTGCGCCGAAGTGCTGCTGTGGCTCTCCGGCGCGCACCTGTGGGGCATCATCGCCGGCGTACAGCTGTTCTTTATGGCCTTTAACGTGATGGAAGCCATTCTGCCTTCGCTGATTAGCAAAGAGTCACCGGCCGGCTACAAAGGCACCGCGATGGGGGTCTACTCCACCAGCCAGTTTATCGGCGTGGCGATAGGCGGCAGCCTCGGCGGCTGGCTGTACGGTTTGCAGGGGGCAGGCTTGGTGTTTATCGCTGGTGCCGTGTTGGCCGCCGTCTGGTTCCTGGTCAGCAGCACCATGAAAGAGCCGCCGTATGTCAGCAGCCTGCGCATTACGCTGTCGGAACTGGCGGTGAAGGATTCGGCGCTGGAAAGCCGCCTGAAGGCGCAGCCCGGCGTGGCCGAGGCGATCGTGGTGCCGGAAGAGCGCAGCGCCTACGTCAAGGTGGACACCAAGCAGACCAATCGCGGTCAGTTGGAAGCGCTGGTCAATTCGCTGTAAAGAAACGGGGCCGGCAATGCCGGCCCCGTAGAGATTAATCGCGGAAGTTCTTGAACTGGAACGGCTGCCCCAGATCGCCGCCGCGCACCAGCGCCATCACGCTCTGCAAGTCGTCGCGTGATTTGCCGGTCACCCGCACTTCTTCGCCCTGGATCTGCGCCTGCACCTTCAGCTTGCTGTCTTTGATCAGCTTGACGATTTTCTTCGCTACAGAGGTTTCAATCCCCTGCTTCAGCTTGGCTTCCACGCTGTAGGTTTTACCGCTGTGGGTAAACTCTTCCGGGATCTCCAGCGCGGCGCCGTCGATGCTGCGCTTGCTCAGCTTTTCGCGCAGAATGTCGAGCAGCTGCTGCACCTGAAAATCAGACTCGGTGGCAACCTTAATGCTTTGGTTTTTCTCGTTTAGCTCAAAGCTGGCCGGCACATTGCGAAAATCCCAGCGGGTGCCGAGATCGCGGGTGGCGTTCTCAACGGCGTTACGCACTTCCTGCATATCAATTTCGGAAACGATGTCGAAAGATGGCATACTTCTTCCTCCTGAATGAGTGCCTAATAGCTTAGGCGATTTTGATGCCGAGCATGATAACCGCTTTGCCGCCTCAGACAAAATCTGCTGAACGCACGCAGGGATAGCGCTTCAGGCTGCCATAAAGCCTATAGTTAAATCACGGTAATTGAGCGGTATTCCCGTGTTTCCAAGGAGACTGAATGAAAATAACCATTCTTGGTTGCGGCGCGCTCGGACAACTGTGGCTCTCCCGGCTGTATCAGCAGGGCCACGATGTACAGGGATGGCTAAGAGTGCCGCAACCTTTTTGCGCCGTGAACGTGATCGAGCCGGAAGGCGTCTCGTTTAATCGCAATTTGCCCACCAACGATCCTGAGCACCTCGCGCAGAGCGAGCTGCTGCTGGTGACGCTGAAAGCCTGGCAGGTGTCCAGTGCGGTCAGCGCGCTGCTGCCGAAGCTGAACCCTCAGTGCGCCATTTTGCTGTTGCATAACGGCATGGGCACCCAGGAGGAACTGCCGCCAAACGGCCAGCCCATCCTGCAGGGCACCACCACCCACGCCGCGCGCCACGAAGGCAGCACCATTATCCACGTCGCCACCGGCATCACCCACATCGGCCCAACCTCGCCGGCCGCCCAGCACCTCAGCCACCTGGCGGAAGTGCTGCATCAGGCTTTGCCTGACGTTGCCTGGCACAACAATATCGCCTCGGCCAACTGGCGCAAGCTGGCGGTCAACTGCGTGATCAACCCGCTGACGGCGCTGTACGGCTGTCGCAACGGCGATCTGCAGCGCTACCCGGAGCAAATCGAAGCGCTGTGTCGTGAAGTCGCCAGCGTGATGGCGATGGAGGGCTACCACACCTCCTGCGAAGGCCTGATGCAATATGTGATGGACGTGATCCACAGCACCGCCGACAACGTTTCGTCGATGCTGCAGGATATCCGCAGCCAGCGACACACCGAGATCGACTACATCACCGGCTACCTGCTGCGCCGCGCGCGCAGCCACGGCCTCACGCTGCCGGAGAATGCGCGGCTGTTTGAATTGATTAAACGAAAGGAAAATGAATATGAGCGTATCGGCGCTGGTTTGCCTGGCACCTGGTAGCGAAGAAACCGAAGCCGTCACCACCATCGATCTGCTGGTGCGGGCGGGCGTAAAAGTCACTACCGCCAGCGTCGCCGGCGACGGCGAGCTGACTATCGTCTGTTCACGCGGCGTCAAACTGCTGGCCGATGCGCCGCTGGTGGCGATCGTCGATGAGCCTTTCGACGCCATCGTGCTGCCCGGCGGCCTGAAAGGCGCAGAATGCTTCCGCGACAGCCCGTTGCTGGTGGAAAAAGTGCGGCAGATGCACCTGCAGGGGAATATCGTCGCCGCCATCTGTGCGGCGCCGGCGCTGGTGCTGCAGCACCACGATCTGTTCCCGGTCGGCAACATGACCGGCTTCCCGGGCCTGAAAGACCAGATACCGGCGGAAAAATGGATGGAGCGCCGCGTGGTGTACGACGCGCGCGTCAACCTGCTCACCAGCCAGGGGCCGGGCACCGCGATGGAGTTCGCGCTGAAGCTGATAGACTTGCTGCTCGGCAAGGCCAAAGCGGCGGAGATCGCCGCGCAGCTGGTGCTGATCCCGGGAATGTACGATTTCCGCGACTGAGCGGCTTGCCGATAAAAAAGGGCTGAACATCGGTTCAGCCCTTCTCGTTTATGGCGCTCCGCGCGTTACGGGCGATAAACCTTCACGTTGCTGAAGCCCTGCTCCAGCAGGTACAACGCCTGCAGACGGCTCATCACGCCGCGCTCGCAGTACAGCAGGTAGGTTTTGCTTTGGTCCAGATCGCCGAATTGGGTGCTCAGCTTGTAGAACGGCAACGCTTTCACTTCAACCTGTTCCAGCTGCAGCGGCTTCTCTTCCTGCTCGTCGTTGGAGCGGATATCCAGGATCACCTCATCGGCGCCGAAGGCCGCAACGGTTTCTACCTCGGTCACCTGCTCCTGCGCCTGCTCGGCGATGGAGCGAATATCAACGTTCTTCGCCTCGCTCACCACCCGATCGAGAATGCTGAAATCGAAGTGGCTCTCTTCCTCTTCGATCTTGGCCTTGACGGCTTTTACCGTCGGGCTCTTCGAAATCACGCCGCAGTATTCCGGCATGGTTTTGGCGAAGTCTTCGGTGCCGATTTCACGCGCCAGTTTGATGATGTGCTCTTTATCGTGCGAGATCAGCGGACGCAGGATCAGGGTGTCGGACGCGTTATCGATCAGGCGCAGGTTGGTCAGCGTCTGGCTGGAGACCTGCCCCAACGCTTCGCCGGTCACCAGCGCCTGCACGCCATAGCGTTCGGCCACTTGCGAAGCGGCGCGCACCATCATGCGCTTGAGCACCACGCCCATCTGGCCGTCGTCGACCTTCTCCAGGATCTCGCCCACCACCGGCTCGAAGTCAATGGCGACGAAGCGCACCTTGTGCGAGCTGGCGAAGCGGTTCCACAGGTAGTGCGCCACCTGCTTCACGCCGATCTCGTGCGCGGCGCCGCCCAAATTGAAGAAGCAGAAGTGCACGCGGCAGCCGCGACGCATCAGCATGTAGCTGGACACACCCGAATCGAAACCGCCGGAAATCAGCGACATCACGTCTTCCTGGGTGCCGACCGGGTAACCGCCGATGCCTTCGAGGCGGCGTTTGACCAGCATCAGCTTGTCGTCTTCAATCTCCAGATTTACCGTGACCTGCGGGCGGGTAAGATTAACGCGCGCGCTCTCGATATGCTGGTTCAGGCCGCCGCCGACGTAACGCTCCACGTCCTGCGAATTGAACGCCTGCTTGCCGCGGCGCTTGACGCGCACGCAGAAGGTTTTGCCTTCCAGCTGGGCGCGGTAGGCTTCCAGCGTCTGCTCGAAGATGTGGTGGATGTCGGTATAAGCGCGATCTTCCACTTCCAGAATATGGTGGATGCCGGGAATGCGCGTCAGCGCGTCGGCGATGATCGGCCGCTGGTTTTCATCTTTGGCGCGAACTTCGATATGATCCCAGTGACGGACGACCGCCAGCGTTTCATCATACTGCTTCAGGACGTTGCGAATATTGGTCGAGAGAATCTTGATAAAGCGCAAGCGCACAGATTGGCTCTTGATGGTGATTTCCGGGAACAATTTAATGATAAACTTCATGGCGGTCTTTGTTGTCAGATAAGAATTACGGCGCGGAGTATATCACCATATCGCCGCGCTCTGCGCACAAAACCACACATGAGCGCCATGATTTGCTAATCAAGATCCGCTAGGATAGGCTCTGGCGCCACGGTTCACATGATGACGTAAAAAGAAAATTATGCCGAAAAAACCAGCACAATCAGCCAGTACAGAGCAAACAGCCAGCTTTGAAAGCGCCCTCGGCGAGCTGGAAAGCATCGTGACGCGTCTGGAGTCGGGCGAACTGCCGCTGGAAGACGCGCTGAACGAATTCGAACGCGGCGTGCAGCTGGCGCGCCAAGGCCAGCAGAAACTGCAACAGGCGGAACAGCGTGTGCAGATACTTCTTAACGACAGCGCCGACGATGCGGCGCTGGCGCCTTTCACACCGGATGCCGAGTAACCGACATGTCTGAGATCGCCCCATCGGCCGCTTTTGCCGATCAACTGCAGATTTTCCGCCAGCGCGCCGATCGCGCGCTGCTGGACTTCATCGCCCCGCTGCCGTTCAACGACGGCAACATGGTGGCGGCGATGCGTCATGGCGCCTTGCTGGGCGGCAAGCGCCTGCGCCCGTTCCTGGTGTACACCACCGGCCAGATGTTCGGCGTGTCGCTGGCCAACCTGGACGCGCCGGCGGCGGCGGTGGAATGCATTCACGCCTACTCGCTGATCCATGACGATCTGCCGGCGATGGACGACGACGATCTGCGCCGCGGCCAGCCGACCTGCCACATTAAATTCGGTGAAGCCAACGCGATCCTGGCCGGCGATGCGCTGCAAACGCTGGCGTTTTCGATCCTGGCCGATGCCGAGATGCCTGACGTGGCGCTGCGCGATCGGCTGGCGATGGTTTCCGAACTGGCGACCGCCAGCGGCGTAGCCGGCATGTGCGGCGGCCAATCGCTGGATCTGGAAGCTGAAGGCAAGCACGTCGATCTGCAGGCGCTGGAACAGATCCACCGCCACAAAACCGGCGCGCTGATCCGCGCGGCGGTGCGCCTGGGCGCGCTGAGCGCCGGCGAAGCCGGGCGAGCGGCGCTGCCGCAGCTGGATCGATATGCCGCCGCGGTTGGCCTGGCGTTCCAGGTGCAGGATGACATTTTGGACGTTGTCGGCGAGACTGAAAAGATCGGCAAGCGCCAGGGAGCGGACCAACAACACGGAAAGAGTACCTACCCGGCGTTGCTCGGGCTTGACAGCGCGAAAGCAAAAGCGTGGGATCTCTATCAGGAAGCATTAGCTGCATTAGACACTTTGGCAGCGCAATCTTACAACACAGCGCCATTGCGAGCGTTAGCCAGCTTCATTATTGAACGCGACAATTAACGTGTGACGTTAACTCCTCTGATATGAGTATCGAATGAGTCTTGATATAGCCAAATACCCAACCCTGGCGCTAGCGGAAAACCCCGAGGAACTCCGCTCACTGCCCAAAGAGAGCTTGCCGAAGCTGTGCGATGAGCTGCGGCAATATCTGCTGAACAGCGTCAGCCGCTCCAGCGGCCACTTTGCCTCCGGGCTGGGTACCGTCGAACTGACGGTGGCGTTGCATTTCGTCTACAACACGCCGTTCGATCATCTGGTGTGGGACGTCGGCCACCAGGCCTACCCGCACAAAATCCTGACCGGCCGCCGCGACCGGATCGCCACTATCCGGCAAAAGAACGGCTTGCACCCCTTCCCGTGGCGTGCCGAAAGCGAATACGACGTGCTGTCGGTCGGCCATTCGTCAACCTCGATCAGCGCCGGCCTCGGCATGGCGGTGGCGGCGGAGCGTGAAGGCAAAGGCCGCCGCACGGTGTGCGTGATCGGCGATGGCGCCATCACCGCCGGCATGGCGTTTGAAGCGATGAACCACGCCGGCGACATCAATCCGGACATGCTGGTGGTGCTGAACGACAACGAGATGTCGATCTCGGAAAACGTCGGCGCGCTGAACAACCATCTGGCGCAGCTGCTGTCCGGCAAGCTTTATTCCACCCTGCGCGAAGGCGGCAAGAAAGTGCTGGCCGGCGTGCCGCCGATCAAGGAGCTGGTGAAACGCACCGAAGAGCACCTGAAAGGCATGGTGGTACCGGGCACGCTGTTCGAAGAGCTGGGCTTCAACTACATCGGCCCGGTAGACGGGCACGACGTACAGGGGCTGGTCGCCACGTTGAAAAACATGCGCGATCTGAAAGGCCCGCAGCTGTTGCACATCATGACCAAGAAAGGCCGCGGTTACGCGCCGGCGGAGAAGGATCCGATCAGCTTCCACGCGGTGCCGAAGTTCGATCCCGCCAGCGGCACGCTGCCGAAAAGCGCCGGCGGTCTGCCGACCTATTCGAAAATCTTCGGCGACTGGCTGTGTGAAACCGCCGCCAAAGACAGCTCGCTGATGGCGATCACGCCGGCGATGCGCGAAGGCTCCGGCATGGTGCAGTTCTCCCGCGACTACCCGCAGCAATATTTTGATGTGGCGATCGCCGAGCAGCACGCAGTCACCTTCGCCGCCGGGCTGGCGATCGGCGGCTACAAGCCGGTGGTGGCGATCTATTCCACCTTCCTGCAACGCGCCTACGACCAACTGATCCACGACGTGGCGATCCAAAACCTGCCGGTGATGTTCGCCATCGATCGCGGCGGCATCGTCGGCGCCGATGGTCAGACTCACCAGGGTGCGTTCGATCTGTCGTTCATGCGCTGCATCCCGACCATGGTGATCATGACGCCGAGCGACGAAAACGAATGCCGCCAGATGCTGTATACCGGCTATCACTACAATGCCGGCCCGAGCGCCGTGCGCTATCCGCGCGGCACCGGCACCGGCGCGGCGCTGGAGCCGCTCAACATGCTGCCGATCGGCAAAGGCGTGGTGCGCCGCCAGGGGGAAAAGATCGCCATTCTCAACTTCGGCACTCTGCTGCCGGAGGCCGCGCAAGCGGCGGAAGCGCTCAACGCCACGCTGGTCGACATGCGCTTCGTCAAGCCGCTGGACGAGCAGTTGGTGCTCGAACTGGCCGCCAGCCATGAAACGCTGGTGACGCTGGAAGAAAACGCCATCATGGGCGGCGCCGGCAGCGGCGTCAACGAACTGCTGATGGCCAAACGCCGGCCGGTGCCGGTGCTGAACCTCGGTCTGCCTGACAGCTTCGTCTCGCAGGGCAGCCAGGAAGAGCTGCGCGCCGATCTGGGGCTGGACGCCGCCGGCATTCAGCGCCAAATCGAAACCTGGCTGGCGCAGTAATCCCCCCCGCGCCTGAAAAAACGCCTCCGCTCTCGGAGGCGTTTTCGTTTCCGCCCTCCGGGATCCGCGCTACAGTTACTGTCTGAGCTGTGAATGGGAGGCAAACATGAAGTACCTGAAACTGGGCAACACCGATCTGAACGTTTCGCGCATCTGCCTGGGTTGCATGACCTACGGCGAACCGAATCGCGGCAATCACGCCTGGACGTTGCCGGAAGAGAGCAGCCGCCCGCTGCTGAAACAGGCGCTGGAAGCCGGCATCAACTTTTTCGACACCGCCAACAGCTATTCCGACGGCAGCAGCGAGGAGATCCTCGGTCGGGCGCTGCGCGACTATGCGCGCCGCGAGGACGTGGTGATCGCCACCAAGGTCTATTTCCCACTGAGCAACCTGGAGCGCGGTTTGTCGCGCGCCAAGATCATGCAGTCCATCGACGACAGCCTGCGGCGTCTGGGCACCGACTATGTCGATTTGCTGCAGATCCATCGCTGGGATTACGAAACGCCGCTGGAAGAGACGCTGGAAGCGCTGCATGACGTGGTGAAAGCCGGTAAAGCGCGATACATCGGCGCCTCCTCGATGTACGCCTGGCAGTTCGCCAAAGCGCTGTATACCGCCGATCTGCACGGCTGGACGCGCTTTGTCAGCATGCAGGATCAATACAACCTGATCCAGCGCGAAGAAGAACGCGAGATGCACCCGCTATGCGCCGCCGAAGGCATTGCCGTACTGCCGTGGAGCCCGCTGGCGCGCGGCCGCCTGACCCGCCCCTGGGGCGAAACCACCGCGCGGCTGGTCTCCGACCAGTTCGGCAAGAGCCTGTACGAGGACACTGAAGGCATCGACGCCATCATCGCCGAGCGCGTCGCCAGCCTCGCCGACGAACGTGGCGTTTCACGCGCGCAGATCGCGCTGGCCTGGCTGCTGAACAAACCGACGGTCAGCGCGCCGATCGTCGGCGCTTCACGCAGCGAGCAGTTGGATGACGCCATCGCCGCGGTCGATTTGAGTTTGTCGCCACAAGAGGTGGCGGAACTGGAGACGGCCTACGTGCCGCACCGGGTGACAGGGTTTGAATAAAGAGAAGCGGGCGCGAAGAAGCGCGCCCGTCTGTCAGAACAGCCCGATAGGCCAGTGGTGGCCAATCAGGTAGATGATGCCGGCGGACAGCACGCCGGCGATGATATCGTCGACCATGATGCCCATGCCGCCATGCACGTTGCGGTCGAACCAGCGGATCGGCCACGGCTTCCACATATCCAGAATGCGGAAGATGACGAAACCGGCGGCGACCCAGCGCCAGTCGTTGATCGGCAGCGCCATCAGCGTGATCCACATGCCGACGAACTCATCCCAGACGATGCTGCCGTGATCGTGCACCTTCATGTCTTTTGCCGTGCGGTGGCAAATATAGACGCCGATACAGATGCTGAACATCACCGCCAGCGAGTAGAGCTGCCACGGCAGCTGGATCAGCAGCAGCCAGAACGGGATCGCCGCCAGCGATCCCATGGTGCCCGGCATCACCGGCGACAAACCGCTGCCAAAACCGGTGGCCAGCAGGTGCCACGGATTGCTCATCCGCAGCCGACGCTTGGCTTCATCCATGGGCGCCCGGCTCCGCATTGAAATGATCGAACCCGGCCCAGTCCAGCTCTACCGCTTCGTCGTCGCGATAATAGCGGATGCCTTCAGACAGCGGACCAATTTGGCCGATGCAGGTGTAGTCGGCGCCGAGGTGGCTCAGCGCCACTTCCAGCGCGCCGCGGTTGATCTCCGGCACGGTGAAGCACAGCTCGTAATCTTCGCCGCCCGCCAGCGCCCAGCGCAGCGCCTGCTCGGCGTCGGTGTGGCTGCTCAGCGCCTGCGACATCGGCAGCTCGTCCAGCACGATGCGCGCCCCGCAGTCGCTGGCCTTCAGGATGTGTTTCAGATCGGAAATCAGGCCGTCGGAGATGTCGATCGCCGAGCTGGCCAGATCCCGCAGCGCCTGCCCCTGCAGCACCCGCGGCTGCGGCCGCAGATGGCGAGCGAGCAGGTAATCGCGCGCCGCCGCATCCGGCACCGCCAGGCGATCCTGCAGGATCGCCAGACCGGCGGCGCTGTCGCCCAGCGTGCCGGTCACGTAGATCCAGTCGCCGATGCGCGCGCCGCTGCGGGTCAACGCCCGACCGGCCGGGATCAAACCCTGAATGGTTAACGTCATGCTCAGCGGGCCGCGCGTGGTATCGCCGCCGATCAGCTGCATGCCGTAATAGTTGAGCTGATCAAACAGGCTGTCGCTGAAGGCCTTCAGCCAGGGTTCGTTCACCTCCGGCAGGGTCAGGGCCAGCGAGAGCCACGCCGGATCGGTGCCCATCGCCGCCAGATCGCTCAGATTGACCGCCAGCGCTTTATAACCGAGATCGGCCGGATCGATATCCGGCAAGAAGTGCACGCCCGCCACCAACGTATCGGTACTGACGGCCACCAGCTGTTTTTCCGGCACTGCCAGCAGTGCGCAGTCATCTCCAATGCCCAACTGTACATCCCGGCGCACGCGCTTAAACCGGTCAAAATAGCGGGCAATGAGGTCAAATTCGCCGCATGCCATATCGATATTCCACGAGAAGAAATTAAGGCCGGGAATGCCGGCCTTAATGTTTTACTTTTTCTTGCGAAGGGTTGGCGCCACTTTATCCAGCACCCCGTTCACAAACTTGTGGCTGTCTTCCGCGCCGAAGGTTTTCGCCAGCTCGATCGCTTCGTTGATCGCCACTTTGTAAGGGACATCCTCGCGCATCTTCAGTTCAAACAGCGCGACGCGCAGCACCGCGCGCTCCACCTGGCCCAGCTCTTCGAGCTGACGCGACAGGTATGGCGCCATCAGTTCGTCCAGCATACCTGCATTCACTGCCGCGCCGGACAGCAACTCGCGAAAATAGGCGACGTCAACATCTTTGACATCCTGCTCCGTCAGGAACTGGTGTTCAACATCGGCAAGGTCGTTTTTAGACAACTGCCAAGAGTAAAGCGCTTGAACAGCGCACTCACGAGCGCGGCGACGAGCAGCAGGTTTCACGGAATTCCCCTTAACTAAATTCAGGCTTTAATAGCTTTGATAACATTAATCATTTCAAGTGCGGTCAACGCGGCTTCAGCGCCCTTGTTGCCCGCTTTGGTGCCGGCGCGTTCGATCGCCTGTTCGATGCTTTCGGTGGTCAGCACGCCAAAGGCAACCGGGATTTCGGCATTCATCGCAACGTTGCCGATGCCGGAGCTGGCTTCGCCCGCCACATATTCGAAGTGCGCGGTGCCCCCGCGGATAACGGTGCCCAGCGCGATAACCGCGTCGTATTTGCCGGTTTTGGCCAATACGCTCGCCGTCAGCGGCAGCTCGTAAGCGCCCGGGACCCAGACAACGGTGATGTTGTCGTCAGCAACCTGACCAATGCGTTTCAGCGCGTCGATGGCGCCTTCCAGCAGGCTGTCGTTGATGAAATTGTTAAAACGTGCAATTGCGATCGCCACACGGGCATTTGGAGTAGCAACAACACCTTCGATAACTTTCATGGGCTTTCCTTAAAAATGGGTTCAATACCCCGCAGGGGGGCGGATTCTATCATATTCTTTCATCGCCTGCGCGGCGCTTTTGTAAAACCGGCGCGCGGGCGCGAGATTCAGTGTTTCGCCCGCAGGCGCAAACGCAGATCGGGGCCGACCTGGCGCACGTCGCTAAAGACGAATTCCGGCGCGTCGGCCAGCCGTTCCAGGCCCGGCAGATGACACAGGCCACGGCCATTATCGCCCAACAGTTTCGGCGCGATGTACAAAATGAGCTCATCCACCAGGCCGGCCTGCAGCAGCGCGCCGGCCAGCATTGCGCCCGCCTCTACCCAGATTGAATTCACCTGGCGCTTGGCCAACAGCATCATCATCACCACCAGATCAATGCCGCCGCCGTGCGCCGGGCAGATAAACTGTTCGACCTCTTGCGGCCAGGCCTGTTCATCCGCCTGCAGGCGCGCCAGCCAGGTAGCGCCCGGCTGCTGCACCACGCGGTGCTGCGGGGTGATGCGATTTTGGCTGTCGAGCAGGATGCGCAGCGGCTGGCGCAGATTTTCGCGCGGATAGAGGCGCTGCGTCTCGGCGTCCAGCTCATCCCAACGCACCGTCAGCGACGGATCGTCCGCCAGCACGGTGGCGCTGGTGCTGAGAATCGCGGCGCTCTGCGCGCGCAGGCGCTGCACGTCCTGACGCGCTTCGGGTGAGGTGATCCACTGGCTCTCGCCGGTGGCCATCGCCGTGCGGCCGTCCAGCGACGCGCCCAGCTTCAGCTGCACGTAAGGGAAACCGGTGCGCATGCGCTTGAGGAAGCCCAGGTTGACCGCTTCGGCCTCGGCCAGCATCAGGCCATGACGGACTTCGACGCCGGCCTGCTGCAGCTTGTACAGCCCGCGCCCCGCCACCTGCGGATTGGGATCTTGCATCGCCGCGACCACCCGCGTCACGCCGGCGGCCACCAGCGCATCGGCGCAGGGCGGCGTGCGGCCGTGGTGGCTGCACGGCTCGAGCGTCACATAGGCGGTGGCGCCGCGCGCCTTGTCGCCCGCCATGCGCAGCGCGTGCACTTCCGCGTGCGGCTCGCCGGCGCGCAGATGGTAGCCTTCACCGACAATTTCGCCGTCGCGCACGATAACGCAGCCGACGTTCGGATTGGGCGCGGTGGTGAAACGCCCCAGGCGCGCCAGTTCGAAGGCGCGCGCCATATAAAATTCGTCGTGATGCATGAAAGATCCTTTAGTCTTGCAGGCGGGCAATCTCTTCGCCGAACTCGCGCACGTCCTCGAAGCTGCGGTACACCGACGCAAAGCGAATGTAGGCGACCTTATCCAGCTTTTTCAACGCGTCCATCACCAGATTACCCACCAGTTTGGTCGGCACTTCGCGTTCGCCGGTGGCGCGCAGTTGGGATTTGATATGATTAAGGGCGTTTTCCACATCGTCCGAGCTTACCGGGCGCTTTTCCAGCGCTTTCAGCATGCCGCGGCGCAGTTTGTCTTCGTTGAACGGCTCGCGCACCTCATCGCTTTTAATCACTCGCGGCATCACCAGCTCGGCCACCTCGAAGGTGGTGAAGCGCTCATTGCACACCAGACACTGGCGGCGGCGGCGCACTTGCGAACCGTCCCCCACCAGGCGGGAATCAATGACTTTGGTATCAACGGCGGCGCAGAAAGGGCAATGCATAACACGTCCTGATAAACGTTTTTATAGATAAACGCAGTTTACCCCGAAGTGCAGCCACAACAAAGGGCGGCGGCCATTTGTTGCAACACGCCGCCGGGAAGCGGCGCCGATATGACTTTCCCCTCCGAGCGGACTAAGCTGATAGCAGGAGATTCAGCATAGGAAATCGCCGTCATGACAACCTGTTACCCCAAAATCGCCCTGCTCGCCGCCGCCGTGTTGCTGGCAGGCTGCGCGCACAACGCCGCCGTGCCTCAACTGCGCCATCAGGTCGCCGCGCTGAACCAGAAAGTGAGCGTGCTGACCGATCAAACCACCGCGCTGGAGCGGCAGAATATGCTCAATCAGCACTCCGACAACGGCGTCTACCTGCTGCCGGCGGCCCGAAGCGCCGCCCGTTTGCAGAGCGGCATCGGCGAGCTGAGCGTTTCGCTGAGCCACATCAAGAGCGAAGCCAACGGCACGCAGGCGCAGCTGCATGTGCGCATCCTCTCACAGGCCACGCTGCCGCCGTTCAAAGCGGTGGTGGAATGGGGCCAACTGGACGACGCCACCGGGCGGCCGCTGACCGCCGAGGCGCTGTCGCAACCGATCGCCAGCGCCGATTCGCTGCTGCCGAAACCCGGCCAGGACTTTGAGCTGCGCTTCAGCGGCGTGACGCCGGAACAATTGGGCTATATCCGTCTGCACAGTCTGGTTTCGACCGCCCAACCGGCGGTGGTGCAGCAACGCTGAAACCCAAAGCAAAAAAAAGGAGCGCCGATGGGCGCTCCTTTTCATTTCGCTGAATACTGCGGCGGTTAAGGCAGAATCGAAGGCTGATCCGCGCCCTCTTTTTCCACTTTTTGCTGCAGCATGTGCTCGCGTTTCATCCCCAGTTTCAACGCCAGCGCGGACGCGACGTAGATGGAGGAGACGGTACCGATCGACACGCCGATCAACATCGCCAGCGAGAAACCTTGCAGCATCGCGCCACCGAAGATGTACAGCATCAGCACCACCATCAGGGTAGTACCGGAAGTCATCAGCGTACGGCTCAGCGTCTGGGTCAACGACACGTTCATGATCTCGTAAGGCGTGCCGCGGCGGATCTTGCGGAAGTTTTCACGAATACGGTCGGAAACCACGATGCTGTCGTTCAGCGAGTAACCGATAACCGACATCAGGGACGCGACGATGGTCAGGTCAATCTCGATGTGGAACAGCGACAGCACGCCCAGCGTGATGATCACGTCGTGCGCCAGCGCGATAACCGCCCCCAGCGCCAGGCGCCATTCGAAGCGGAAACCGACGTAGATCAGGATACAGATCAACGCCACCAGCAGCGCCATGCCGCCGGTTTGCGCCAGTTCGCTGCCCACGCTCGGGCCGACGAACTCGATGCGCTTCACGGTGGCGTTTTTATCCACCGAGTCGTTGATCACGCCGATCACCTTGTTGCCCAGTTCCTGGCCTGCGGTGCCGGTCGCCGGTGGCATGCGCACCATCACGTCGCGGCTGCTGCCGAAGTTCTGGATGATCGGATCCTGGAACCCGGCCTTCTCCAGCGTATCGCGCATCAGGTCGAGGTTAGCCGGTTTCTCCAGGTTGATTTCAATCACCGTACCGCCGGTGAAATCCAGACCCCAGTTAAACCCGCGCACCGACATGGTGACGATCGACGCGACCAACAGCAGCAACGAGATGCCGAAGGCCAAATAGTCCCAGCGCATAAAGTCGTAGACTTTACGGCCGTAGTTGAGTTGCTCAACAGTATAATCCTGTGCCACAACGCACTCCTCAGATAGACAGCTTGTTAATGCGTTTGCCGCCGTAAAGCAGGTTGACGATGGCACGGGTACCGACAATCGCGGTGAACATGGACGTCGCCACACCGATAGCGGTGGTGATCGCAAAGCCTTTGATCGAACCGGTGCCCACTGCGTACAGGATGACCGCGGTGATCAGGGTGGTGATGTTGGCATCGACGATACTGGAGAACGCGCCTTTATAGCCCTCATGGATCGCCTGCTGAACGGACCGGCCGTTCTTCAGCTCTTCCTTGATACGTTCGTTAATCAGTACGTTGGCGTCAACCGCCACCGCCAGCGTCAACACGATCCCGGCGATACCCGGCATGGTCAGCGTCGCCCCCGGCAACAGGGACATCACGCCGACGATCAGCACCAGGTTGGCGACCAGCGCCGTGGTGGCGATCACGCCGAACTTACGGTACCAGACCACCATGAAGACGATAGACGCCACCAGGCCCCACAGACAGGCTTCCAGACCTTGGGTGATGTTCTGCTGACCCAGGGTTGGGCCGATGGTGCGCTCTTCGACGATCTGAATCGGCGCGATCAACGCACCCGCACGCAGCAGCAGCGAAAGCTGACGCGCTTCGTTCGGGTTGCCGATGCCGGTGATGCGGAAGCTGTTGCCCAGACGCGACTGAATGTTCGCCACGTTGATCACTTCTTCCTGTTTCACCAGCACCGCACGGCCGTTAGCGTCTTTCTTGCCGCTGTCCTTATACTCCACGAACAGGGTCGCCATCGGCTTGCCGATGTTATCCTTGGTGAAGTTGGACATGGACGTGCCGCCGGCGCTGTCCAGCGAGATGTTAACCTGCGGCTGGTTGTATTCGTCGGTGCTCGAGGTGGAGTCGGTGATGTGGTCACCGGTCAGGATCACGCGCTTGTACAGCACGATCGGCTGGCCGTCACGGGTGTATTTCACCTCGGAGTCGCCCGGCACGCGGCCGTTGGCCGCCGCAGTGGCGTCCGCATTGGTGTTCACCAGGCGGAACTCCAGGGTCGCGGTGGCGCCCAGAATTTCTTTGGCGCGCGCGGTGTCCTGAATGCCCGGCAGCTCAACCACGATGCGGTCGGCGCCCTGGCGCTGCACCAGCGGTTCGGCGACGCCGAGCTGGTTGACGCGGTTACGCAGGATAGTGATGTTCTGCTGGACGGCGTATTCGCGCGCTTCGCTCAGACGGGCGTCCGTCAGGTTGGCTTTCATGGTGTTGGCGCCGTTGGCGGACAGCACCAGATCGCGCTGACGCGGACCGATGTAGCTGATGGCCTGATCGCGAGCCGCATCGTCGCGGAAGCGAACTTCCACGCCGTTGTTGTCCAGCTTGCGGATAGACGCGTAAGGAATGCCCTTCTCGCGCAGCTCGCTGCGCAGGGTATCCATGGTCTGTTCCTGCAGCTTGCTCAACGCGGTGTCCATGTCCACTTCCATCAGGAAGTGTACGCCGCCGCGCAGGTCCAGGCCGAGTTTCATCGGCTCTGCGCCCAGCATGGCCAGCCAGGTCGGCGTGGCCGGCGCCAGGTTCAGCGCCACGACGAATTTGTCACCCAGCTCGGTCACCAGCGCTTCGCGGGCGCGCAGCTGAACGTCAGGATCTTTAAAGCGAGCCAGGATGGCGCCATTTTCCAGCGCAATCGACTTGCTCGCGATGTTGTCTTTTTCTAATACGGTACGGACCTGGTCCAGCGTAGTTTCACTGGCGGCGACGCCGCGCGCGCCAGTGATTTGTACGGCCGGATCCTCACCGTAGATGTTGGGAAGCGCATAAAGCAGACCGACGAGGATCACGACGATCAACATCAGATACTTCCACAAAGGATAACGGTTTAGCACGGCAATTCCCTTCGGGAAAAAAGATTACAGGGCCTTCATGGTACCTTTCGGCAGAACGGCCGCCACGAAGTCACGCTTGATCATCACTTCCGTGGTGTCGTTCAGCGCGATGGCGATGATGCCGGTGTCGGCCACTTTGGTCACTCGACCGATCAGGCCGCCGGTGGTCAGCACTTCGTCGCCTTTACCGATGGAGTCCATCAGCTTCTTGTGATCTTTAGCGCGCTTCTGCTGTGGGCGCAGGATCATGAAGTAGAAGATCAGGCCGAACACCACCAGCATAATGATCAGAGAGTACGGGCTTCCCTGAGCCGGAGCCCCTGCGGATGCGACGGCGTCAGAAATGAAAAAGCTCATTGAAATTCCCTCATTAAGTTATCAATTATTAGATCAAGCGTTTAAAGGCGGAATCGGCTTGCCGATCCGACCATAGAAATCCGCAACAAACTGCTCTAATTTACCCTCTTCGATAGCCTGGCGTAAACCCGCCATCAGGCGCTGGTAGTGACGCAGGTTATGAATCGTGTTCAGTCGAGCACCCAATATTTCGTTGCAACGGTCGAGATGGTGCAAGTAGGCGCGGCTGTAATGGCGACACGTGTAGCAATCACAGTCCTTATCCAGCGGAGACGTATCATCCTTGTGCTTGGCATTACGGATTTTTACCACACCGTCAGTCACGAACAAATGGCCGTTGCGGGCGTTGCGGGTCGGCATGACGCAGTCGAACATGTCGATGCCGCGACGCACGCCTTCCACCAAATCTTCCGGCTTGCCGACGCCCATCAAATAGCGTGGCTTATCTTCCGGAATTTGCGGGCAAACGTGTTCAAGAATGCGATGCATATCCTCTTTCGGCTCGCCTACAGCCAAGCCGCCCACAGCGTACCCGTCAAAGCCGATATCCACCAGCCCTTTGACGGAAACATCACGTAAATCTTCGTAAACGCCGCCCTGAATGATGCCGAACAGCGCATTTTTATTTTCCAGCTCGTCGAAACGCTTGCGGCTGCGCTCCGCCCAGCGCAGCGACATTTCCATCGAACGCTTGGCGTAGTCCCAGTCGGCCGGGTACGGCGTGCATTCGTCGAAGATCATCACGATGTCGGAACCCAGGTCATACTGGATTTCCATCGATTTTTCCGGGCTCAGGAACACCTTGTCGCCGTTGATCGGGTTGCGGAAGTACACGCCTTCCTCTTTGATCTTGCGCATCGCCCCCAGGCTGAATACCTGGAAACCGCCGGAGTCGGTGAGGATCGGGCCCGGCCACTGCATGAAGTCGTGCAGATCGCCGTGCAGTTTCATGATCTCCTGGCCCGGGCGCAGCCACAGGTGGAAGGTGTTGCCCAGCAGGATCTGCGCGCCGGTCTCTTTCACTTCTTCCGGCGTCATGCCCTTGACCGTACCGTAGGTGCCGACCGGCATAAAGGCCGGGGTTTCCACCACGCCGCGGTCGAAAATCAGGCGGCCGCGGCGTGCGCGGCCATCGGTAGTTTGTAGTTCGTACTTCACAAAGCCTCCAGCATCAGAGAAACAGTCTGATGTCGTTGAAACGGGGCCGCGCCGTAGGCGCAGCCCGGGAAATTAACCGCCGACGGACTCGTTTTCCGCCTGCGGGTTACGGCTGATGAACATCGCATCGCCGTAGCTGAAAAAGCGATACTGCTCGGCCACCGCCTGCTGATAGGCGTTCATGGTATTTTTATAGCCGGCGAAGGCCGATACCAGCATGATCAGGGTCGATTCCGGCAGGTGGAAATTGGTCACCAGCGCGTCGATCACCTGGTAGTGATAACCTGGATAGATAAAGATGCTGGTATCGCCGAAGAACGGCGCAATCAGCGCCTCTTTGCTGGCCGCCGCGGCGCTTTCCAGCGAACGCACCGAGGTGGTGCCCACCGCCACGACGCGCTTGCCGCGCGCTTTGCAAGCCAGCACCGCATCCACCACGTCCTGCGGCACTTCGGCGTATTCGGCGTGCATCACGTGATCTTCGATGGTTTCCACGCGCACCGGCTGGAAGGTGCCGGCGCCGACGTGCAGCGTCACGAACGCCATTTCCACGCCTTTGGCGCGCAGCGCCGCCAGCAGCGGTTCGTCGAAGTGCAGGCCGGCGGTCGGCGCGGCGACCGCGCCCGGTTTCTCGCTGTAGACCGTCTGATACAGCTCACGGTCGGCGTCTTCATCCGGGCGAGCGATATATGGCGGCAGCGGCATGTGGCCGGCCGCGTTAAGAATGGTGAATACGTCGCGTTCGTCGTTGAAGCGCAGCTCGAACAGCGTCTCGTGGCGCGCCACCATGGTGGCGGCGATGCTCTCGTCATCCCCCAACAGCAGCTCGGCGCCCGGCTTGGGCGCTTTCGACGCGCGCACGTGCGCCAGCACGCGATGGTCGTCCAGCACGCGCTCCACCAGCACTTCTATCTTGCCGCCGCTGACCTTGCGGCCGAACATGCGCGCCGGGATCACGCGGGTATTGTTGAACACCAGCAGGTCGCCGGCTTCCAGCTTATCCAGCAGATCGGTGAATACGCCGTGCGTCAGCGCCCCGCTCGGCCCATCCAGCTGCAGCAGGCGGCATGCGCTGCGCTCGGCCTGGGGATAGTGGGCAATCAGGGATTCGGGAAGTTCAAACGAAAAATCAGCGACGCGCATGGGTATTCACTTCTTCAATTTAAGGCTGGTTGGTAAAAAACAGGCGGCCTAGTCTAAAGCCGGGGGCGGTCAGCGGCAAGAAATAAGGAGGATTTGCCTGACTTCAGGTATAGTTGAGGGATGAATTTTCTCGCTCACCTTCACCTGGCCATGCTGGCAGACAGCTCGCTGCTGGGCAACCTGCTGGCCGATTTCGTTCGCGGCAACCCCGCCGCCGACTACCAGCCCGAGGTCGTGGCCGGCATCATGATGCACCGCCGCGTCGACGTGCTGACCGACAGCCTGCCGCAGGTGAAAGCCTGCCGCGACTATTTCAGCGCCCCCTACCGCCGCGTGGCGCCGATCACCCTCGACGTGGTGTGGGACCATTTTCTGGCGCGCCACTGGCAACAGTTGGAGCCTTCACGCGACCTGCACCAGTTTACCCAGGAAGCCCGCAGCCAGATCGAACCTTACCTGCCGCTCACGCCGCCGCGTTTTCAGAACCTGAACGGCTATCTGTGGCCGGAACGCTGGCTGGAACGCTACGCCGAATTGCCGTTCATCGCCCGGGTATTGCAGGGCATGGCCAGCCGCCGTCCGCGCCTCGAAGCGCTGGCCGGCTCGTTCGCCGACGTCGAACAACATTATCATCAGCTTGAAACACAATTCTGGCAGTTTTATCCGCAAATGATGCAGCAGGCGAAGGAAAAAATGCTCTGAGGTCAAGCCCAAGCGTTTGAAATTGCAGCGCATTGCAAGAATTTACGTTTTGCCGCTTGCCCTTTTGCAGGAAAAGGTTATTTTTAAAGCTTGATAAATTATATCAACGACTTTGATAGGTAAAAGCTATCTCATTGATTGGTCTTTTACCCTTTATTCACCAAGTCATGGCCCCTATACTGGCCCTTGTTTTTACATCCACCCTTTAACACCTATTACAGGAGTAATTATGGTCCTGGTAACTCGTCAAGCCCCTGACTTCACTGCAGCTGCCGTACTGGGTAGCGGCGAAATCGTTGAAAACTTCAACCTGAAGAAGCACCTGAACGGCAAACCGGCCGTGCTGTTCTTCTGGCCAATGGACTTCACCTTCGTATGCCCTTCCGAGCTGATCGCTTTCGATCACCGCTATGAAGAGTTCCAGAAGCGTGGCGTTGAAGTGGTTGGCGTTTCCTTCGACTCAGAGTTCGTCCACAACGCATGGCGTAAAACCCCTGTCGACAAAGGCGGCATCGGTGAAGTGAAATACGCAATGGTTGCTGACGTTAAGCGTGAAATCCAGAAAGCTTACGGCATCGAACACCCGGAAGCCGGCGTTGCGCTGCGCGGCTCCTTCCTGATCGACAAAGACGGCATCGTGCGTGCTCAGGTTGTTAACGACCTGCCAATCGGCCGTAACATCGACGAAATGATCCGTACCGTTGACGCGCTGCAATTCCACGAAGAGCACGGTGAAGTCTGCCCGGCTCAGTGGGAAAAAGGCAAAGCAGGTATGGGCGCTTCCCCAGACGGCGTGGCAAAATACCTGTCTGAAAACGCTGCCAAGCTGTAATTTCAGCCTGATAGTGAATCAACCGGCCCACGCGGCCGGTTTTTTTATGCCCCTTTTTGGGGCAGACCGCCCGCCTTCAGTGCTTTATTTCCCTGTTTCCGCTCACATTTCCCGCCCAGTTCGCCGCGCGAATGCCCATCTGCGGCTACTATCAATAACGCTGGCTCGCGCTTTGCAAGCGAACAGCGGCAAGCAAACACAACACAATAAAAAACTGACAGGGTAGGAATAACTATGTTTTTACAGAAATGGAGCAAACCCCTGACCATGGCGGCGCTGCTGGTCAGCGGCAGCCTGTATGCGGCATCCAACCCAGCGGTGGAAGCCCAAAACGGCATGGTGGTCACCTCGCAGCATCTGGCCTCGCAGGTCGGGGTGGATATCCTGAAGATGGGCGGCAACGCCATCGACGCCGCCGTGGCGGTCGGCTATGCGCAAGCGGTGGTGAACCCCTGCTGCGGCAACATCGGCGGCGGCGGCTTTATGACCGTCCACCTGGCGGACGGCACCGATACCTTCATCAACTTCCGCGAAACCGCGCCGGCGGCGGCCAGCGCCAACATGTATCTGGACGCCGACGGCAAGGTGAAGAAAGACGCCAGCCTGTACGGCTATCTGGCGGCGGGCGTGCCGGGCACCGTGCTGGGGATGGAAACCGCGCGTGAGAAGTACGGCAAGCTGAGCCGCGAACAGGTGCTGGCGCCGGCGATCAGGCTGGCGCGCGAAGGCTTTGTGCTGACCCGCGCCGACACCGATATCCTCGACACCACCATCGCGCGCTTCAAACAGGATCCCGAGTCGGCCAAAATCTTCCTGCGCCCGGACGGCAGCCCGCTGCAGCCGGGGGACAAGCTGGTGCAAACCGATCTGGCCAACACGCTGGAAGCCATCGCCAAAGGCGGAACCGACGCCTTCTATAAAGGCAAGATCCCGCAGGCGGTAGAGGCGGCGGCCAAACAGGGCGGCGGCATTTTGACCGCCGCCGACTTCGCCAACTATAAAGTCACCGAAACCCCGCCGATCACCTGCAGCTATCGCGGCTACAAGTTCGTGTCAGCGCCGCCTCCCAGTTCCGGCGGCGTGACGCTGTGCGAAATCCTCAACGTGGTGGAAGGCTATGATCTGAAAAGCATGGGCTTTAACTCGGCGGCGGCCATTCACACCATGACCGAAGCGATGCGCCATGCCTACATGGATCGCAACACCTACCTCGGCGACCCGGAATTCATCAAGAACCCGATCGACCGGCTGGTGAGCAAGAGCTACGCCGAGCAGATCCGCAAGAAAATCGTCGCGGACAAGGCCACGCCGTCGGAAAATGTGCAGCCCGGCATGGAACCGCATGAGAAGCCGGAAACCACCCACTATTCGATCGTCGACCATGACGGCAACGCGGTCTCCACCACCTATACCGTCAACGGCCGCTTCGGCGCCGTGGTGATCGCACCGGGCACCGGCTTCTTCCTCAACGATGAGATGGACGATTTTACGGTCAAAGTGGGCGAGAAAAACCTGTACGGGCTGGTGCAGGGCACCGCCAACAACATTGCCCCCGGTAAGCGCCCACTATCGTCAATGAGCCCGACGCTGGTAACCAAGGACAACAAGATCTTTATGGTGCTGGGCTCGCCGGGTGGTTCGCGCATCATCACCATCACCCTGCAGACCGCGTTGAACGTGATCGACCACGGCATGGCGCCACAGGAAGCGGTGGACGCGCCGCGCATCCATCACCAATGGCTGCCGGATGAGGTGTACTACGAACAGCGCGGCGTTTCCGCCGATACGCTAAAACTGCTGAGCGGCATGGGCTATAAGATGGTCGAACAAACGCCGTGGGGCGCCGCCGAACTGATTCTGGTCGGTTTGCCGGGCGCGGCGGGCGTCAGCCCGGCCAACTCCGGCAACGATTCGGCGGTTTCCGGCAAAGTGCGCGAAGGTTACCTGTACGGCGCCAACGACGTGCGTCGCCCGGCAGGCTCCGCGGTCGGTTACTGATGTAAACGCCCACTCACCTTAATCGCGGGGGCCCTTCGGCCCCCGCAGTTCCCTTAGCCTTCACAGCGCCACACGGTGGCCGATTCTTCCGCCAGCTGCAGGCGCAGCCCGCCGGCCGTTTCGCTCAACTCTCCCCGCCCTTCCACGCGCCGCCACGGGCCGCGGGCCAACAGCGGGTTGTGCGGCAGCTGCGCCTGGCCGCTGCCGTCACGCTGCAGCGCCACCAGCACCTGCTCCTGCTGATACAGGCGCACGAACACCAGCGTTTCTCCGCTGGCGTACAGCACCTGACAGCCGCCGCGACGCAGCGCCAGGCTCTGTTTACGCAGCGCCGCCATGCGCTGGAACAGCGCCAGCAGCGGCCGATCCCAGTCGCCGACGTCCCACGGGAACGGCTTGCGGCAGAACGGATCGTTGCCGCCGTCCAGACCAATCTCATCGCCATAATAGAGGCAAGGCACGCCGATCCAGCTCAGCAACCACACCGCCGCCATCTGCATGCGCGCCGCGTTCCCCTGCAACAGCGTGAGGAAACGCGCGGTATCGTGGCTGTCCAGCTGGTTGAACTGGATCAGCTGGCGGCCGTGCGGCAACCCGGCGCGGTAGCCGTCCATCCACTGCGCGCATCCGGCGGCGTCCAGCCGCACCGGGTGATAAGCCACGTCCAGCCCCGCCAAAAACGCCCGCACCGGCAGCGCGAACCCCATGTAGTTCATCGCCGCATCCTCCACGCCGGCGTGCAGCCAGCGGCGCGCGTCGCCGAAGTGCTCGCCCAAGACATAGGCCTGTGGATTCTCCTGCTTCACCGCCTGATAGATGCCCGCCAGGTGACGCAGGTTGCCGGCAGCGCCGCCGTTCTCCCCCAGCATATGCACCACATCCAGCCGCCAACCGTCGATGCTGTACGGCGGGCGCAGCCAGTGGCGCACCACGCTGCCTTCCCCGCGATAGATCGCTTCCGCCACCTGCGGCTCGGCGAAGTTGAGCTTCGGCAGGCTGGCGTTGCCCTTCCAGTCGAGCGCGCGGCCGTCCGGGTAGAAGTTGAACCAGCCGCGATACGGCGAATCGGGGTGGTGGCAGGCGCCGTTTTGCCCTTGGCGATGGCGGTCGAACCACGGATGCGAGTCGCCGGTGTGGTTGAACACCCCGTCCAGCACCAGTTTCATGCCTACCTTGTGAGTGCTCACTCGCAAACGCTGCAGCGCCGCGTTGCCGCCGAAGTGCGGATCGACCTGGTAATAATCCTCGGTATCGTACTTATGCACGCTCGGCGCGGTAAAAATCGGGTTCAAATACAGCGCCGTCACGCCCAGCTGCTGCAAATACGGCAGTTTGGCGCTGATGCCGTCCAGATCGCCGCCGTAAAAGGTCGAGGCGGCGTGGCGATCCTCCAACGGGTGCTGCCAGTCGCGCCGAATCACCTCGGCGCCGGCCGCGTGATGGCGATAGCTGCCGCTCTGGATGCCGTGCTCGCCGCCGCTGCTGGCGAAGCGATCGGGGAAAATCTGGTAGAACAGCTGATCCGCCACCCACGCGGGGCCATTGTCAGGATCGTCGACGGCGAACTGCGCCAGCTGGCCCGGCGGCGTTGGCGACCAGCCCTGCGGGCCGAACCACTGTTGGCGATCGGCCCACAGCAGCTTGAAGCAGTAACGCCGCGTCGGCTCGCCCTCATTCAGCGTCAGGCTGGCCTGGTAGCGCCGCATCCCCTCGTGGCGCTGCGCTTTCATCGTCAGCAGCCACTCTTCGTTGTCCGGTTCGGCGCGCAAAAATACCCGTTCCGGCAGTTCATCCCCTTGTAACCACAGCGTGATATCCAAACGTTGCCCTTGTTTCACCACAAAAGGCGGGACCGGTTGATGCCAGGCGTTAAGCATACTGTTCTCCTGCTGTACCAAACGAAATCGACGGCGTTCTTCAAAAACGAACAATGCCACGTTAAGTGCAACTCCCCCTCCTCTCTGGCCGCAAAACCCGGGGATGAGCCGGGGGGCGGAGACTGAAAAATAACGCTAACTTGATGTAAAAAAAGGTAAACAGGCACAAATCCTGCACGTTACCCCTTAGGCTAACGCGTTTTAAGTTTACAGGATATTTTTTGCGCATTTTTTAAGGAGCGGTAATGCAACAACAGATAACGCGCTGGCTGGAACAGTTTGGTTTGGAATTCGGCGGAGTGATGTCGCTGTTGATGGTATTGGGATTGATTGTTCTGATCTCGGTCGCGATCCACCTGGTGCTGCACCGGGTGGTGTTGGCGGCCCTTCAGCGCCGTGGCCAGCAGTCGCAGCGCGTCTGGCAACAGGCCATCACCCAATACAAACTGTTCCAGCGCGTGGCGCTGCTGCTGCAAGGGGTGATCATCAGCATCCAGGCGACGCTGTGGCTGCAGAGCGGCAGCCAGACTCAGGCGGTGATCGTCACCGCCGCGCAGGTGTGGATCCTCGCCTTCACCCTGTTGTCGCTGTTCTCGCTGCTGGATACGCTGCTGGCGCTGCTGCGCCAAAGCCCGATTTCCAATCAGCTGCCGCTGCGCGGCATTTTCCAGGGCCTGAAGCTGGTGGCGGCGATCCTGATCGGCATCATGATCGTCTCATTGCTGATGGGCAAATCGCCGCTGCTGCTGCTCAGTGGCCTGGGCGCCATGACGGCGGTCTTGATGTTGGTGTTCAAGGATCCGATCCTCGGACTGGTGGCCGGCATCCAGCTCTCCGCCAACGACATGCTGAAGATCGGCGACTGGCTGGAAATGCCGAAATACGGCGCCGACGGCGCGGTCACCGACATCGGCCTGACCACGGTCAAAGTGCGCAACTGGGACAACACCGTCACCACCATCCCCACCTACGCGCTGATCTCCGACTCGTTCAAAAACTGGCGTTCGATGTCGGAATCCGGCGGGCGCCGCATCAAGCGCAGTTTGAATATCGACACCGGCAGCGTGCACTTCCTGTCGGAAGAGGAACAGCGCCGCCTGCAGCGCAACCCGCTGCTGCACAGCTATCTGAACGTTAAGACCCAGGAGCTGAGCCAGCACAACCAGGAGATCGCCGTCGATCTGGCCTCGCCGCTCAACGGCCGCCGCCTCACCAACCTCGGCACGCTGCGCGCCTATCTGGAAGCCTACCTGCGCGCTCACCCGCGCATTCACCAAAACATGACGCTGATGGTGCGCCAGCTGGCGCCGACGCCGGAAGGCCTGCCGCTGGAAATCTACGCCTTCACCAACACCACGGTCTGGGCGGAGTACGAAAGTATTCAGGCGGATATTTTCGACCATATCCTGGCGGTGATCGACGAGTTCGGCCTGCGCGTGCATCAGACGCCAACCGGCAATGACCTGCGCGGCATGCTGCGACAAAGCGCGAACGCTTCCTGACGTCGGCTGACGTAACTGTGTCTGCTGGTAATTATTCTCTTTCAATTGCCAGCAGATATCTCCATCCCCTTCTTTTCCCCGGCGAAAACGGCGTTAATGCGCCATCACCTTCACCACCGAGAGGGAAAGCCCTTGCTGAAACGGATACGTCATCGGCTGTTTACCCTGCTGGCCACCCTGCTGTTTATCGGCTGCCTGCACAGCGCGTCGCTGGATGAAAGCCGCATGCCCCGCAATCTGCAACCTTCGCTGAGCGCCCTCAGCAGCAACCTGCAGGACATTCGCGAAGTGCTGGCGCGCTGCGCCGGCGAGGAAGAGGAGGAACGGCTGAACGACGGCGGCATGCGCATCGAAGCGCGCGCCGCCGGGGAGGAGGAAGCGGAAGACAAACGCTTGGCATAGCAGGTTAAAAAACGCCCCATCTTGTTGCGCCACACGCAACACTCATGGAGCCATCAGGATGATAAGAAGTTTCAAGCATAAGGGACTCAAAAAGTTTTTCGAAACCGGTTCAACGGCAGGTATCGACGCCAAGCAGGCGAAGAAAATCGCGCTGCGGCTGAGCGTGCTGGATCTGGCGAAAGTGATTGATGACGTAGATCTGCCCGGCTTCTTCTTGCACCCGCTAACGGGCGCTCGCAGCGGGCAGTGATCCGTCACCGTCACCGGCAACTGGCGTATCACGTTTGAACTGGTCGAGGGTGATGTTTATATCGTGAATTATGAGGACTATCACTAATGAACCGCATGCATAATCCTCCTCATCCTGGAGAATTGATCAAAGAAACCATGGAAACGCTGAATCTCAGCGCACGCGCGCTGGCCAAAGCATTGGACGTCGCGCCGTCTACGGTTCAACGCCTGATCAGCGGAAAATCCGATATCTCGCCGGAAATGGCCATCCGCCTGTCCATCGTAATAGGCAGTTCCGAACAGGTCTGGATGGGCATGCAAGATGCTTACGATCTGTGGCAGGCCAGGCAGTCCATCGACGTTTCGAAACTGCGCAAGCTGGACTTCGCTTAACGCCTGCCTCTAAAAAAACACCGGCCTCAGCCGGTGTTTTTCCATTTAGTCTTGCTGCGTCGCCAACGGCACGCGTTTTTTCTGATGGTTGACCTTGAACCAGTACCCCGCCAGCAGCAACACCACCCAGACCAGGCCGGCGTACAGCGAGACGCGCGTGGTCGGGAAGTAACCGATCAGGCCGATGATGAACACCAGGAACACGATCGCCACCACCGAGGTGAACACCCCGCCGCGCAGCGGGAACGCCAGCTGCTTCACCTGCTCTTTGCTCAGGCTGCGGCGGAAGGCGATTTGCGAGAACAGGATCATGATCCACACCCACACGGTGGCGAAGGTCGCCAGGGAGGCGATCACCAGGAACACGCTCTCCGGCATGATGTAGTTGAGGTATACCGCCAGCAGCAGCGCCAGCATCATCACCACCACCGTCACCCAGGGAATGCCGCGTTTCGACACCTTGCTGAACATCTTCGGCGCGTGCCCCTGCTCGGCCATGCCATGCAGCATGCGGCCGACGCCGAACACGTCGCTGTTGATCGCCGACAGCGAAGCGGTGATCACCACGAAGTTGAGGATGCCCGCCGCCACGGTGATGCCCATATGCTGGAAGGTCAGCACGAACGGGCTGCCGTTGGTGCCCACCTGGTTCCACGGGTAGATCGACATGATGACAAACAGCGTGCCGACGTAGAACACCAGAATGCGCCACGGCACCGAGTTGATGGCTTTGGGAATCGATTTTTTCGGATCCTTGGCTTCGCCGGCGGTGATGCCGATGATTTCAATGCCGCCGTAAGCGAACATCACCAGCTGCAGCGACAGGATCATGCCGATAACGCCGTTGCTGAAGAAGCCGCCGTTCGACCACAGGTTATGAATGCCGGTCGGTTGCCCGCCGTTGCCGATACCCCAGATGATGATGCCGATGCCGGCCGCGATCATGATGATGATGGTGGCGACCTTGAAGAACGAGAACCAGAACTCCAGCTCGCCGAATACCTTGACGCTCATCAGGTTGATGGCGCCGATGATCAGCACCACGCTCAGCACCCAGATCCAGTGCGGCACTTCCGGGAACCAGACCCCCATATAGATGCCGAAGGCGGTCACGTCGGCGATGGCGACGATCAGGATCTCAAAGCAGTAAGTCCAGCCGGTGATGTAACCCGCCATCGGGCCGAGGTAGTCCTGCGCGTAGCGGGAAAATGAGCTGGCCTGCGGGTTGTTGACCGACATCTCCCCCAGTGCGCGCATGATGATAAAGGCCACGATGCCGCCGATCAGGTAAGCCAGCAGCACGCTCGGGCCGGCCATTTTGATGGCGTCCGCCGAGCCGTAGAACAACCCGGTGCCAATGGCCGATCCCAGCGCCATAAAGCGGATATGACGCGTGCTGAGGCCGCGTTTCAGCTTATTGTCGGGGGCAGTGGTGGGTGACTGTTGTTGCATGAAAATGACCCATAGTTTTAAACGAAAAAAAGCCACGGACATGTCCGTGGCCCTGGATTTAGCCGGGGGATTATCAGTGCGCGGTCACTTGGGAACGCGTGCACACCCGATCATAAATCGCGACCAGCGCCAACATCAGCAGCGAAGGCGGCAACCATGCCAACCCCTGCTCCGCCAGCGGCAGGTGAGTGGACCAGGCCGGCAGCAGTTGCTGGAAACTGGACGCTTTCACCGCGTCAAGAATACCAAACAACAGGCTGACAAGCATCACCGGCGCAATGATGCGCGGCGCGCTGTGCCACCAACGCAGGGTGAAGCTCAGCACCACCAGCACGATGCACGGCGGATAAATCGCGGTCAGCACCGGAATGGAGATCTGGATCAGGTGGCTCAGGCCGAGGTTGGACACCACCATCGAGAACAGGCCCAGGATAAACACCAGCGTCTTGTAAGAGAACGGCAGGTATTGCGCGAAGAACTCGGCGCAGGCGCAGGTCAAGCCCACCGCGGTCACCATGCAGGCGATGAAGATCAGCGCCGCCAGGAAGAAGCTGCCGAGGCCGCCGAAGGTGTTCTGAACGTAAGCGTGCAGGATCACCGCGCCGTTGGTGGCGTCAGGCACCAGCGCGCCGCTGCCGGAGCCCAGCTTGAACAGGCTCAGATAAACCAGCGTCAGGCCCACGCCGGCGATCAAACCGGCCAGAATGGTGTAACGGGTCAACAGACCGGCGTCTTTCACGCCGCGCGAGCGCGCCGCGTTGACGATAACGATGCCGAATACCAGCGCGCCCAGCGTATCCATGGTCAGATAGCCGTTAACGAAGCCGGAGGAGAAAGGCACGCTCTGATAAGCCGCCGTCGCCGGGATAGGCGCGCCGGCAGGCCACAGCAGCGCGGCGATGCCCAGTACGGCCAGCGCGACGATCTTCAGCGGCGCCAGCACGTGGCCGACGGTATCGAGCAGACGGCCCGGATACAGGGAGATGCCGATCACCAGCGCGAAGTACACCAGACTGTAGATGAACAGCGGCATGGCGCCGTCGCCGGTCAGCGGGGCGATACCCACTTCGAAGGACACGGTGGCGGTGCGCGGCGTGGCGAACAGCGGGCCGACGGCCAGGTAGCAGACGGTCGCCAGCAGCAGGCCGGCGCCGCGGCCGATCGGCGAACTGAGGGCGTCGATGCCGCCGCCGACGCGCGCCAGCGCGATGACGGTGATGACCGGCAGGCCCACGGCGGTGAGCAGGAAGCCCAGCGCAGCGATCCAGACGTGTTCACCGGACTGCAAGCCGACCATCGGCGGGAAGATGATGTTCCCGGCCCCAACGAATAAGGCAAAGGTCATGAAGCCCAGTGCCAGGATATCTTTTGACGTTAAACGATGACTCATACGATGTCGTGTTGCCTGTTCAAATGAAAAAAAATTGTCCGATAGCGTGGTGGCGAAACGCCCCACCCGGTTGCCGGCATGCCCGATCGTCGCAGCGCCAAATAAGCACCCTAAACGCAGTCGATCCGGCGTTTATGTCCCTATTCGAAAGTGGCCGCTCATGAAGATGGGCAAAATTTTAGGAGTTATAAAAATGGAGGTTTAATCCGACAACGAAGGCTAAGGTAAACGTTTATAGCGCTTCAAGGCAAGACGCACGGCGAAAAGCAGAGCTATCGACCATATAAACTTTAGCCACCAGTCGATCATATTGGCTATCAATAAATATACACTACATGATTTGTATCATTTTTGAACAATGAATTCACGAAACGTGAAGCATATATCGCATTACCGCGCGAAAACGCCAATAAATGCCCGGTTTTCGCGTGGTATAAGCTCCGTTTTGCCGTGAAAAAAGGCGAAAATTACGCCGATTTTTGTCGCTTATTGCGCCGTGGCCAGCGCGAGCGGTGGCAACCCGAGCGCCTGACGAGTCTTCTGCAGGGCGGCCGGCGGCAGCGGCAGATAGCCGTCGTGGTTGACCAGGCTTTGCCCTGGTGTCGACAGCACGCGATCGAGGAACGCGGCGGTCAGCGGCTCCAGCGGTTGATTGGGGGCTTTGTTGATGTAGATATACAGATAGCGCGACAGCGGGTAGCGATCGTTGCGCACGTTGGCGGCAGTAGGCGCGACATAGTCTTCTCCCGACTCCGCCAGCGGCAGCAGCCGCACGCCGCTGGCGCGAAAACCGATGCTGGCGTAGCCGATGCCGTTGAGCGAACCGGCCACCGCCTGCACCACCGAAGCCGAACCAGGCAGCTCATTGACGCGCGGCATGAAATCGCCGCCGCACAGCGCGCGCAGTTTGAAATAGCCGTAGGTGCCGGACGCCGAGTTGCGGCCGAAGCGTTGCAGCGAGCGTGTCGCCCAGTCGCCGCGCAGCCCCAGCTCGCCCCAGCGCGTCAGCGGCTGGCTTTCACCGCAGCGCCGGGTGGCGGAGAAAATGCGATCGAGCTGCTGCAGGTTAAGGCCGCGCAGCGGATTGTCCTGATGCACCAACACCACCAGCGCATCCACCGCTACCGGCACCGCCAGCGGCGCATAACCGTAACGGTGTTCGAACGCCGAAACCTCGGCCGCCTTCATCGGCCGGCTCATCGGGCCCAGCTGCGCGGCGCCCGCCGCCAACGCGGTCGGCGCGGTCGACGAACCGGCGGCCTGGATCTGCAGGTTGACGTTGGGATAATGCTGGCTGAAATCCTGCGCCCACAGCGCCATCAAATTCGCCAGCGTGTCGGAGCCGACGCTGGACAGGTTGCCCGCCAACATGCCGTCAGGCTGCGCCAGCGCGCCGCGTCCGGCCAGCAGCGCCAGGCAAAGCAACAGCCCTCGGGTAATTCGGGTCATACCGGTGTCTCGCGTTAATTTTTCACCGCATTCTCTGATAAAGCGGCGGGAACAATCAACCGATTGGGCAAGGTAAAGATAAAGCGGGTGCCGATCCCCGGTTCGCTGAGGATCTCCAGCCGCGCGTCGTGATGGCTGAGCGCGTGCTTGACGATCGCCAGCCCCAGCCCGCTGCCGCCGGTCTGGCGCGAACGGGCCTTGTCGACGCGATAAAAACGCTCTGTCAGGCGCGGCAGATGCTCGGCGGCGATGCCCGGCCCGTTGTCGCTGACCTGGAATTGCGCGCCGTGCGCCGTCTGCTGCCAGCTGACTTCGATATGGGTGCCCTTCGGCGTGTGGTTGACCGCGTTGTACACCAGGTTAGACACCGCGCTGCGCAACTGGTCTTCATTGCCGAACACGTTGAGCTGTTCGTTCACCCGGAAGGTGATCTCGTGATTGCCGCCGCTCAGCGATTGCGCCTCACGCTGCAACACCCGCAGCATCAGCGGAATATCCACCCGCTCGTTCATGTCGACATTGGGCGCCGCCTCGATGCGCGACAGCGTCAGCAGCTGCTTGACCAGCCCGTCCATCCGGCGGGTCTGCTCTTGCATGGTGCTAAGCGCCTTGCTGCGCAGCGAGCCATCCTGCTCTTCGTCGCCCATCATCTCCAGATAGCCCTGCAGCACCGTCAGCGGCGTGCGCAGTTCATGACTGACGTTGGCGAAGAAGTTGCGCCGCGCGCCCTCCAACTGGCGCATCTGGGTGACGTCGCGCGCCACCATCAGCAGTTGCCCTTCAGAATACGGCATCACGCGGAATTCGACGTAGTGTTCGTTGTTCAGCTGCAGCGTCAGCGGGCGCGAAAACTCCTGCTGTTGCAGATAGTGGCTGAATTCCGGATAACGCAGCAGGTTAAGGATGTGCTGGCCGTTGTCTTCCGGCCAGCGAAAGCCGAGCAGATGCTGCGCCAGCCCGTTGCACCAGAAGATATTGCCTTCGACGGTGGTCATCACCACCGCGTCAGGCAGCGATTCGGCCCCGCTGCGAAAGCGCTTGATCAGCAGCGCCAGCTCGCGCCGGCGGCGGCGGTTGCGCTGCTGCATCTGATACAGGCCATAAAACAGCGGCTCCCAACTCCAGCGGCCGGGCGGCGGCGTCATGCTGCGGTCGATCCACAGCCAATGGGAGAGTTTGAGCTGGTTGTAGAAATTCCACACCAGCGCTGCCAGCGCGGAGGCCAGCAGGAACCAGGGCAGATAACCGAAAATCAGCCCCAGCAGTAAGGCGGGCAGACAGAAAAGAGCCAGCTCCAGAGCCAGCCTCTTCCACGACAGACGTTCTAACACGGCATATTCTCCAGCGCGGCGCGATCAGTAGCGCGTTGAGAACCGGTAGCCGGTGCCCCGAACGGTTTGAACCATTTTATCATGCCCACTGGTTTCTAACGCTTTGCGGAGCCGACGGATATGCACGTCAACGGTACGGTCTTCCACATAAACGTTAGTGCCCCAGACGTGATTAAGCAACTGCTCACGGCTATAAACCCGCTCCGGGTGGGTCATAAAGAAGTGCAGCAGCTTGAACTCGGTCGGCCCCATGTCCAGCGCCTGATCATTCGCCATCACGCGGTGGGAGGACGGGTCCAGGCTCAGCCCTTGCATTTCAATCACCTCCTCCACCGCCATCGGCGAAATGCGGCGCATGACCGCCTTGATGCGCGCCACCAGCTCCTTCGGCGAGAACGGCTTGGTGATGTAATCATCCGCCCCCACTTCCAGGCCGCGCACCCGGTCTTCTTCTTCGCCGCGCGCGGTCAACATCATCACCGGGATATCGCGGGTCAGCGCTTCGCGCTTCATATGTTTGATAAACTGAATGCCGGAACCCCCGGGCAACATCCAGTCAAGCAACACCAAATCAGGGAACGGCTCAGACAGACGCGTCACGGCGCTGTCATAATCCTCGGCTTCCAACGGTTGGTAACCATTCTGTTCCAACACAAAGCACACCATCTCACGGATCGGCGCTTCGTCTTCCACCACCAGTATGCGTCTTGCCATCGTCAATCCTGCCAATGTGTTAGCGACTTTTCGGGCGCCATTATGCGTCAGTTTTGTGACACTTTTATGAAAAAAACCGGCTGTTATAGGCAGTAAGCATAGCGATTATTTCCCGCAGTAAAGAAAAATCATCCGGTTGTCATCATCATTGCGCCGGGACAGCCGCCGCCGCGGCCTTTATAATCATCGCCATTATCTTTGCATCCGGGAGTGTCATGCGCCTGATCCACACCTCTGACTGGCACCTTGGCCAGTACTTTTTCACCAAAAGCCGCGCCGCCGAGCACCAGGCTTTTCTGAACTGGCTGATCGAACAGATCGAACAGCAGCAGGTGGATGCGCTGATCGTCGCCGGGGATCTGTTCGATACCGGCTCGCCGCCCAGCTATGCCCGCGAGCTGTACAACCGCTTCGTGGTGGAACTGCAGCGCACCGGCTGCCAATTGGTAGTGCTGGGCGGCAACCACGATTCGGTCGCAACGCTGAACGAATCGCGTGAACTGCTCTCTTGCCTGAACACCACGGTGATCGCCAGCGCGCAGGGCGCCCCGGAACAACAGATCGTGGTGCTTAACCAACGCGACGGCCAGCCGGGCGCGGTGCTTTGCGCCATCCCGTTCCTGCGGCCGCGCGACCTGCTCACCAGCCGCGCCGGCGAATCCGGCGCGCAGAAACAGCAGGCGCTGCAGGAAGCCATCGCCGAACATTACCAAGCGCTGTATCAGGCGGCCTGCGAGCGCCGCGACCAGCTGGGCCTACCGCTGCCGATCGTCGCCACCGGCCACCTGACCACCGTCGGCGTCACCACCTCCGACTCGGTGCGCGACATCTATATCGGCACCCTCGACGCCTTCCCGGCGCAGGCCTTCCCGCCCGCCGACTATATCGCGTTGGGCCACATTCACCGCGCGCAGAACGTCGCCAAATCGGAGCATATTCGCTATAGCGGCTCACCGATCCCGCTCAGCTTCGATGAGCTGGGCAAAGCCAAAAGCGTCTTCCTGGTCGATTTCGCCGACGGCGCTTTGCAGCGGGTAGACGCGTTAACGATCCCGCAGTTTCAGCCCATGCAACTGATCAAAGGCGATCTGGCCGAGATCGAACGGCAGCTGCGGCAATTTGCCGACTATGCCGGCGAGCTGCCGGTGTGGCTGGATATCGAAGTGGCGACGCAGGACTACCTCAGCGACATCCAGCGCCGCATCCAGCTGATGGCGGATGAGCTGCCGGTGGAAGTGGTGCTGCTGCGGCGCAGTAAAGAGCAGCGCCGCCAGGCGATCGCGCAGCAGGATAAAGAAACGCTGAACGAGCTGAGCGTCAACGAGGTGTTCGAACGGCGTCTGACACAGGAGGCCGACATGCCCGAAGCGCGCCAACGGCGGATGCACCAACTGTTCCGCCAGGTGGTCGAAGCGGTGCAGCACAACGCCGAGGAGACCAACCCATGAAGATCCTCAGCCTGCGGTTAAAAAACCTCAACTCGCTGCAGGGCGAATGGAAAATTGACTTCACCGCCGAGCCGTTCGCCAGCAACGGCCTGTTCGCCATTACCGGCCCGACCGGCGCGGGCAAAACCACCCTGCTGGACGCCATCTGCCTGGCGCTGTACCACCAGACGCCGCGCCTCAACGTCACGCCGAGCCAGAATGAACTGATGACCCGCCACACCTCCGAATCGCTGGCGGAGGTTGAATTCGAGGTCAAGGGCGTCGGCTATCGCGCCTTCTGGAGCCAGCGCCGCGCCAAAAACGCGCCGGACGGCAATCTGCAGGCGCCGAAGGTCGAACTGGCGCGCCGCGAGGACGGCAAGATCCTGGCGGACAAGGTGCGCGACAAGCTGGAGCTTACCGCCGCCATCACCGGGCTGGACTTTGGCCGCTTCACCAAATCGATGATGCTGTCTCAGGGGCAGTTCGCCGCGTTCCTCAACGCCGACGCCAACGATCGCGCCGAACTGCTGGAAGAGCTGACCGGCACCGAAATCTACGGGCGGTTGTCCGAACAGGTGTTCGAGTCGCACAAGCAGGCCAAAACCGACCTGGATGCGTTGCATCAACGCGCCAGCGGCATCGAACTGCTGAACGACGAGCAGCGCCAGTCTCTGGCCGAACAGCTGATGGCGCTGAGCGCGCAGGAAATCGCCCTCGGCGAGCAAACCCAGCGGCAGCAACAGGCGCTGAGCTGGCTGCAGCAATGGCAACGCCTCCGGCAACAGCAAAGCGAGGGGCAATTGCGGCTGGACACCGCCCAGCGCGAGCAGGCGGAGGCCGCCCCGCAGCTGCAGCGGCTGGCGCGCAGCGAACCGGCCGAGAAATTGCGGCCGCTGCGCGGCGAACGCGATCGTTGCCGCGCCGAGCTGCAGACGATACAACAGCAGGCAGCCCAGCTGACGCAACAACAGGAACAGCACTCGGCGCAGCTGGCGCCGCTGCAGCAGGCGGTGGAAAAAACCCGTCTGGCGCAGCAAACCCATGCCGAGCATATGCGGCAACAGCAACAGTTGATCGATGACCAGGTGGCCCCGCTCGACCATCAAATAGCCCAACTGCAGTCGACACAGGCCGAGCGGCGACAGGCCGGCGATGCCGCCGCGCAGCAATGCGCCCAGCAGCAGACCGCGCTGGAGCAGCTCACCGCCCAGCGCAGCCAACTGACGACGCAGGCCGCACAGCATCAGCAGCAGTTGAACGCGCTGACCGAAGCGCTGGCCGTTCAACAACAGCAGCAACAGGCGCTGGAGGCGCAAACGCCGTTGGCCCCGCTGCGCCAACGCCTGAGCGCCCTGGCGGATCTGCGCCCGACGCGCCGGCAGTTATTTGCTCTCGCTTCTTTATCGCAGCAAATCGTTAAACGGCTGGAACAACAGCGGCAAGAGCTAAACAGCGGCCAACATGAACTTACCCAGTTGGAACCACAGCTAGAACTCATCCGTCAGCAATTTAAGCAGCAGAAAGCCCACCAGGCCGATGTTGAAAAAACCTATGCGCTGGAACAACGGATCGTGGGTCTGGAGGCCGAGCGCGCCCGTTTGCAACCCGGCGCCCCCTGCCCGCTGTGCGGCTCATGCGAGCACCCGGTAGTAGAACAATACCAAGAGGTAAAACTGTCAGAAACCGCGCAACGTTTGGAGCAAATGAAAGTCCAGACCGAAGCATTGCAAAAACAAGGCGTCGAGCTGCGAGCCCGTTACGACAACCTGCAACAGCAATTGCAGCGTCAGCAGCAAACCATCGCGCAGGATGAACAACAGCTGGCCGGCCAACAGCAGCAGTGGCGGCAGCTCAGCGCGCCGTTGGCGTTCGACTTTACGCTGGCGGATGGCGAGCAACTCAGCGCCTGGCTGAACGGCTGCGACGACGAAGAACGGCGCGGGCAACACGCGCTGCAACAGCATGAACAGGCGGCGCAGGCGGTACAGCAGGCGAAGGATGCGCTCATCGCTCTGCAAACGCAGCAGCAGCAGACGCAGCAACAGCTGGCGTTGCTCGAAGAACGCTTTACGCTGCTGCAGAAAGCCCACGCCGACAGCCTGCAACAGCAGCAAGAGCTGCATCAACGCTGGCAAGAAGGCGAGAAGACCCTTGCCGAACGACGCGCGCAGCGGCTGGCGCTGTTCGGCGAACAGCAGGTCGCCGAGGTGCGCGAACAGCTGCGCGCCAAACAAACCGCCTGCGAACAGGCCAGCGTTCAGGCCGCCGAGCAGTGGCAAAAGGCGCAGGAACTGCGCGAACGCCTGGCCGGCCAGCAGGCCGGGCTGCAACATCAACACACTCAGATGCAGGAGCGGCTGCAGCAGGCGCAGCAGCAGTGGCAGCAGGCGCTGGCCGACAGCGAATTCGCCGATGAAACCGCCTTCACCGCCGCGCTGCTGGACGATGTCCTGCGCCGCGAATTGCAACAGCGCAAAGAACAGCTGCAACAGCGGCAGGTGGAGGCCGCCGCCCTGCTGACGCAGGCGACGCAAACGCTGGAGCAGCACCGGCAAAACCGCCCTGAAGGGGTGGATGAAGCCAACGCGGATCTCGATGCGCTCACCCAATCGCTGGCCGAACTGGCACAGCAGTTGAAGGCGCTGCAGCTGCGCCAGGGCGAACTGCGCAACCAGCTGGAAAGCGACGCCGAACGCCGTCTCAATCAACAGGCGCTGTTCGAGCAGATCGCCCGCAGCCAGCAAGACTACGACGACTGGAGCTGCCTCAACCAGCTGATCGGCTCAAAAGAGGGCGACAAATTCCGCCGCTTCGCTCAGGGGCTGACGCTCGATCATCTGGTGTATCTGGCCAACCTTCAACTCGGCCGGCTGCACGGGCGCTACCTGCTGCAGCGTAAGACCAGCGACGCGCTGGAGCTGCAGGTGGTGGACACCTGGCAGGCCGACGCGCTGCGCGATACCCGCACCCTGTCCGGCGGCGAGAGCTTCCTGGTCAGCCTGGCGCTGGCGCTGGCGTTGTCCGATTTGGTCAGCCACAAAACCAGCATCGACTCGCTGTTCCTCGACGAAGGTTTCGGCACGCTGGATGCCGAAACCCTCGATACCGCGCTGGACGCGCTGGACAGCCTGAACGCCTCCGGCAAAACCATCGGCGTGATCAGCCACGTCGAGGCGATGAAAGAACGCATTCCGGTGCAGATCAAGGTGAAAAAGGTCAACGGGCTCGGCGTCAGCCGGCTGGAGGCGCACTTCAGGCTGGAATGATCCCGCCGCGCGCCGCGCAGAAGTGTGACCGCGGCGGCACTCCGCGGTGAAAAGCGTTGAGCCGCGGCGGGCACGGGTTATTATGCCAGCATAACAGGATTGTTACTGTATCCCCTCCGCCGCTCAGGCCGCAGGGCAGAAACATAAAATACAGGCAAAACCTGACGCCCGGGATCGCTTCCGGGCGTCAGGTTTTTTCGTTTTCAGGATGCTGAAACACCGGGAAAAACCATGAAAATCGCTAAAATACTCAATAATAACGTGGTGATTACGCTGGACGACCGTCAGGCAGAGACGGTGGTGATGGGAAAAGGAATCGGCTTTAAAAAGAAGCCCGGCGATACGCTGGACGAAAGCCTGATCGAAAAGGTCTTCACCCATAACGGCGGTGAAATCGCCGAGCGCTATAAAGAGCTGCTCGCCGAGATCCCATTGGCCTGCGTCACCACCGCCGACAGAATCATCACCCTCGCCCGAGAACGCCTGCCGGGCAAGCTGCATAACATCGTCTACATCACGCTGACCGATCACATCCACTTCGCCCTGCAGCGCTATGCGCAAGGGCTGGATATCAAAAATGCGCTGCTGTGGGAGATTAAAAAACTCTATCCGGCCGAATTCGCCGTCGGGCTGGAGGCGCTGGCCCTGATCGCCCAGCGGCTGGATACCGCGCTGCCGGAAGACGAAGCCGGATTTATCGCCCTGCACCTGGTCAACGCTCAGCTTAACGACGAGATGCATAACACGCTGCACATCACCCGCGTGATGCAAGAGATCCTCAACCTGGTCAAATACCATTTCCGCTTTGATTACAACGAGGAATCCCTGAGCTACCACCGCTTCGTCACCCATTTGAAGTTCTTCGCCCAGCGCCTGCTGGGGAAAAACTACGTCGACAGCGACGACGACTCGCTGTATCAGGTGGTGAAAGAGAAATACCGCGAGTCTTTCGCCTGCGCCGGCAAGATCAACCGCCACATCGAAAAGCACTATCAGCATCAGCTCACCACGGAAGAGATGATGTTTCTGACCATTCATATCGAACGGGTGCGCAGCGAAAGCGAGGAAAAGCCGGCTTAACGGCGGGCGTCCGCCACCCGCACGCCGTACTGCGGAAACACCGCGTCGGCGGAGATCAGCGTCAGCCCCTCGGCCTGCGCCTGTGCGATCAGCATGCGATCGAAAGGATCCTGATGATAGGGCGGCAGCTGCCCGGCCTGTTGGCAGTGAAAGGTGTCCATCGGCAACGACAGAAAATCCTCGGCCTCGATGATCGCAAAGATATCTTCCGGCAGCGCCAGTTTGCCCTGCGCCTGCTTGATCGAGATCTCCCAAATGCTGGCCGCGCTGACGTACACCGCATTGCCCGGATCGGCGATCTGCCTTTTGGCGTTCGCGCCCAGGCAGGCGTCATCAATCAACCACCACAGCAACGCGTGGGTATCCAGCAACAGGCGCTTCATTCATCGCCCTCAAACAACGCCGCAATGGCCGCATCCCCCGCGTTGAAATCCGCCGGCACGGTGAACTTGCCCTTGGCGGCGCCAGGGCGGCGCGCTTCCCCCTTGATGGCGACCAGCTGTACGTACGGCTTCCCTGCTTTTGCAATAATCACGGTTTCTCCCTCCGCGGCTCTGTCCGCCAACTGACTCAGATTGGATTTGGCTTCGTGCATATTGGCCTGAATCGGCATACGCGTCCTCCTTAGCTAAGTTAGCTAAAGCATAAAGCGCCGTCCAGTTTTTGTACAGTGAAGGGTTTAAAGCGCGAGCAGCCTCGCGCTTTGTTGCAACGCTTAGCGCTGCTGTTGCGGCCACAGCCAGGCCGCACCGCGCACGCCGCTGGAGTCGCCGTGAACCGCCTTGCGGATCGGCGTTTCACACTCGCCGCCGAACACCCAGTCTTTCACTCGCTGCGGCACCGTGCGGTACAGGCGATCCACGTTGCTCATGCCGCCGCCGAGCACCACCACGTCCGGATCCAGCATGTTGATCACGTGCGCCAGCGATTTCGCCAATCGCATTTCGTAACGTACGATCGCCTGCTCCGCCAGCGCATCGCCCCGCTCGCTCAGCACCATGATCTCATGCCCTTGTAGCGCGTTGCCGCTCAGGCGCGCATAGTCGGTGGCGAAACCGGTGCCGGAAATAAAGGTTTCGATGCAGCCCGGTTTGCCGCAGTAGCACGGCACTTCGCGGGCGTAACGCAGCTCATCGTCATCCTGCCACGGCAGCGGGTTGTGGCCCCACTCGCCGGCAATGCCGTTGCCGCCGGAATGCGCCTGGCCGTTCAGCGCCACGCCGGCGCCGCAGCCGGTGCCGATGATGACCGCAAACACGGTTTTCGCGCCTGCGCCGGCGCCATCGGTGGCTTCCGACACCGCCAGGCAGTTGGCGTCGTTGGCGATGCGCACCTCGCGCGCCAGCAGCGCCGACAGATCCTTATCCAGCGGCTGGCCGTTGAGCCACACCGAGTTGGCGTTCTTCACTCGCCCGGTAAACGGCGACAGCGTGCCGGGAATGCCGATCCCGACCGATCCTCGTTCGCCGGTATGATCCTCCGCCAGTTTCACCAGTCCGGCGATCGCCGCCAGGGTTTGCCGGTAGTCATGGCGCGGCGTGGCGATGCGATGGCGAAACAGCTCCCGCCCGTCATTCGCCAACGCGATCACTTCAATTTTTGTTCCACCCAAGTCGATGCCAATGCGCACGTATTTTTTCTCCTCAATGCCACGCAGCGTTGTCACAGCCTAATGTAAGCGCGCGAATGAATCACCTGTTTCCCATTCTCCGTCCCGTCCTTCCCCGGTGCGCAAAGCGACGCAATTCGGAGAGAATGGGGCGATTTTTCAGCGTCAATTCGTTATCATGCCGCCCTGCTTTTGACGAATCAGCGTGCCGAACGCACGCCCAGCCAGGGATAACATTATGCTGTGGTTTAAGAATTTGATGGTTTACCGTTTGAGCCGCGAAGTGGCGTTAAACGCGGATGAAATGGAAAAACAACTCAGCGCGTTCGCCTTCACGCCGTGCGGCAGCCAGGACATGGCGAAGACCGGCTGGGTCTCCCCGATGGGCTCGCACAGCGATGCGCTGACGCACGCGGTCAACGGCCAGATCGTCATCTGCGCGCGCAAGGAAGAGAAAATCCTGCCGTCGCCGGTGATCAAGCAAGAGCTGCAGGCCAAGATTGAGCGCCTGGAGGCGGAGCAACACCGCAAACTGAAGAAAACCGAGAAGGACGCGCTGAAAGATGAAGTGCTGCACAGCCTGCTGCCGCGCGCGTTCAGCCGCTTCAACCAGACCTTCATGTGGATCGACACTGTCAACGATCTGATCATGGTCGACGCCGCCAGCGCCAAACGCGCCGAAGACACGCTGGCGCTGCTGCGCAAAAGCCTCGGCTCGCTGCCGGTAGTGCCGCTGACCATGGAAAGCCCGATCGAACTGACGCTGACCGAATGGGTGCGTTCCGGCGAGATGCCGGCCGGCTTCGCCATTCAGGATGAAGCGGAACTGAAAGCGATTCTGGAAGAAGGCGGCGTGATCCGCTGCAAGAAGCAGAATCTGATCAGCGACGAAATCGCGGTGCACATCGAAGCCGGCAAGCTGGTGACCAAGCTGGCGGTGGACTGGCAGGAGCGCATCCAGCTGATGCTGTCGGACGACGGCTCGCTCAAGCGCCTGAAGTTCGCCGACACGCTGCGCGAGCAGAACGACGATATCGATCGCGATGACTTCGCCCAGCGCTTTGACGCCGACTTTATCCTGATGACCAGCGAGCTGGCGGCGTTGATCAAAAACACCATCGAAGCGCTCGGCGGCGAAGCCCAGCGTTAATCCCGCCTCAGAAACGACCAGGGCCCAGCCTTCGCTGAGCCCTGCGTTCCCCTAACGAGCAACGTTTATTTGCTCAGGTAGCGGCACAGATAGGCGGTGGCGTCGGCCACCTGCAGGTTGAACTCGCTGTGCCCCGGCACGAAGAACTTCTCGCCCGGCGTAAACACCTGCCAGTCCGGCGCCCCCGGCAGCAGCACTTTCAGCGCCCCGGTGATCACCGTCATTTCTTCCGGCTGCGCGGTGGAGAAGGTGTATTCGCCCTCTTCCATCACGCCCACGCTGGTAAGACCGATGCTGCTACTGTCAAAACCGATAGACTTCACTTTTCCGGCAAAATACTCATTCACTTTCAGCATAGACTGGCACCCGCGTAATCATCTTGATGGAAAATCCATATTGGGGGATTGCGGTTGATCTGTCACTGGTTTTTCGCGCGAAATGCGATCGCGGCGCAGAGGCAAAGGTTTCCGTGCGCCACGCTCAGGCCATCGCCATGAAACAACCGCGTCAAAAACCCGCGCCGCGCAAACTGAAATCGATCGGCAACGTCAATTCCACCGTGCCGTTGACGTAGGCGTCCGCCGGCGGCGTGGGCAGCGGCGAAGCGCGTTTGACCAGCGCCTGGATTTCACGATCCAGCGACGGCAGCCCGGCGCTGCTGACCAGCGTCACCGCCAGCACGTGGCCCTGTCTGTCCAACGTGAAACGCACCTGCCCGACGCCCTGGCGCTTCAGCCGCAGTGCGTCTTTGGGGTAACGCTTAAAGCGATTCAGGCGGCCGCTGATGCGGCTGCGCCAGTTGTCCTCCCCCGCCTGAGCATAGGGTGTCAGGCGGGTTTGCGGCGCGGCCGTTTTATCCGCGCGGCCCGGCGGCGGCGCGCCGGCGCTTTGCTCCTGAACCTTCGGCGGCGCGATGATTCTCTCGTGCGGCGGCGTGCGGGGCAGGTTGTTTTTCTTCACCGGCTTAGGTGGTTTTTTCTGTTTCGGCGGCACGGCGATGTTCGGCTGCGCGGCGTCAGGCGCTTTCACCAGCGGCAACGGCTCCGGCGGCGCCGACGGTTCAGCCTGAGGCGGCAGCGTCCTTTGTCCCGGCGGCTGTTTCACCTCGGCCGGGGCCTGCGGCGCGGCGGCCATCAGCACCATCACCGCCGGCGGCGGCACCCACGGCGGCACGGCCTTGTCTCGCCAGGGCCAAAGCAGCGCGGCAACCAGCAGATGCAGCGCCAGCACCAACACCAGACAACGGCGCCAGGGCATGGCGGCGCCGGGCGCGGCGAAAGGCAGCGGCGAAACCGACATGCTCACTCTTCCGTCAGCGCCAAATGAAGGCGATCGGTCAGCGGTTTGAACAGATAGTTCATCATCGAACGCTCGCCGGTGCGGATGAACCCTTCAACCGGCATCCCCGGGCGGATCTCCAACCCGTTCAAACGTTGCAATCCTTCTTCGCTGACCTTGGCGCGCACGCTGTAATAAGGCGCGCCGCTTTTCTCGTCGGTCAGGCGATCGGCCCCGACCAGCGTCACTTCGCCCTCGACGCGCGGCGTGGTGCTTTGGTTGAACGCCGAGAACAACAGTTCGACCGGCAGTCCCACCTGCACCTTGTCGATCAGTTCGACCGGAATACGCGCCTCCACCTGCAGCCCGCGATCGCTGGGCACGATCTCCATCAGTTGCTGACCGGCGCCGATCACGCCGCCTTCGGTGAACACGCTCAACCCCACCACGGTGCCCGCCACCGGCGCTTTCACCTGCGTATGCCCCAGATCGGCCTCCGCCTTGGCCAAGCGGTTATCCAGCTCGTCCAGCTTCATCCGTACCTCGGCCAATTGGCTGCTGACCTCTTTCTGATACTCCTCCCGCCGCTGGATCGCCCGCAGTTTCAGCTCCAGGATTTGGCGGCCCAGGCGGCCGATATTCCCGGTATCCTCGGACGCCTGGCCGTCGATCTGCGCATGCTGCCCTTCCAGATCCAACAGCCGATTGCGCGCCACATACCCCTGCGCCGCCAGCTTGCGCATGCCGCTCAGTTGCTCCTGCAACATGGCCTTTTGCCGTTGCTTGCTGGCGTAAGACTGCCGAACCCCTTCCAACATCGCCTGCGATCCGGCGATGCTCTCCGCGATCGCCGCCAGCTCGCTCTGCAGCGCCGCACGGCGGCTGGTGAACAGCTGTTGTTGCAGCAGCATCAGCGACATCACCTCCGGCTCTTCTCGCCGCGCTTGCAGCAATGGCGGGAAAGCGATCGCCTGCAGACCGTCGCGCTCGGCCTGCAGCCGCGCCTGCTGCGCGGCGTTGCTCAACTGCTGGCTGCGCAGCGCATCGCGCTGGGTCCGGCTGTCGACGGTATCCATCAGTAACAGCACCTGCCCGGCGCGGACCCGGTCACCCTCATGCACCTGAATCTGCGATACCACGCCGCCGCTCGGGTGCTGCACCGCCTTGCGGTTACCGGCCACCACCACGCTGCCGGAAACCGGCACGCCCTTATCCAACGGCGCCAACAGCCCCCAGAGCAGGAAGCCGCCAAATCCCAGCAGCACCAGCCAGCCGCCGAGCCGCAGATGGCGCCCTTCGTCAAACTGGCGGGAAAGGGTGTCGATATCGCCGGGGATCACACTCTGATTGCTCATACTTTTCGTTCACCGCTGGCCGTTTTGGCGAAATTGGCGTAATTGACGTTGAAGCCGCCGTTGCTGCGCCCGGTATTGGCCGGAGCGGCGGCAGCGGCGGGCGCAAAACCAGGCAGTTTTTTCAGGATGGCGTCGCTGGGGCCGAAGTGCTGCACCTGGCCGGCGGTCAGCACCAGTAATTTGTCGGTGGTCGCCAGGATCGCCGGTTTGTGGGTCACCAACACGATAGTGGTGCCGCGCGCCTTTAGCGCTTCGATCGCCCTCTGCAGCGCCTCTTCCCCTTCGCGATCGAGGTTGGCATTCGGTTCGTCCAACACCACCAGCGCCGGAGATCCATACAGCGCGCGCGCCAGCGCCACCCGTTGACGTTGGCCTCCGGACAGGCCGCTGCCGCCTTCACCCAGCTCGGTCTCATAGCCTTTCGGTAAATGCAGGATCAGCTGATGCACGCCGGCCAGCGCCGCCGCGGCCACCACCTTCTCGGCGTCGACCTGGCCAAAGCGGGCGATGTTGTCCGTCAAGGTGCCGGCGAACAGCTGGATATCCTGCGGTAAGTAGCCGATATGCGGCCCGAGTTGTTGCTTGTCCCACTGTTGAATGTCTGCACCGTCCAGCCGCACGTCGCCGCTGATCGGCGTCAGCGCGCCGACCAGTTGGCGCATCAGCAACGTTTTGCCGGAGCCGGACGCGCCAATCACGCCCAGCACCTCGCCGGCTTCCAGACGAAAACTGACGCCATGCAACACCGGCGCCGTGCCGCCGGGCGCACTGGCGGTCAACTGGCTCACGGTCAATGCGCCGCCGGGCGCCGGCAGCGGCAGACTCGGTATTCGTGGCGGGTTAGCGGCCAGCATCACCTCCAGACGCTGCAGGGACTGGCGCGCCGATGACCACTGCTTCCAGGCGCCGATCAGCTGATCGATCGGCCCCAGCACCCTGCCGATCAGGATCGATCCGGCGATCATCATGCCCGGCGTAATGTCACCGCTGACCGCCAACAGCGCGCCGCAGCCCAGCATCAGCGACTGCAGCGCCAGCCGCACGGTTTTCGACCAGGCGGTGACGGCGGCGATTTTCTCGCTGGCGCGGTTCTGCAACAGCAGGAACTGCTGATGCTGCCGCAGCCAACGCAGGCGCAAGTCGGTCAGCATCCCCATGGCGGCGATGGCTTCGGCGTTGCGCAGATTGCCGTTGGCCTGCTGTGTGGCGCTCAGCGCGACCCGGCCGGCCTCCGCCAGAGGCGCTTGCGACACCCGCTGATTGAGCCAGGCCAGCAGCACCAGCACGATTACTCCGGCGCTGGCCAACGCGCCAAGCCAGGGGTGGAGCAGAAAAACCACCAGCAGATAAACCGGGAACCAGGGGGCATCGAAAAAGGCGAACAGCGCATTACCGGTGGCGAACTGGCGCAGGTTGGTCAGATCGTTCAGCGCCTGCCCCGCCAGCGGGTTGCCGGTTTTCAGATTGGTTTCGAAGGCGGCGTCGTAGACTCGCTGATTGAGGCGCATATCCATCTGGGCGCCGAGGCGGATCACCACCTGGCTGCGCACCCACTCCAGCAGCCCCATAAACAGGTAAAGGCCGACCACCATCAGGGTCAGCATCGCCAGCGTCATGCGGTTGCCCGACGGCAACACGCGATCGTAGACCTGCAGCATGTACAGCGCCGGTGCCAGCATCAGCAGGTTGATCACCGCGGTAAACAGCGCGATGCCCCAAAATCCGCGCCGGTATGCGGCCAGCACGCTCATCACTTCTCCGCGCCTGACGGCGTTTTTCATGGCGTTTTCCATCGGCTAAAAACGAGAAAACGCCCGCCGGGGCGCACGGCGCCGGCGGGCAAACGGCCGCGATCAGGCCGCCAGCAGTTCCGGGCTGTCGGCGTGCTGCACGCCCACCGCCGTCGCCGCCGCCACCTGATCGAAGGTGGAGTTGACGCTCAGGCCGTAGTCGTCGAGGATGCCGTTCAGCGCGGTCTCCAGCGCGCCGGTATCGCCGGACATCAGGCCGTACACCACCTGGTGCACCACGCCATCATGACCCTGCGCCTGCAGGCTGCTGAGGTTCAGGCCGCCAAAGCTGACGTCAGGCACCTGGATGCTGTACGGCGATGTATCGCCACCGCTCAAACCGTCGCCGAAGGACAGGGAATCCAGCTGGCCGTACAAGGTATGCGCCGGTTCGTTGAACAACGTGTAGGTCAGGTTGCCGCCCGCCACGAAGGCGGTCACCTGGTTTGCCGTGCTGCTGATGGCATACTGACTACCGGACAGGCTGCCGCCATAGAAGCCGCCGCTGTTGGCGTCGGTGACATTGCCGTTGGTGTGATTGACATCACCGAATGTCGAAGCCCACTGGCCCAGATAGTCATGAATGCTGTAACCGCCGAAGCTGCTGTCATAATTGACTGAAAATGCCATTTCTCTATCTCCATTGATGAACGGCGCCCCTTGCGAGGCGGCCCTTGTGCTCAAGGATGAGCAACGCCCTTTTACTGCTTAAAAACGGTATTCCACCCCGCCCTGCACGGTGCGGCCGCGCCCCAGGGTATTGGCCAACGTCTCGCCGTAGCTGACGACATAGGCGCGGTTGGTCAGGTTCTCCACCGAGCCGCGCAGCGTCAGGCTGTCGGTCAGCTTGTAGCTGGCGTACAGATCGAACAGGGTGTACTTCGGCCAGTCGGCCAGGTACGGGTAGTTGGACGGTACCGAGCTGTCCTGATAACCCGGCGCAAAGCGTACGGTCACCCCGGCGTCCAGCTTGCGATCGAAGGCACGCCCGCCCAGCGTCACCGAACCGCGATCGCCCGGCAGGTAGGCGGCGGAGCCGAACTGCGTCCCCCCATCACACGTGACGAAGTCATTGGAAGCGGCATCAGGCTCAACATAGAAGTTCCCGCGGCGCGAGCCGTCGCCGTAGCGCAGACGCCCTCCCAACCAGGCCTTGTTCGAGCAGAACTCGTTTTTGCCGATCATGTGGGTGTAGGTCAGGTCGGCGTAGAACACCCCGGCGTCATAGTTGAGCTGGTACTCCAGCCCGCGGAAGCGGGTTTTCGACAGATTGTTGACGTAAGCGGCATTGCCGATGCTCGGCTGCACCAGCCCCGGTTTATTGCGATCTATCGCCAGGTTGATGTAGTTATCCACTTTGGTGTCGAAGTAGGCCACCTTGGCCACCAACCGATCGCCCTCAAACCACAGATCCGGCTGCTGCACGTTGAACCCGACTTCCCAGGCGCGCGAACGCTCGGGCTGCAAGAACGGATTGGGGTATTGCGTGGAAGAACTGTGCGCGCTGCCGTTGGTCAGCGTTTCAGTGATCGCCGGCGGCCGCCAGGATTTGCCGTAGGTGGTATACAGCTCCAGCCACTCCACGCCGGGGCGCACCGCCACCGCCAGCGTCGGCGACAGCTTGCCCTGATCGCGATCCACGTCCCAATCTTCGCGGGTGGTGGTTGAACAGCCGGTCAGACGCAACGCTTTGCAAGGATTGTCAATCGTGTAGCGTTGCCCATCCTTGGCCAAATCCGGATAGCTCAGGCCGGTCTGGCCGCGCAGGCGATAGCGGTCGTAACGCAGCCCGCCTTCCAACGTCAGCCAGCCGTCGTAGTCGTAGGTCAGATTGGCGAATAGGCTGGCTACCGAACGGTTGCCGGCCGGCGTCACCCCTTCCATGCCTTGGCGAGAAGAGTCGCTGGTCGCTTTGTCGTAATAGAACTCCAGCCCGTAATTGGCGCGGAAGTCATGCCCCGGCGCCAGGCTGAAGCGCGAGGTGTTTTGCGCCTGTGCGCCATAGGTACGCAGGCGGGTGCGCGTCGCGTAGCCGTTGTCCAGCAGCGAACTGGTGCTGTAGGTGTCGCTGTCGTCCTGAGTATCGACGTAATACAGCTTGGCCTGAAAATCGAGCCAGTCGACGTCTTCCGGCGCCAGGCTGTAGTCGAACGCCGCGTTGCGCGCCATCACGTCGGTGTAGCCGGTGCGTTTCCAGCCCAGTTCATAGGGCGGGCGAGTGCCCAGGTTAGTCAAGGTGCCGGCGATCGGCGATGCGGTCTGGGTCTGCAGATAACTCAGCTGCAGGCGCTGGTTGGCGGGCAGATTCCAGCCCACCTTGGCCAGCCGCGAGTGCATGCGGTAATGGGTGTCGGGGATTTTGTTGTTCTTGATGCTCTCGGCGTAGCGATCGTAATTGCCGGTGTCGTTATTGATGCGAATGTTGCCGATGTCACCCTTGTTGCCGGGCCAATAGTCGCCGAGGTGGCGTTCGCTGGCGGCCAGCAGGATATCGCCGGTTTCGTTGCCCAATGCCAGTATGCCGCTGCCGATGAAGTGGGTGCCGTTATCGCCGGTGCTGGCGTGCAGCTTGCCGCCCAGCTCTTTGCCCGGCGCCAGGAAATCGCTCGCGCTGACGGTATTGAAGGTGGCGATGCCGCCGAGCGTGCCGGCGCTGCCCATGCCGCCGGTGGTGCCCTTGTCGATGGTCACGCCGGACAGCAGTTCGGAATCGATGTACATGGTGCCATTACGCTGGCCATGGCCGCTCTTTTGAAAATTCTGCCGCATGCCGTCGATATTCATGTTCACCCGGCCATAGTCTTGTATGCCGCGGATGTTGACCGACAGCGCAGGATCTTGCTGGCTGACGCTGGAATAGGCTCCCGTAGTCTGCTCCAGAATATCGGCCGCGTGTCGCGCCGGGCGGTTGTCCATCTGTTCGCGGCTGATGACGCTGACCGAGCGCGGTTCGTCGTAAACCCAATCGTTGGCGTTGATGCCGCCGGCGCCCAGCACCGTCAGGCTGTCCAACGCCAGCGCGCCACCGTCGCCGTTCGCCGTCGGCAGCCGGCTCAATACGATCTGCCCCTGCGGCTGCAGGCGGAAAGCCACCGGATTGCCGCCGATCAAGCGCCGCAGGCCCTGTTCTACGCTCATGCTGCCGTTCAGCGCCGCCGCCTGCATGCCATCGAGTTTCACCTCGTCAAAAAACACCTGCATGCCGGCCTGCTCGGCGAAGCGCAACATGGCGCTCTGCAGCGGCTGCGCCGCAATGTTGAAATTCTTTTGCTGCGCGGCCTGCGCGCTGCTCGCCTCAGCCTGGGCGGCGAGCGCTACCGCCGGCTGAGTCAACATCATCGCCGCCAGCGCGGCGCGTACCGCCGTGGCCAATCGGCCGGCCGGCGTGGTTCCCTTGTGAATAAACATGCGTGTGTGTTCCACCCGAAAGAATGCCAAACCAAGTGATAATGGAAATCAATCTCGTTTAAACATAAGGACGTTCCGGGAGGCAAAAACCCGTAAAGATTTTTTACAGAAAGTGAAAATAGCGGCGAAACGGGCATCCCGGCCCGCCTTGGCCGCTCAGTAAAGCAATGTGATGCCGGGGAGATTCAGTTGGCGGGCGGAGAGTTCCTGACGAATGGCGCCGACGCCGTCGTCGAGTTTATTGAGCGCGAACACGCCGCTGACCGTGCGCGTTCTTAGCGTGGGATTGACCGCCACGATGCGGGTCTCGCGATAGCGGTTGAGCTGCGCGAGCGCCTGCGTCAGCGGTTGGCGGTCGATCACCAGCCAGCCGCGTCGCCAGGCGTCATCACCGGCCGTTTGCCGCGTCAGCTGCAGCTGCCCGTTGCGGTAATGCGCCGCCTGGCGTTGCGCGACCACCAGCGAGCGCTCGCCGCGCTCAAGCGTCACCCGCACGCTGTGCTGATGCACGCTGACGTCGACGCCCTGTTCAGTGCGCGCCACGCTGAACTCGGTGCCCAGCGCCTGGGTGACGCCGTTTTTCGCCTCCACCCTGAAAGGGCGACGTTCCGCCCCGCCCAACGGCGCGACGATAAAATAGGCGGCGCCGCTCAGCAGCCGCACCTTGCGCTCGTCTGCGGAATACGCCAGCGCGATCGCGCTGCCGCTGTCCAACGCCACCCGGCTGCCGTCCGGCAACGCAACTTCGCGCACCTCACCGCGAACGGTTTGATAATCGGCCTGCAGGCCGATCCACAGATCCGGCCCGCGATAAACGCCGAATGAAACGGCGAGCGCCACCGCCGCTGCCACCGCCCAGCGGGGCCATCGATGGCGAGATGGCGTTTTCAGCGCCGCCACCTGCGGTTGTAACGCCTGCCGCTGCTCAGGCGGCAGTTGCCCAAGCGTCGTCCATAGCAGGCGAGCCTGACGCAGCGCCGCCGGATGCTGCGGATCGGCGGCCAGCCAGGCGTCCAACGCTCGCCGCCGATCGGCCGGCAGCGCCCCTTCGGCCAGACTCACGGCCCAGGCGGCCGCCTGCTGTCGCGCCTGTGCGGTTAGCGGTTTCATAATGGCATAGACCTCTGTTTTTTCTGGTTATAGGTTAAGACGTCTGAGCGCGGATAAACCCGTAAAAAAATTGCCATTATTGTTCTTCCATCCGCGCCATCAGCCGCTCCAGCGCGCTGGCCAGGTGTTTTTCCACCGTGCTGAGCGACACGCCCAGCTGCGCCGCCACCTGCGCCTGGGTCAGGCCATCGAGCCGGTTAAGGCGGAAAATCTGCTGCGTGCGCGGCGGCATGTCCGCCAGCGCCTGCTGTAACAACTGCAGCAGTTGGCTATCGATCGCCCGTTGTTCAAGCGCCGGTTCACCCGAAGGATACTGCGCCAGAATGTCGTCTTCGACCGCTTCGGTCTGCCGCCGCTGCTGCTGGCGCAGATGGTCGAGCATCAGATTCTTGGCGGTTTTATACAGGTAGGCCTCAATATCGAGAATGTTACCCTGCGGATACTGCTCGGTAAGGCGGGTAAAACTTTCCTGCGCCAAATCCGCGGCCAGCTGAGGGTCGCGCAGTTTGGCGTTCAAATAGGCTTGCAGCGGCCGCATATGGCGCAGAAACAGCGCCTGCAACTCGGAATTGGACATCTCTTTTCCCAGAAGTGAAACACCCAATAGGGGCGATAAAAATCACATAAATGATTATCATTATCAATATTGTTCTGGGAAATATGTGCTACGGCGGGGATAAACAGGAAACCGGCCTGACGCCGGTTTCCGCTGGGCTGCAGGTCAGTGCTCTAGCGCCTCGTCTTCATAGCGGTGCTTGGCGTCGAGCGCTTCCTGCTCGGTTTCATGTTCACTGAGCAGCGTATTCGGCTCAATGTCGTCGGTGCGCACTTCAAAACGGCGCAGATGCAGGTTCGGGTCACCCCGAAACACCTCTACGACGCGGGCGCTCCGCGGATAAGCAGGTTGATCATTTTCGCGCATGCCGTTCTCCCGTGTGTTTCACACAGTAGCAAGTATAGCAGTCGCCCTCATTCCGACACGCGCGAGCCAAGATCGCGATCGCCGGGGGCGCCCGTCAACAGCTCGGTCAATTCGTCGCAGGCGCAAATACGCCCTTCACGCACGGTGAAGTGCGCCAGCACCCGCACGCGGCTGCGGGAACCGTCGCGCTTTTCCACCTCGACCAGATGGTGGGTCAGCACCGCCTCGCCCTGCTCCGCCGCCGCGATCACGCTCAGCGTCATGCGGCGGGTTTGCCGCTTCAGCAGCGCCATATGCTGCTCAAACTGCTCGAAGTTCAGCACCTTGCCATCCACCTGCTGGCGGTAGCCTGCGCTGAAACGGGCAGCGAGCTGCGTCGGCCGATGCTCCGGGCTGGCGATCACCTGCTGCAGCGTATCGAGCACCAGATTCAGCGGGGTAAGTTGAGTCATCACATTTCTCCGAAATAGGGTGAAAGGCGATCCTATCCCGGCCAGGCGATGGCATAATAACCACATCAAGACTTTCAATAACGTTAAACGGCCAACATGACGCAGATCCGCAGCCAACGCCTTCAGCATGAAAAAAAGCACCTGACGCCCTGGCACCGGCACGAAGGCGGCCAGATCTATCTCTTGACGCGCGGCATGCTGGCAATGGAACTCCCGGGCCGGCAATGGGCGATCACCGGCGGCACGCTGGGCTGGCTGCCGCCGGGATGCGTCCATCAGGCGCTGGCCTGCGGCGACGTGGCGGGCTGGAGTCTGTATCTGCCGAGGGAAAGCGTGCCGGAGATGCCGCCGCTGCCGCAGCTGTTCACGGCCTCTGCGCTGTTGCAGGCCCTGGTGGCGCGCATCGCGCAGTTCCCCGCCGGCCCGCTGAGTGCGCCGCAACGGCGGCTGCTGCAGGTGCTGCTGGACGAAATGCACGCGGCAAGCCGCGCGCCGCTGCAATTGCCGCTGCCGCAGGACGCCCGGTTGCTGAACATCGCCCGTGCGCTGCTGAACGATCCCGCCAGCCCGCGCAGCCAGCGCGACTGGGCCGTCTGGGCCGGGCTCAGCCCGCGCACCCTGAGCCGCCGTTTTCTGCAGGAAACCGGCATCAGCTTCGCGCTGTGGCGCCAGCAGGCGCGGGTGTTGCGTTCACTGGAGGGATTATCACGCGGCAAAGCGGTTGGCGAGGTGGCCGACGCCTGCGGCTATGATAACGTCAGCGCCTACATCGCCGCCTTTCGCCGCCGCTTCGGCGTCACGCCCGGGGCGTACTTTGCACCGGCTCGGCAAGCGGAATAAGAAAACGGGCGCCCAGCGCCCGAAGAGAAGAAAGGGTTACTTCACCGTCTCACGCGGCAGCACCGCGAGGATTTGTTCCACCACCCGCTGCGGATCGGCGGCGCCATCCATCACGTAATGCGCGGCCTCCTGATACAACGCTTCGCGCGCGGCCAGCACCTCGCGCATCTCCTCGGCGATCGGCCTGCCGGTGAGCGTCGGGCGCTGCGCATCTTCCGGGTACTCTTCCAACCGCTGCGCCAACACTCTGGCCGGCGCGCGCAGGTAGATAACGGTGCCATGCTGGCGCATAAACTGACGGTTCTCCTCCGCCAGGATCGCGCCGCCGCCAGTGGCAACTATAGTTGACGGCTTGGTCACGGTTTGCAACGCGATGGTCTCGCGGCGGCGGAACCCCAACCAGCCCTCGCGCTCGACCATTTCCGCTACGCTCATCTGCGCCGCCTGCTGCATAAACAGATCGGTATCGACGAACTGATAGCCCAACGCCAGCGCCAATGCGCTGCCTACCGTGGTCTTGCCGGCTCCGCGAGCGCCTATCATGAACAGGGTTTGTGTCATTACGGGTTGTCCCTTATGCGGTGACTTGAGTGCATTGCATACCAAAATACCGAGCGGGTGCGATGGCGTGGTGGCAGCATCATACCCTGCCCGCTCTGTATTTCAATATTTACGATAGTGTAAATTCCATGGCACAGCGACTGCCGACGGCAAAGCCGTGCGCCAGATCTTCATCCAGGTGCCGCCGCAGGGCGACCGTGAGCCGCGCATCGTCAAGCGGCCGGAATCCCAGCCGCCGGTAGTAAGGCGCATTCCACGGCACCTCAATGAAGGTGGTGAGCGTCAGGCGGTCGGCCCCCTGCCGTTTGGCCTCTTCCGCCACCGCGCCGATCAGGCGGCGGCCGACGCCCTGCCGTTGCCAGGCACCGGCGACCGATAATTCGGCGATATGCCAGTCTTTCCCCTGAGCCAGCACGGCGATAAAACCGGCGCACTCGCCGTTGTCGCTTTCCGCCAGCCATTCACGGCGCTCGGCGATAAACGCGGCATGCTGCTGCGGGGCCATCACCTCGCCTTCGGCGATAAAGCGCCATTCCGGCTGTTGGCGAAACAATTGCGCCGCCGAGCGCTCAACCGCCATCAGATGCGCGATATCCTGCTGCTGCGCCAAACGGATCTGCAGGCTCATGGGTTCTCCTTAACGTTGGGGCGGTTATTTAAGCAAATTTCACCGCCCGTGGCTCAGAAATCGATACTGCCGCGCAGCACCACCTCACGCGGTTCCCCCACCGCCACGCGCAGATTGCCGCCGCTGGACGGATAGTAGGTTTTATCGAACAGGTTCTTCACGTTCAGCTGCCATTTCACCCGATAGCCGTTGATCGGCATGGTGTAAGCGGCGAACGCATCGGCAACGGTGTAATTATCCAGGTAGAAGCTGTTGGCGGCGTCGCCCGGGCGGCGCCCTACGTAGCGCGCACCGGCGCCAATGCGCACCTCATCACCGCTGTACAGGCCCAGGCTGCCGAGGTTCTGGGTCAGGAACAGCGAGGCGGTATGGCGCGCCACGTTGGTCATCTCTTTGCCCTTGTTGTCCGGATCGTCCACCACGCGGGCGTCGGTATACGCATAGGAACCGATCAGGCTCAGCGAGTCGGTAAGATTACCGGCCACGTCCAGCTCCACGCCCTGCGAACGCACGCGCCCGGCGGTGCGCGTCACGGTTTCGCCCTCCACCAGCTCATTGACCATCACGTTGCGTTTGGTGATGTCGAACAGCGCCAGCGTGCCGGTGACGCCGTTCGGCAGCGCCAGCTTGCCGCCGACTTCCCATGACTTGCCCTGTTCCGGCGGCAGCGAATCAATTTGGGTAGCGATGGAAGAGTTCGGCTTGAACGACTCGGTATAGCTGCTGTACAGCGACACGTAAGGCGTCAGCTTGTAGACCACACCGGCGCGCGGCACCAGCTTGCCGTCCGAGCTGTCGGTGTTGGTCTGGAACGGCCGCCCCTTGCCGGCATAGACGTCGAAAGCGTCGTAACGCAGCCCGCCCATCACCAGCCATTTATCTGTCAGTTGGATGGAGTCCTGCATAAACCAGCCGTAGCTGGTGAGATTTTCCCGCTGGTCGCTGTCTTTGGCGCTGACCGCGGTCGACGGCGGCATCAGGCCGTATACCGGATGATAGATATTGAAATCGCTGTTCTTTTTACCGCGGATCATGTCGCCGCGGTAGGTACGGTTATCTTCAAAATCAAAGCCGAACAGCATCTGGTGGTTGATGCTGCCCCAGTCCACGTCGCCATTGAGCGTCAGCTGCACCGCGTTGGCGTGGCTGACGGCATGGGCGGTCGAGTCGGCCTGGCGGCTCAATGCGCCGCTCTCCGGGTTCAGCGCCGTAGCGCGCGCCTGGTTGTCGCTGTAGCTGTTGCGGCTGTAGGCGTAGGTCAGCGAGCTTTTCCAGCGCTCATTGAGCGTTTGATCGATCTGCAGAGTGACGCTGTCCTGATCGCCGCGGGTGGCGTTATAGGCTTCGTCGAAACGGCGATCGCGCGGCGTATTCACCGGTTTGCCGGTGCGCGAATCGATAATGGTGCCGCGATCGAACGGCACCAGATATTCCATATGTTCATAGGCCAACCGCACGGTGGTGTTCTCGCCGTACCACATCAGCGAGGGCGCGATCACCGTCTGGCGATTGCGGCCAAAGTTGCGCCAGTAGTCGGTTTCATCGTGATCGACGATCATCCGATAGGCAAATCCCGACGTGCCGAGCGGCCCGGTAACGTCAAGCTGGCCGCCGCCGCCGTTGAAGCTGCTGCCCCAACCTTCCACGTGGGTGTGCTGCTGCAGCTGGGGTTTTTTGGTGATCATATTGATCATCCCGCCCGGCTCGCCCATGCCGTACAGCATCGAGGCAGGCCCCTTAAGCACCTCCACCCGCTCGGTGGTCGGCGTAAAGTTGCGCGCCTGCACCGAACGCACGCCGTCGCGCAGAATGGAGCCGTCGCGGTTGTCGCCGAAGCCGCGTTTCATTACCGCGTCCTGGGTGCCCCCCAGCGTGTTGGCCTGGGTAATGCCGCTGACGTTGTACAGCGCTTCGTCCAGGCTGCTGACAGCCTGATCGGCAATCACCTGTTGCGGCACCACGTCGATCGCTTGCGGCACATTCAGCAGGTTGGTTTCGCTGCGGGTGCCGGTGACGCTGGTCAACGGCTGATAGCTCTGCACGCCGTCGGCGTCTTTGCGGCCGACCACCACCAGGTTCTCTTCCTGCGGCGCGGCTTTTTCCGCCGCCCACGCCGGCGATGTCGCGCAGGCCGCCAAAGGCAATGCGCACCACCAGCCGCGCTTGTTGTTATTCATTATCTAACTGACTCCAATAGGTCCCTGAAAAAGGTAACGGCAAAAACTGCTGATACAACTGTTGGAAGGTCTGCTGCGGGTTGATGTCGGCGAACAGATCCGGGTAAAACGCTTTGGCGAACATCTCGACCAGCACGACATGGTACGGGCTGAGGTAAAAATTGTGCCAGACGCTCCAGGCGCGGTGGTTTTTCACCGCCTGCAGGTTGGTCAGCATCGGCTGTTTGGCGATCAGCCGGCGGAAGCTGTCGGCGGCCTCCTGTGGGCTGACCTGCGGCCCGAGGCGCAGATCGGACAGCCGTTTGCCCTGCGGGCCGGCCATGCCGGTGGCGAGGTACACGTCAGGATTGGCGCTCAGAATGGTTTCCGGGTTCAGTTCGCCATACACCCCTTTGACGCTGGCGTTGGCGATGTTGTCGCCGCCGGCGAAGGTCAGCAGATCGCCGAGATTGCCGTGCGCGGCGGTGGTGCAGCAGGTGTCGCGCCGCCCCAGATGCAGGTGCAGCATCACTTTGGGCTTCGGTCCCTGATAGCCCGCCAGCCGTTGCTGAACCACCGCCATATGCTGCTGATAAAACGTGATGAATTGCTCGGCGCGCTGCTGGCGGTTGAGCACTTCGCCCAGCAGCCGCACGCTCGGCACGGTGTTGTTCAGCAGATCGATGCGCAAATCGACGTAGATCACCGCCACGCCGGCCTTGCTCAGTGCGGAAACCAGCCGATCGTTGTCGCCGTCTTCACGCGCGTAGCGCGCCAGGATCACCAGATCCGGCTTCAGCTGCAGCAGGCTTTCGATGTTGACCTGGCGAAAGTTATTGCCGCTGATGACGGGGATCTGGGCTATCTGGGGAAACTTCTGCGTATAAAGCTGCCAGCTTTGCGCATCAAAGCGCGCCAGATCCGCCGGCCAGCCGATGATGCGCTGCGCCGGGTTGCCCGGCTCCAGCAGCGCCAGCGTATACAGCATGCGGCTCTCCCCCACCACGATGCGCTGCGGGTTGTCCGGCACCGCGACCTGGCGGCCGGTGATATCGGTCACCGTCTTCGCCTGGGCGGAGAACACGCCGAACCACAGGGAAAGCAGCAGTAAAATGAGGGAATTGCGCATGATTGAGCCGAAACGGGGGAAATAGTGTGCGCATGATAATCACTCTCATTAGCACTTGCAATCCCACGCCGCGATTGCCAAAAGAAATCCGGGAAACGGTGCCGGGCACGCGGTGAAACACCGTGAAACCGCTAAAATAGCGGCTTTAAAAAGTTAAAAAAATGGCGGAAAAATCGGTTAAATAGGAGGGGGAAACAGCAAAAAAACCGGGAGACCGCCATGACTCAACGCATCATTCCGCTGTCGGAGTGCCCGCAGTTTGCCGATGTGTGCGCCGCCTGGGCTTTCGGCCAATGGGGCTCACAGCGCGGCGGTTCGCTGGCGCGCACCCAGCTGCGTTTCGCCCAATGCAGCCGGCCAAGCGACGACCACCTGACGCTGATGATGATCGACGGCGATCGTCCGGTGGGCATGGCCAGCCTGTGGCCCAGCGACGACCATCAGCGCCAGGATCTCACCCCGTGGCTGGCCGGCGTCTTCGTGCATCCCGATCACCGCCGCAAGGGCATCGCCCACCGTCTTGAAATGGCCATCGTCGAGGCGGCACGGCAGCGCCATCACTCGGTTCTGCATCTCATCACCGACAAATCGGAAGCGCTGTACGCCGGCTGGGGTTGGCAACCTCTGGAACGCCGGCGGCAGCATGACGAAGACGTGGTGGTGATGGCGAAAACGCTGTAGCTAACGCGGCGTACAGACATACACCAGCGCCGGCGGGAAGTTGCGCACCACCCGCAGGCGCCTCCAGTGAAAATAGCGGGACAGCAATTTTTCCGACAGGTGGCTGTATTGGAACAGCACCAGCGTGCCGTTGCGCGCCAGCAGCCGCTGCCGGGCCTGCTGAAGAATGCGCACGCTGATCCTGACCGGGATCGACAGCAGAGGCAGGCAGGAAAACACCACGTCGTAATCCGTGGCCATCCGGGTCGCCGAATGGCCCATCACCTGCAGCCGCCGATCGTCTATCCCGCGCAGCCGATGCACGAAATGGGGCTGGATTTCGAAAGCCTCCAGCGCCGCATCGGCGCGCATCCGCCCCAAAATGCGTTTGGTCAACACCCCGTCGGCCGCCCCCAGTTCCGCGATCGACAGCGCCCGGGTCCATTCAATCTGGTTCAGCATCGCCTGACACAGCCACGGGGAAGAAGGTGCCAGCGTACCGACGGTGCGCGGTGAAGCCATAAATTGCTGCAGGTAAGCGAAGTGATTCATCAGTTGCAGCCGGGTCGCATTTAACATTGAGGCCTCCTTGGGTTAAGCCCTCAATGTGAGCCGAATTTCTTAAGTAATCATTAACATGATTCCGAAAGCGGCAGACACAGTTGTAATAAAATGCAACCTCATCAACGGCACGCAAAGAAAAACGGCCGTAATAATGACCTGAGAATAAGTCTTTTATACACCGACTATTCAGATAATTATTGCGACCGTTTATTTTATTGGCCGCGTTGCCGCGGCCAGAGCGTAAAAAAACCAATGCTTAGCGATAAATTTCCGCATTGCCGCGCCAGTTGCTGGAATCCCCGGGGGTGTCCAGACCGATAATGCGATAATGGCTGGCGCCGTCCGCCGCGGCTTTTTCTTTAAGGGCGGTGATGGCATCATGCGGTGAGCCGCTAATGCCGGAAACCGACACGACGCCGATGCTTTGCAGATTGGCGGCCTGCTCGCTGTTGACCTGTTTCACCGACGACAGCGGCGCGGCGAAAGTGGAGAAGGAAGCGGCGGCGATCAATACGGCTGCGATGCTTGGGATGAGTTTCATGATTGACTCCAGGTGTTCTTGTTTATTAGCTCGTTGTCAGTGATGTTAATTATCCGCCAGCCAATGAAAACGGACGTCATGCAACGTAAAGAACATCAATCATTGTGAGGAGAATAAGGAGGAAGTGAGAGCAGGTGTGTATTTTCAGGCGAGAGTGGCTTTATAGGCTTCACCTTACCCCTATTTGATGAACAATTAAAGGCAGGGTGAAAGAAAGAACGCGCGCTGCGTCTATTTAAGATTTTTTACCCACCGGAGCGCGCTGAGCTACGCTGATTTTGTGGCTTACCCTTTTAAGGAAGAACGCTTATGTCGCAAAACCTGCTGCGCGTGCGTGACGGTCAGGGCGCTTCGGTGTCATTTTCCGAGCTGCTGTTCGATCTGATCTACGTTTTCGCCGTGACCCAACTCTCCCACTATCTGTTGCATCATCTGACGCTGACCGGCGCGCTGGAAACCCTGCTGCTGTGGTTCGCCGTCTGGCTGGCCTGGCAATACACCGCCTGGGTCACCAACTGGTTCAATCCGGATACCCGTCAGATCCGCCTGCTGCTGTTCGCGATCATGCTGCTGGGGCTGTTCGCCGCCGCCGCGCTGCCACAGGCGTTTGGCGAGCGCGGCCTGATCTTCGCGCTGTTCTATGTCGCCATTCAGGTCGGCCGCTCTGTCACGGTGCTGCGCCTGCTGGCGCCTGGTCACCCGTTGAAACAGAACTTTCGCCGCATCCTCGGCTGGCTGTGCATCTCCGCCGTCTTCTGGATCGCCGGTGGGCTGGAGGAAGGCAACGCCCGCCTGGCGCTGTGGGCGATCGCCGTCTTGTGCGAATACGTCTCGCCGATGTTCGGCTTCCGTCTGCCGGTGCTGGGGCGCTCGGACAGCAGCAGCGAATGGACCATCGAAGGCCACCATCTGGCGGAGCGCTGCCAGCTGTTCGTTATCGTGGCGCTGGGGGAAACCATTCTGATCACCGGCGCCACCCTGAGCGAGATGGAAAGCTGGAGTCTGCCGGTGCTCATCGCCTCGCTGGTGGCCTTTCTCGGCAGCCTGGCGATGTGGTGGGTTTACTTCGACACCAGCAGCAAAGCAGGCAGCCACGCCATCAGCCAGGCGGAAAACCCCGGCCAGCTGGGCGCTTATTTCCACTACGTGCACGTCGCGCTGGTGGGTGCCATCATCGTCTGCGCCGTGGCCAACGAGCTGGTGATCGCCCATCCCGATGGCCGCATCCAACACGCCACGGCGGCGGTGCTACTGCTCGGCCCGGCGCTCTACCTGTTCGCCAACGCGCTGTATAAACGGCTGGTGTATCGCCGCTTCCCGCTGTCGCACCTGGTTGGGCTGCTGGCGTTGGCGGTATTGGCCCCTGTCGCCTATTTAACCGATCTGCTGATGGTCAATGGCCTGACGACGCTGATCATGGTGGTGGTGGCGGTGTGGGAGAGCATCTCGCGCGGCAGAGCGCCGCAGCGGCACGCGGAAGCCTGAAGCGAACGGGGGCGCTGTCGCCCCCTCTCGATCACTTCAAGGGTTGCGGCAAGGTGAGCACCCAGAGCTCGCTCAGCGACTCCGGCTGCTCCAGAGGGCGCAATTCGATACGGGCGTCGGTCTTGTCGCCGTCGAGGCTCAACCGCCCTTCTTTCTCCAACTGGTAGTCGCCGATTTTTTTGCTCTTTGGCGACGCATCCACCAGCTTCGCCTGCAAGCCGAAATCGTTGTCATTGATCACCGCCAGCGTGCGATCGTCGATCAGCGCCAGCCCTTCCGCTTTCTCCTGGCGCCAGCCCAACTGGCGCAGATCCGCCACTTCCCGTTTCTGCGCCAGCTTCACGCCGCGTTTAGCCAGATCTTGCGCGTCGTCGAACTCCAGCGCTTTATCCTGGCCATCAAACGTACTCAGATCGCTGGCCTGCGCGAGATCCACCAGATAGATCTTGTTGATCATCGTCTTATCTTTACCGGTTCCCTGTTCAATCAACAGGATGCGCTGGTTGTCCAACGCCACGACATCGCCAATCTTGGCGTCTTTGGCTTTTTTATAGCGGTCGATATCGATGGGATAGCCATACATCGCAGTTTTGCCACTGCGCGGATCGAAGCTCACCAGCCGGGTAAACTGCGCCTTGTTTTTGCCTTTACCATCGACATCCAGCGTGCTCTGCACCGCCGCCAGAATGCGCCCATCCGGCATCCGAGTCAGCCCCTCAAAACCGCGGTTAGGCTGGCGCCACTTCAGGATGTTCGGCAAACCGCTCGCCACCGCCTGCTCGCCGGCCTGCGGCGTTGGGCCATATTTGGCGAGAATTTTGCCTTTGTCGTCGACGTGGATCAGAAACGGGCCATACTCGTCACACAGCCAATAGCCGCCGTTGCCATCACCGATGATGCCTTCGGTATCCAACCCGCGGCGATCGCCGGACAGCGGTTGCAGCGCGTCGTTCAACGCCACTTCGTTCGTGGAACCAATCAGCTCGCTCGGCAGCGGCAGCCCGCTAATCGGCCCTTTTTCGTCATGCAAGGGCCGCGCATTCTCGGCCACGGCCTTGCCGCCGCCGATGCGAATATCCATCAACAGAGGCGTGAATTGCGGATTGGCGAAAATCTTGGCTTCTTGCTTGCCCACCGCAGGGGCATCAGCATTCGGGCCGCGATCGGTCAGCGTCGTCAGCACCAGATCGTCGCCCTGCTTGCGATTGAACGACAGCCCTGAGCCGATCCCCACCGGCAGCCCCTGCGGGAAATGCTTGGCAAACGCCCCCTGATAGGCGACGCGCTCCCCGCCGGGGAAGCCGACCACATAACGCGCCACCTCAATATCTGCAGCGTAGGTGAATACAGGAAACAGCGAAGCCAACAGCAGGGAGAGCGATTTTATTCTCATGTTTTTACCCGAGGTTGAATGAAGCGTTATCAGGCAGAAGAAGATATTAATTTAGCATGACACTTAGATGACAACAGGCGCTGCGTCAAATGTAAAACAAGCAATAAGGTTGGCTGGCAAATAGAAATTAGCAATTAACCTGAGCGTATTGAATGGAGAAAACCGCTGGAAAAAACCGCCCGAAAATACCCCGCCATTTTGCTTAGGGTAAATTCTTATAGTAAAGATAAAAAAAACGGCAAACGCACGTCGGCACGGGGAAAAACGGTGTTTTTCTCATAGACAAAATAAAATACCAGGGATTTAATACCGCCGTTATTCAAGGTGCATTAAGAAAATTCTATAGAATATCTGCATGAACTCAAAAAGCTGTTCTATAGTTTTTAGTGCTAACGCCCGTTAGTCTATTCCGCAGGATGGAATCTATGTCAAAGCGACTTTTTGCTGAATTTTTTGGCACATTTTGGTTGGTGTTTGGTGGTTGTGGTAGCGCAGTATTGGCAGCGGCATTCCCACAGCTGGGTATTGGTTTCCTCGGCGTCGCGCTCGCTTTCGGTTTGACCGTGGTGACGATGGCCTATGCCGTCGGCCATATTTCCGGCGGGCATTTTAACCCGGCGGTCACCGTCGGCTTATTCGCCGGCGGCCGTTTCGCGGCGAAAGACGTGATTCCTTACGTTATCGCTCAGGTCATCGGCGGTATCGCCGCAGCGGCGGTGCTGTATTTGATCGCCAGCGGCAAAGCCGGTTTCGACGCCACCGCAGGCGGCTTCGCTTCCAACGGTTACGGCGAACACTCACCGGGCGGTTATTCTCTGCAAGCCGCGATCGTGATTGAGCTGGTGCTGACGGCCTTCTTCCTGATCGTTATTCACGGCGTGACCGACAAGCGCGCGCCGGCAGGCTTTGCCCCGCTGGCGATCGGCCTGACGCTGACGCTGATCCACCTGATCAGCATCCCGGTGACCAACACCTCCGTCAACCCGGCGCGCAGCACCGGCGTAGCGATCTTCCAGGGCACCTGGGCGCTGCAGCAGCTGTGGGTGTTCTGGCTGGTGCCGCTGGTCGGCGGCATTATCGGCGGCCTGATCTACCGCTGCCTGCTGGAAGACAAAAAATAAGCGTATCGCAGTCGATCGCGTTTCACGGGGCAGCCTTCATCGGCTGCCCCGTTGCTTTCAGCCCTTCGTCACTGCAAACATCATGATATCGCTGGTAAAGGAGCCGTCCGGCTGAATGGCGAAATGCGCCGCCACCTCCTGCGACACGCTTTGCTGCAGCGCGCGGATCGCGGTAACGAAATGCGCCGGCGTGCGCATGCGCGCCACCCAGCTGCCGAACTCCAGCATCAAGCGATCCGACGTCACCTCACGCACCACCAACCCGGCTTCGGTCAATAACGTCAGCCACTCGCCCGGCGCATAATTGCGCACGTGCGAGGTGTCGCGCAGCACTTCCACGGTTTGCAGGTAGATATCCAGCAGCGGATGCCCCGGCGAGACCACGTCCATAAAGATCGCTCTGCCGCCCGGTTTGAGTACCCGCCTGACCTCGCGCAGCGCCTGGCCGACGTCGTGCCAGTGGTGCGCCGAATAGCGGCTGATGACCAGATCGAAGCTGGCGTCTTCAAACGGTAAAGACTCGGCCACGCCCTGCTGCAGCTGAATGTTATTCAGGCCTTTTTCCGCCGCCGCCTGCTTCACCACCGCCAACATTTGCGCCGACAGATCGTAGGCCACCACCTGCGTCACCCTGGCCGCCGCCGTGAAGCTGGCGTGCCCGGCGCCGCAGCCCAGATCGAGCAGGCGCGCGTCGGCGTGCGGCTCCAGTAACTGTGCAAGGCGTTGCAAATCCTTGCCCTGCGCGTGTACCGCGCTGGTTAAGTAGGCGTTGGCCTGCTCGCCGAACTGCCGGTCTACCGCATTTTTATGGCTGTTGCTGATGCTCATGTTTGCTCCCGTTATTATCCGGCTTGCGCCTGTGCCTGAAGGCTTTCGGCTACTATAATCAGGCTACTATACGGGTACAATATGAGCAGTTATCCTGGTATAAATAGGTACCACGCTATGACATCAGAAGCCTTATCCGGGCCAAAGGCCCTCGGCGCGTTCCTGCGGGCGCACCGCGAACGCATCACGCCGGAAATGCTCGGCCTGCCCAGCTCCTCGCGCCGTCGCACCAGCGGCCTGCGGCGCGAAGAGCTGGCGCAAATCAGCGGCATCAGCGCCACCTGGTATACCTGGATCGAACAGGGCCGCGAGGTATCCATTTCCCCCTATACGCTGGCACGCATCGCCAAGGCGCTGCGGCTCGGCCCGGCCGAACGCCACTACCTGTTTACCCTCGCGCGCGTCGCCGACCCCGAGCAGGAAACACACCGCGAAACCGCCAACGACGCGGTGCTGCAAAGCGTGCACCAGATGACGGTGCCCTGCTACCTGCTGGACGTGACCTGGAACGTCGTCGCCTGGAACCCGCAGGCGGCGGCGCTGTTCAGCGGCTGGCTGGATGTGGCCAACAGCCCCAACCTGCTGCACTTCATGTTCTTCCACCCGTTGGCGAAAACGCTGGTCAGCGATTGGGAGGAACGCGCTCGCCGCGTGGTGGCCGAGTTTCGCGCCGAGACCAGCCATCATCAAAATACCGAAGAGATGCGCGCCTTCGTGCGCAACATGACGCACAACAGCGCGGACTTTAATCACTGGTGGAAGCAACATGACGTCATGGCGCGCGAAGGCGGCGAAAGAGCGTTCGAACATTCTCGGCAAGGCGCACTGCGCTATCGCCAACTGACCTTCCACCCGGCAGAACACGCCGGTTTGAAGCTGGTGATGCTCATCCCGCTGCCGCAATTGGTAACAAATTCATAGGCAAGTTTACCCGCCATTTATTTATTGGTTCATGTAAACGCGCTAGGGTGATTAATACCGATGATAATGATCATCCAGCACCGTTATTTATCTCCTGAGGTACTCCTATGCAATCCGAAGAACAACGCCTTATCGATGGTCTGTTTGGCCGCCTGAAAGACGCCGAGACCAAGACGGGCCCACGGGATCTCCAGGCAGAGCAGCAAATCAACCAGCATATTCGCGAGCAGCCTTCCGCCCCTTATTACATGGCGCAGGCGATGATTATTCAGGAGGCGGCGCTCAAGCAGATGGATCAGCGGGTCAAAGAGCTGGAGGCTCAGGTGGCACAGCTGCAGCAAACCGCCAACGGCCAGCAGAGCAGCGGCGGCTTCCTGGCCGGTCTGTTCGGCGGCGGCAGCCGCACGCCAAGCCCGCGCGAACAGTATCAGGCACAGCAGCAAAATACGGCGGCCTGGAACAACGCGCAGCAGGGGGGCTACGCGCAGCAGCAGCAGCCTGCCTATGCCCAACCGCAGCAGGCGGCGCCTTCACGCGCCGGCGGCTTCCTGGGAGGCGCCTTGCAAACGGCGGCGGGCGTCGCTGGCGGCGTGGTGTTGGCCGACATGCTGACCGGCATGTTCCGCCATTCGCAACCACAGGAAATCGTAAATATTATCGAGGAAACCCCGGCGCCGCTGGACGACAGCGCAATGCGCAATTTCGACGCCTCCAACAACCTCGATACCTTCAACAACGGCGATGGTGGCAGCTTCCTGAACCAGGACAACGGCTTCCAGAACGCCAGCTATCAGGACGACACGGATTACGCCGACGACGATTACAGCGACGACGACGACTCCTTCCTGTAATTCCCTTCGCCCCCTCTCACCCGCAGAGGGGGATTTCCCGTTTCACCAATCTGGTCTACAGTGAACACTGTTCATTTATCCAGCCGGGAGAAACGATGATGAGCCTTACTCCTTCAGACCCTTTTTTCAGCGAACGCCTGCAGATGCGCCCGCCGGTGATGGCGGATCTCGCACGTTTCTACGCCATCTTCGGCGATCCGCAAACCCAGCGTTTCAATCCCGCCGGCCCGCTCACCAGCGAAGCGCAGGCCGCCTCGGCGCTGCAAGAGAGGATTTTCGGGTGGCAACAACACGGTTACGGTTCCTGGGCGATCGCCCTGCGCGAACGGCCGGATTGGATTATCGGCTTTGGCGGATTGTCCTGGAAACCGCTCGGCGCGCAGCGCACCGTGAACCTCGGCTATCGATTCGATACACGCGTCTGGGGCATGGGGTTGGCCACCGAGATGGCGCGGGCTTCGCTGCGATATGGTTTTGTCGGATTGGCGATGGAGGAAATTTCCGCCATTGTGCGAGCGGAGAATCAGGCGTCGTGGCGAGTGCTGGAAAAGATCGGCATGCGGCGGGTGGATACGCTGGATGACGTGCCCGGCGCCGCGCCGAGCCTGGTGTACACACTAAAGCGCGGCGACTATCAGGGCTGATCGTCGCTGATTTTGGCCAATGCCATGCGATAAGATTTGACCTTCTGACGCTTCTTTAGCCAGGTCGTGGTCGACACGATGAACACCGCGCCCGACATCGCCAACACGCCGGTCGGGTGGCCGTAAAACACCATCAAGGCAAAGTACACGGCGGAAACGATCGCCACCCATTTCGCCGTATTGCCCATGTCGTTTTTCTCCTGGGTCAAACGGCGAATGCGCTCTTCTTCACTGATTCCCATACGCGCTCCTTGTTGGTTGAACGTTCCATTATATGGAGTTGGAGTGCTGATATTTCAAGCGATTGGATGGTAAAGAAGCGTAAAGCTCAGGCCGGCGGCTCCCGCCGCCGAGACAGATAACGCCCGGGCTGATCGGCGCCCGGCAGGCCGCTACCGTCGTTGCGGCCAAACAGCCGGTAGCGATTGCCGGCGACCGCATCATAGACCTTGTCCGCCAGTCGCGGCGGCAGGTAACGCGCCAGCGCCAGCGCGCGGTACGGCCATCCCAATTGGCGCAGCGCCTGAAACAACGCCGCCGAACGTAGCCAACAGCGCCCCTGCTCAACATAGACCACGGAATCGAATCGATCGGTCGGCAATCCCAGCGCCTGCAGGATCGCCTGCCCTTCGACGGATTGCACCGTCGCCAACAGAATGCGCCGCTGCCGATCGGCGCGAATAAGGTATCTCACCAGCCCGTGACACAGATTGCATTCGCCGTCGAACAACAGCGCGCGATCGCCGGGCTGGAGATAAGGCAGCTGTGATAAAAGGGTCATCCCGCCTCCCGAGAACCGCTCTCCTTAGCCTAACGCGCCTGGCGCGCCCAGGCCAGGACGGGATGACAGGGCTCGTTAAGACGCAGGCGGCGCGTCAGGCACGGCCACCACCGCGACGCGCACTTCGTAATGTTTGGCGCTGCCCGCCGGGATTACCGCCGTCAGTTTGTTGATGGTTTCCACCGGATTGTCGCTGGCCGAGGTGGCGCAGAACAGCTCGCCGCCGTGGCAGAATCCCGGCTTGGGCGGGTGCCCGCCCGGGAAAGGCGGCATGCGCATCGGCGCATCCATCAAAGGCGGCAACGCGTTGGCCGCAGGCTTCTCAGGCGCCGACATCGCGCTCGCGCTGAACAATAGCGCCATGCCCATGCAGGGCAGCGCCAGGATCTTGATTGCTTGTTTCATTGAATTAGCCTCATTTGCCGGGTTCGGGATTACGCTACCCCGCCCCCGGCCCATGAGAAAGCCGCTTTTCGCTACCTTTTCGCCTCACTGCGTTTTGCTTACATCCCGTGTCTAACGTGATGAAAGGCGAAAGGTTGGGTAAAGGGTCGTCGCGTTACTTACCGTTCGTCAGCGTGTTATAGCTGGTCATCAGGTTGCGGTAGTCCGGGATATGGTTGGAGAACAGCGTGCCCAGCCCTTCGATATCGTTACGCCAGTCACGGTGCAGCTCGCAGGCGACGCCGAACCAGGTCATCAGCTGCGCACCGGCGGCTTCCATGCGGCTCCAGGCCGACTGACGCGTCAGCTCATTGAAGGTGCCGGAGGCGTCGGTCACCACAAAGACCTCGAAACCTTCATTGAGCGCCGACAGCGCCGGGAATGCCACGCACACTTCGGTCACTACGCCGGCGATGATCAGCTGCTTGCGGCCGGTGGCTTTTACCGCTTTGACGAAGTCATCGTTGTCCCAGGCGTTGATCTGGCCGGGGCGCGGAATAAAGGGAGCATCGGGAAATTGGGCTTTCAGTTCCGGCACCAGCGGGCCATTGGGGCCGTTTTCGAAACTGGTGGTGAGAATGGTCGGCAGGTTGAAGTACTTCGCTAAATCACCCAGCGCCAGCACGTTGTTTTTAAACCGATCGGGATCGATATCACGCACCAGCGAAAGCAGCCCTGCCTGATGATCCACCAGCAATACGGCGGCCTGGTCTTTGTCGAGGCGCTTGTAGTTTGCAGTCATGGTTTTACTCCTGTGGGGTTGATGTTGCGGATGGAACGCCCCGCCTTGCGGCGGGGCGTTGAGGTTTAAGTGTAGCGCCTGAGCCGGGAAACACGGCCCGCCCCAGGCGCCAAAGTTCAACCGGCGCTCGCTTCGGCGTTCATGCTGCCGAACTTGCCGCTGTTGAAATCGCGGAACGCCTGCTGGATTTCCGCGTCGCTGTTCATGACGAACGGGCCGTAGCCGACGATAGGCTCATCGATCGGTTCGCCGCTCAGCACCAGCAGCGCGACGTCGTTGTTGGCTTCGATGGTGATCGAATCCCCCGCCCGGTCGAAACGCACCATTTGGGTTTCACGTACCACGTCTTCGCCGTTGACCAGGATCGCGCCGTGCAGCATCACCAGCGCCAGCGTATGGCCTTCTTTCACCGTCAGCGTGGTGGTATGGCCGGCATTCAGCTTCATGTCCCACACGTTGAGCGGGCTGAAAGTGCGTGCCGGGCCGGCGTGGCCGCCAAAATCACCGGCGATCACCCGCACCTGCCCTGCGCCGTCCGCCAGCGGAACCACCGGAATATCGGCGTTCAACAGCGTCTGGTAACCCGGCTCGGCCATTTTGTCCTTGGCCGGCAGGTTGACCCACAGCTGCACCATTTCCATGGTGCCGCCCTTGCGCGAGAAGTCCCGCGAATGGAACTCTTCGTGCAGGATGCCGGAGGCGGCGGTCATCCACTGGACGTCGCCGGGGCCAATCACCCCGCCGCTGCCGGTCGAGTCGCGGTGTTCCACTTCGCCCTGATAGACGATGGTCACCGTTTCAAACCCGCGATGCGGGTGCTGACCCACGCCACGGGTGCCGGAGGCGGAGCGGAATTTGGTTGGCGCCGCGTGATCCAGCAGCAGGAACGGGCTCATTTCCGCCCCCAAATCGTTATAAGAGAACAGCGAATTCACCAGGAAACCGTTACCGACCCAATGTGCTTCCGGGCTGTTGTGAATACCGAGGATTTTTTTCATCTTGAACTCCCGTTTCAGACCTCACGGCCTTAAGTTGATGTCAGAAGTTTAATCCGCCGGAGTTTGCTGCAGTAGTAGGCAAGATGTACACTCAGCGTTCTACTGATAGAACGATAAGGGATACGATGCTGACCGATCTGAACGATCTGTTTTTCTTCGCCAGCGTGGTCGATCACCAGGGATTCGCCCCCGCCGGCCGGGCGCTGGGCATTCCCAAATCCAAGCTCAGCCGCCGCGTGGCGCTGCTGGAGGAGCGGTTGGGCGTGCGCCTGATCCAGCGTTCGACGCGGCGCTTCTCGGTGACTGAGGTCGGCCAAACCTATTACGCGCACTGCAAGGCGATGCTGGTGGAAGCGGAAGCGGCGCAGCAGGCGATCGAACAGACGCGCGCCGAGCCCTGCGGCACGGTGCGCATGTCCTGCCCGGTGGCGATCCTGCACACTCGCGTCGGCAGCATGGTGGCGGCCTTTATGGCCGATTATCCCAAGGTGACGGTGCATCTGGAGGCCACCAACCGCCGGGTGGACGTGGTGGGGGAAGGATTGGATCTGGCGATCCGCGTGCGGCCGCCGCCGCTGGAGGACAGCGATCTGGTGCTGAAAATCCTGGCGCAGCGCACCTGGTGCGTCGCCGCCAGCCCGGCGCTGGTGCGCACCCTCGGGCCGGCGCACACGCCGGAAGACCTGCGTAAATACCCGACGCTCGATCTCGGCCCGGCGCGCGGTCAGCACCAATGGCGGCTGACCGGCCCGCAGGGTGAACGGGTGGAGTGGGAGCACACGCCGCGGCTGGTCACCGACGACATGCTGATGCTGCGCACCGCCGCCATCGCCGGCGCCGGCATCGTCCAGTTGCCGGCGATGATGATGCGCGACGACATGCTGCGCGGCGAGCTGGTGCAACTGTTGCCGGGCTGGCAGCCGCAGGGCGGCGTGGTGCATGCGGTTTACCCGTCGCGCCGCGGCCTGCTCCCGGCGGTGCGGCTGCTGCTCGACTATCTGGGCGAGCAGTTCGCCAGCATTGAAGAAGAGTGATCAGGCGGTGATTTCGATCGCATTGCCGTCTGGATCGCGAATGACGGCCTCGTAGAAACCGTCGCCGGTCCAGCGCGGCGCGGACAGCAAAATGCCCTCCTGCTGCGCGCGCTGCGCCAACCGATCGACCTGCCGCTCATCCCCCAGCGACAGCGCGATGTGCGCCCAACCGACCCGCTCCTCCTGCGCCTGCGCCGGCAGCAACGTCGGCACGCGCATGATCTCCAGCGTCGGCCCTGCCGCCAGGCTGACGAAGCGGGAAACGAACCCCGGCCGGTTGCGGCTGACGTACTCCTCCCCCGCTGCACCGTTGAAATAGCGCTGCCAGAACGCCAGCTGCGCGTCGATGTCACGGGTCCACAGAGCAACATGGGCTATTTTCATCATCATTCTCCGGTCGGTAAATCGCTGTGCCAAACCTGGCCGCCGCCCTGCGCCACCTGCAGCTCAAGCTGCGGGTGCGCGCCGCGCGCCGTCACCAGATGATCCACCCGCCCGGCGGGCAGGAAGGGGTACGGGGCGTAGGTATTGAGCTTGTCGCGGGTGCACAGCACCGCCACGCTGCCGGCGCGCGTCAACAGCCGCTTTTTGAAGGTGGCGTCCTGGTAGCTCAACGCGGAGAAGCCGCCGGCCGGGTCGTAGGCGCAAATGCCGGTGAACACCAAATCGAAATGGAAACCGTCGATTTCTTCCGCGGCCTTGGCGTCCACGCAGCCGCCGACCTGCGCATCCAACTCGCCACCGATCAGGATGGTGCGGATCCCCGGCCGCTCCAGCATTTTGCCGGCGATGCTCAATGCATTGGTCACCACCGTTAAACGCCGATCGCGCGGCAACAGATCCGCCAGATACAGGTGGGTGCTGCCGGCGTCGAGGAAGATCAGCTGTTCTTCACCGATCACCCCCAGCGCGGTTTGCGCCAGCGCCAGCTTCTCGTCACCGCTGAGCGCAATGCGCGTCGCAACGGGCCCCTCGGCCGGCGTCGGCGCCAGCGCGCCGCCATAGATGCGTTTGCACAGGTTCTGCGCCGCCAGCTGGCGCAGATCGCGGCGGATGGTCGCTTCGGTGGTGTTCAGCCGCTGCGCCATCTCCAGGGCCAGCACCCGCCCCTGTTGGCGGAGCGTGTCAAGAATGGCCTGGTGACGCTCATTCGGTAACAGTTTGGACATCATGTCAATCCGGTGACGCTAAAAGTGATCATAAATGTACACAAACAAACAAAAACGTACAATCCAGGGCGGAAGAAAAATCGCCGGGCAGGATTTTCGCCTGCGGGATGTTGGCTATACTGAGGCAAGCGAAGTTACCGCAGACGTAACGGCTTGGGCGCTAAGGGAAAACAATGTTATTGACGATCGCAAGGTGGCTGTTTCAACTCCCCGGGAAGCTGTTCGGACTGATTTTCAAAAATCGCCTGAGGATATTTTTGTTCTTCATGCTGGTCGCCGTTGGGGTGCTCGGCGCCAAGCGCTATCTGCACGCCCACCAATATGACGACGAATTCAGCCTCGCCGCCCCCGCCGATTACAATCGCGCAATCAAGCGCGAAATGCCGCTGCGAGAGGCGCGCGAACAGTGCGGTGGGCCGTTGCACGACAATGCCGGCCAGCCGTGGCCCGCCTCAGCCGGTTATCTGCATCAGCCGACGCGGCTGCCCGCATCCGGCCTGCATCGGCTGACGCTGGATAATCAGGGCAACGATTTCGCGGTGCTGGTCAAACTGGAAACGCCGGCGGCGCCGCAACAGCTGGCGGAAGTCTTTATTCCGCCCGCCGGCAGCTTCGAGGTAAAAATCAATGCGGACGCGGAACACGTGATGAAAATCAAGAACATCAAGACCGGCTGCATGTTCCGCTCCCGGCCGTTCAACCTGGATAAACAGCGCGATTGGCGCATGCCGCTGACGCCACAGAAGGATGGCAGCCTGCAGCTGCAGCCGATAGGCGATCGCCAATTCTGATCGGGCGCCGGGCGGAAGAGCCGGCGCCGCATAGGGTTACTTTTTCACCGGATGATCGCGGCGGAACAGTTCCCAGCTTTCAATTTCCTGCCCACTCGGCAAGGTACAGGTGGAATACTGGCCTGCCGCATTCTCTTTGGCGTTCAACTTGCCGCCGATTTGGGTGCAGTACACGTCGGCCGGGTTCGCCATGCCGATCGGTTTCACCTGCGGCGGTGGCGGCGCCTCATTGGATTTCACGGAACACCCCTGCAACATCGTCATCCCTGCCAGCAGGGAAAGCATCAACGTTTTTTTCATTTTTTCAGCTTATGCAAAAACGAACGGCGGAGCGCTCCGCCGTTCGCTCATCATGAAATAAAGGATTTGCCCTGTTTCAGCACCAGATCGCAGGCTTTTTGCTTCACCTTCTCGGTGATCTGCGAGGTGCCCAGGCTGTTCAGATCCAGACTCTTGCCTTCGCCGGTCTGCAGCAAGCCGCCCAGGCCCTGCTGATAATCCTGGCTCTTGGCGTTTTCGGTGCTGGTGATGCCCAGCTTGCTGAGCAGCTGATCTTTCACCCCTTCGGCGCCGTTAGCCGACAGCACATTGTTTTTCACGCAGTACTGCAGGATACCGGCGGCATTGGTCATGCTGCTGGAGCTCAACGCCTTGTCGCCGCCGTTCAGCAGGCCGGTCAACGAGGAGAGCGACATGCCGCCGCTGCTGTCGCCGCCCGACTTGCTCAGTTCGCCCGCTGCGCTGCTGAGGGAATCCATCAGCCCGGCGGCCTGGGAGGCACCGCTGGCCAGGGTAGCGGACAGCGCCAAAGCCAGCAATAAACGATGTTTGGTGATCATAGTGGTGAAACTCCTGTCATAACGGCATGCAATCGGCGCAGCGCGCCGGGATACCCTTCCGACGCCGTCGGCGGCGACAAGTTCCTTTTATCTCGCCGCCGCGCCGTTTTTCGGAATTCAGGAAGTTTAGAACTGCCAGCGCAGCCAGGCGAAGAACACGTTGCCGTTGTTATAGGTGCCGGGAATGTAGGTCGCCTGGAACGTCAGCCGCTGATAGCCGATAGAGGCCAGCGGCAGCGGCGCCGGAATAGGGATGTAATTCCAGTTGTCGCGCGCGGTGACGCTGGCGGTGAAGCCCAGCCCCAGGCGAAAATCCTTGTCATCCAGCGGGCGCCAGATCTTCTCGTAGGCGTAACCGCCGATCGGCTCCCATTTGTTGAAGGAGTCCTTGAACGCCATGATATAGATGCCGTGCCAGTCACCGTCGCTGTCGTAGCGGGAGATGCCGTAACCGGCGCCCCACGGGCGTTCGTTGTACTTATCGATATGCTCATCATCATAAGTCCAACGGTTGTGCCAGGTGATGGCCGGGATATAGAGATCGTGGTTAGGCGAGTTGTTCCAGGTCTCCGCCACGTTATCGGTAAAACGCTGCCATAAACCCGGTTTTTCAGCCTGTGCGGCATTGCCACTTTCTGCACCAACCTCAGCGTAAGAAGGCAGTGCAGGAAATATCAACGCCAGAGAACACGCCAAAAGAGTCCGTTTTAGAAACATCGTAAAGCTCCTGTAAAAATACGGCCGCAGATTTTTACCGATAGCTTGGGCAAGATCAAGCCGTATCTAATTTATCCAACGCCCGTTGTGCTTTGGTTAAGTTTAGCACCGGAAAATGCCCAATAATTCATGACAGACCGTACCGATATCCGCATGCTATCGCCTTTCGGGCGGCAAAACCGTGGGAAAAGTCCGCTTTGTCGCACGCGACTCGCGAGCAAGGTGCTTGACCAACACATCGACATCGAGACGGTTCACAAACGCCAGGGAATAAGAGGAATAGAGGCCGAACAGGCGGTTTTGGTGCCCGACCACCACCAGATCGATGCCGGCCTGGTGAATAAAATCGCTCACGTCCTTAAAGCGCCTTATGGTGACAATCTCCTTGACCGCGACCGGCACATCGACGGCGCTCACCAACCGGCTCAGCATCGCCTTGGCGGCGATCACTTCCTGCGCCTGGCGATCCTTGATTAACGCATCGCTGCCGTACTCCAGTTCCGCATAGTCGGCGTTAAGATGGCCGACAGTGAGGGCGATTGGCTGCCCGCGCACCATCGCCGCCGCTTGACTCAGCAACGGCAGCCCATCACGCTCGTTATGAATCAGTACCAAAATATGTCGATAGCCTTTCATCACACTTCCCCCTCTCAGGCCAGCGCTAATGGGACATGATCCCCTCTGGTAGGTATACGCCATCCGTGCACACGTAGAGAAAAGTTTACGTATCACTTCCCACAGAATGTGATGACCGCCACGTTATATTAACGCCCGTGACGGCCCATTTTTACACCAGCCCGACGCGGCGCGCATTGCGGCATCTGTAAAGCAAAACTGACAACCATGACCGAATAAAAAAACCTCATTGTTAATTTTTTGTTTTTTATTAGTTACAGAGTGGTTTCATGAAATAAGCGTGCGGCGGATCACCAAAATCCCCCTTTACGCCAGGTTCTGCTTTTCTTTCCCAGGCAAAAAGCGTTACGCCACCCGATGGGATTTAACGCGGCGTCAAAAGTACCGGATGTCTCGCCCTGCATCACGATAAATGCCAATGCGCCGCCGCTTCTCTGCCGATATACCGTCAATGAAAAATACCGTCTCTTCCCAAAATCCAATAACCCTACTTTTTATGTATTACTCATTCGCGTAAAGCGCCGAATACAAACCGCCTATTCACCGGCCGCCCTCCTTATCTTGAACAAGCCGAGACTTTAAATAACTGTTAATGCTAACGACACAACATCGCCAGCAATTTATTTTTGCTGATTTTCGCCTGACAAAATAAAGATAAATAATCCGGAGCAATCAATGAAAATAACTATCGGGTCATTCATTCTGCAACAGCTTCATGCCCTGAGCGTCGATCGTATTTACGGCGTGCCCGGCGACTATAACCTCAGCCTGCTGGAGCTGTTGGAAAGCGACGAACGGCTGACATTTGTCGGCAACTGCAATGAATTGAACGCCTCCTACGCCGCTGACGGCTACGCACGGATGAAAGGCGCCGGCGCGCTGATCGTCACCTACGGCGTCGGCGATCTGGCCGCGTTGTCCGGCATCGCCGGCGCCTATGCCGAATCTTCACCTGTGGTCTGCATCGCCGGCACGCCGCCGCTGCACGCGATGAAGAATCATCAGCTATTGCACCATACCCTGGGCGACGGCAATTTCGACAACGTCATGAACTGCTTTAAACAATTCACCGTCGCTCAGGCTCTGATCACGCCGGAAAATGCCGCTCAGGAAATTCCACGCGTTATTTCTCGCGCCTGGATAGAGAAGAAACCGGTATATTTACAGCTGCCGTCTGATATTTGCGATGTCGAAATTGAAGTTGCCGCAGCCGCAGCACCGCCGCAGTTGCCGGCGAGCGATAAATACAATGTGCAATTAGCGGCGATGGCGCTGTTAACCAAAATAAAACGCGCACAGCGCCCGATCATATTGGTCGACCAAATGGTGGATCGTTATCGGTTGCAGCAGCAGGTTATCGCCGTCGCTCACCGCTTTGCCATTCCGCTGACCAATATGCCAACCGCCAAATGCATTATTCCGGAAGATACCGCCGGTTGGATGGGCGGCTACAGCGGCAACCTATCGCGCCCCGAACTCTATGAACGCATGGCCCACTCGGACTGCGTGCTGAGTTTCGGCGTGCGTCTGGTGGACTCCACCACCGGCTATTTCTCGCAGCAAATTCCCGCCGCCGCTCAGGTAGATATTCAGCCGTTCTCGATGACGCTGGACAAGACTTCCTACCCGGCGGTGTCGACGGCGGATCTGCTGCAGGCGCTGTTGGATCTGAGCGAAGACGCGCCGGCGCAGCCTTTATCACCGCTGGCCGATCCGCGTGACAAGCTGGCGACGCCGAGCGACGCGCCTCTCGACCAGGCCTATCTGTGGCGGCGGATCCAACGCTTCATTCAGGCGGATGATGTGGTGGTGGTGGAAAACGGCACCTCGGGCGCGGCCATCGGCGGCATGCGCATGCCGGGCGGCGTCAAGGTGGTCAACCAACCGATTTGGGGCTCGATCGGTTATACCCTGCCGGCGCTGCTCGGCACCCTGATGGCGGCTCCTGAACGCCGTCACCTGCTGTTCATCGGCGACGGCTCCTTCCAGCTTACCGCGCAGGAAGTGTCCACCCTGCTGCGCTGTGAACAAAAACCGATCATCTTCCTGATCAACAATGACGGTTACACCATCGAACGCTATATCCTCGGCGAAAACTCGTCCTACAACGACATCAGCCCGTGGGACTACGCCAAACTGCCGGCGGTATTGAATACCCAGGCGCAGCCGTTCAGCGTGGCGGTGGAAACCACACAACAGTTGGAAATGGCCCTGGAACACGCCTCGCGGCAGGATCGGCTGGCGTTTATCGAGGTGAAAGTGCCGATGATGGACACGCCGCCAGTGATGAAAGAGTTCTGTAATCGCTGCAACAGCTTTAACTTCGGCCTGACCAACCCGCGCCGCAGCGCCTGAGACGCGATGATCGCGCCGCCGGTGGTTCAGGCTGCCGGCGGCGTTTTTCATGCCGTTACCCGCCGGCGCGCGCCATGCAACGCTGGCGGCGTTCATCCACCCGCTTGGCGAACCAGGCGGTGGTCAGCTTGCGGGTGATTTTCGGGCTTTCCAGCTGAATGCCCGGCAGCATCTCACGCGGCAGCTTGCCGCCCGCCAACGCAAAGACCTTCTTATACAGGTCGGTATCGGCAAAGTCAGCCGTATCGCCTTTCTCAAGCGCCCGGCGAATGGCGCTGTCGCTCATGTTCAGGCGCTTGCCGAGCGTGCGCACCGCCAGCTCGGTCGAGCCGGGCTTGTCGCTGCTGAAGTCGATCAGATCGCCGTCCAGCGCCAGCGGAATGGCGCTCGCCCGGCTGACCGCGTTTTGGAACGCCGCGTTGCGGCTGGCGTACCAGCCGGCGTTGAAGTCGGCAAAGCGGTAAATCGGCCGGCTGTAATCGGCCGGGTACCCCAGCAAATGCATAATGCCGAAGTACATACCGCCGCGCCGGCTGAAAACTTCGCGGCGAATCGAGCCGTCGACCGGATAAGGATACCCTTTGGCGTGCGCCTCGGCGAAGGCGATGCTCACCTGCATCGGGCCGCCGGTATGTACCGGGTTCAAATGGCCGAACAGTTTCTGTCCCATCGGCACGCGGTCGATCATGTCATCGAAGATATCGCTCAGATCCTTCTCCGTGCGCACCTTATCCAGACGCTCGCTGTAGCTCTGGCCGTTCGACGACGAGATCTTCAACGCGGTATGCACCAAAAAGTTCGGGATGTGCATCTGATCGGCGCGGCGGTCGATCTCTTTCCAGGCGATCTTCGGCAGCCCCGGCACCTGCGGGTTAGCCTGGAACGTCGACTCTTGTTCGGTCACCGCCAGCACCGAACACAGGTTCTCATCGCTCGGTTCGATGCCCTGCGCGGCAAAGGCGGCGGTAATATCGGTGGCCCAGCCCTGACGATCGCCGGCGTTGGCCGGGATCAGCGTCATCAGTCGGGCTTTGACGTCGGCGGGACGCGCCGCCGGCGCCGTGGTGGTGGTCTTGCTGGTACAGCCCGCCAGCGCCAGCAGCGCGGCCAGGCTCAGCCAACGGAAGGGCATCGGGTGGAATAAACGAGGTATCGGCATCTTTTCCCTGAACGTGATGACATGAACAGCACTGAAATTAGCCCAGCCGCCGCGCACAATCCAGTATAAATATACCCGTTCCGCCGCACAGGTGGGCCGGGAAATACCCAACAACGCAGGGAGAACAAAATGATCGAACTCAAAGAAATGACGACGCAGGAACTGGATCACTACCGTAAATACGGGGTAAAGGCTTACGCAGACGATTTGGCGCGTTCGTTTCAGCTCAGCCAGGAACACGCGTTGATCGAGGCCGAAGCCAATTTCAAACGAGGGCTGGCGATGCCCGATCAACGGTTGGTATGCGCGAGACTGCCGAATGTCGAGGACAGCATCGCCACCGTCTGGTACGCCATTGAGCAACGAACCTTCGGTAAGCAGCTGTTTATCTATGATTTTGAAGTGACACACGCCTGGCGTGGCAAAGGTTATGGCGAACGGGTACTAAACGCGGTGCTGGACGCGGCGAGAGCACAGGGGGCGGAATATGCCGAACTGACGGTGTTCAACGATAATCCGACGGCCGCACGCCTGTATTCCAAGTTAGGTTTCGATGCGGTCACCACCCGTATGCGCCGCCGTTTGTAGCAATAGGTTATCGAAGCTCGGGATTTTCAAATGACGCATAAAGATGTATTTTATATACATCATATAAATCACTTTGCTCACCCAGCCAGAGGAGCCCCCTATGGAGCAGCAGTTGCTTTGCTATAAAACCCTGCCGGAATGGAACAGCGATACGCTGCCGGAAGCCTTCCGCCAGCGCCACAACACCCAGAGCGGCACCTGGGCGAAGCTCACCGTGCTGAGCGGCAACCTGACGTTCGCCATGATGACCGAAGACGGCGCCACCACCGAAACCTGGCAGTTCAGCCCCGAAAGCCAGCCGCCGTTTATCGCGCCGCAGCAGTGGCATCGCATCGTTTCCTTCTCGGACGACATGACCTGCCGGCTGGCGTTTTACTGCACGCCGGAAGATTACTACCACAAGAAATACGAACTGACGCGCACCCACTCCGAAGTGATCGAGGCGGCGGCGCGCATCGCGCCGGGCAAGGCGCTGGATCTGGGCTGCGGCGGCGGCCGCAATTCGCTCTATCTCAATCTGAAAGGTTTCGACGTCACCGCCTGGGACAAGCACGCGCCGTCGATAGCTCGCCTCAACCAGATCGTCGACGCCGAGCAGCTGACCCGCCTGCGCGCCGGGGTGCAGGATCTCAATACTCACCGCTTCAGCGGCGAATATGACTTCATCCTGTCCACCGTGGTGTTGATGTTCCTCGAGCGGCAGCAAATCCCGCATATCGTGCAAAACATGCAGGACAGCACCGTGCGCGGCGGCCATAACCTGATCGTGGCGGCGATGGATACCGAAGATTATCCCTGCCCGCTGCCGTTCCCGTTCACCTTCAGCCCGGGTGAGCTGAAGCATTATTATCGCGACTGGGAAATCCTCAAATACAACGAAGACGTCGGCCAACTGCATAAGACCGACGCCAACGGCAACCGCATCTCGCTGCGCTTCGCCACCCTGCTGGCGCGCAAGCTATAGCGCGTCGTGAAAGATCACCCCTAGCGTATGGCGTTGGCCGGTGCGTATCCGGCTGACGCCGTGGCGCAGATTGACCCGATAGTAACCTTTCATTCCCGCCACCGGCCGGTGATGCACGGCGAACACCACCGCGTCGCCCTGCTGCAGTGGCACCACCTCCGGCCGGCTCTGCATCCGCGGCCGCTGTTCGGTCAGCACAAATTCGCCGCCGGTGAAATCCCGTTCGGGGACGGAGAGCAAAAACGCCACCTGCAGCGGAAACACCCGCTCGCCGTACAGATCCTGATGCAGGCAGTTGTAATCCCCTGTTTCGTAGCGCAACAGCAGCGGCGTCGGCCGCCGTTGGCCGGCCCGGTGGCATTCGGCCAGGTAGGCTTCGTGTTCGGCGGGATAGCGCGCCGCCAGGCCCAACAAGGCGTTCCAGCGGTTGGCCACCGGCGCCAGCCGTGCATACATCAGGCTGCGCGCCTCGGCCACCGGCGACGGCAGCGGATAGGCGAAATAGCGGTACTCGCCGCGGCCAAAACCGTGCTTCGCCATTACGATGCGGCTGCGGAAGTGCGCATCCTGCGGGTAGAGCGCTGTCAGCTCGCGGCACAGCTCTTGGCTGAGCACGCCGGGCAGCCGCGCGCAGCCCTGCGCATCGAGTTCGCGCTCGATCGCCGCCCAGTCCAATTCGGCCAGCCGAGCCGCCAGCCCGCCGCTCATCGCTGCGCCTCTTTTTCCAGCAAGGCTTTCTTGCGCTCGACGCCCCAGCGATAGCCGGACAAGGCGCCGTCGTTGCGCACCACCCGGTGGCAGGGGATCGCCACCGCCAGCATGTTGGCGGCGCAGGCGCCGGCCACCGCGCGCACCGCTTTGGGCGCCCCAATGCGCCGGGCGATATCGGCATAGCTGACGGTTTCGCCGACCGGTATCGCCTGCAGCGCCCGCCAGACTCGCTGTTGAAACGCGGTGCCGCGAATATCCAGCGGCAGCGCCAGCCCGTTCTCCGGCGCTTCAATCAGGCCCACCACCTGCGCCATCAGCGCTTCATACTGCGCATCGCCGCCGATCAGCTCGGCGTTGGGGAATTTGTCCTGCAGATCCTGCACCAGCTGCTGCGCATCGTCCCCCAGCAGAATAGCGCAGATGCCCACCTCGCTCTGCGCCGCCAGGATCTCGCCCAGCGAACAGCGCCCGACGGCGAAATGGATGCGCATGCCTTTGCCGCCCGCCCGATAGGCCTTCGGCGTCATGCCCAGCGCGGCGTTGGCCTGCTGGTAGAAGCGGCCATTGGCGCCATAGCCGGCGTCGAAGATCGCGTCGGTCACCGTTTCCCGCTGTGTAAGACCGGCGCGCAAGCGCTGGCTGCGCTGCGCATCGGCGTAGCCTTTCGGCGTCAGGCCGGTGATCGCTTTGAACAGCCGGTGGAAATGGTATTGGCTCAACCCGACGTGGCGCGCCAGCGTCTGCAGCGACGGCGCTTTTTCCGCCCGTTCGATATAGCGGCAGGCCGCGGCTATCTGCCGCGCATGCTGTTCCGTCAGCGGCGTCAGCCCTTGCCGGCAGCGTTTGCAGGGCCGATAACCCGCCGCCTCCGCCTGCTCCGCATCGTCGAACAGCTCCACGTTTTGCCGATTCGGCTGGCGTGACGGGCAGGAAGGAGAGCAATACACGCCGGTGGTTTTCACCGCGTAGATAAAGCGGCCGTCGGCGTGCTTGTCGCGGCTGACGATCGCCAGCCAGCGCGGATCGGCGCTGTCGATTACGTTTTTCATCATCCGTTCCTCACTGCGGTTTCGATGTTAACCAGCATAGTGACGGGCCATTGGCGAAACACGCCGACTCTTGCTTTTTAATTCGATGCCAACGTTTTCAACAATGTTTCGACAATTTTTAACCAACAACATGAAGTTTATTACGTTGCCAACCCGGTTGCACGGCGTTAGGATCGCGGCCGGCCACGGGCGTGGCCAGTGTTTCTGCCTGTTAGTTGCGCGCATGGAGAGGTTATTGTGTTAGAGAGTTTTGGCGTCCTGAATTTATGGACCTATTTGGCCGGGGTGGTCTTCATCATCATTCTGCCGGGGCCGAATACGCTGTACGTGCTGAAAACCGGCGTATCGCGCGGCGTGCGCGCCGGCTATACCGCGGCGCTGGGCGTGTTTATCGGCGATGCGATCCTGATCTTCTGCGCCTATATCGGCGTGGCTTCGCTGATCCGCACCACGCCGTTCCTGTTTACCCTGGTACGTTTTCTCGGCGCGATTTACCTGCTGTTCCTCGGCGCAAAAATCCTCTACGCCACCTTCGTGCAGCAGGCGCAGGCGCAACAGCAGCAAATTGAAGGCGGCCACAGCATTCTGCGCAAGTCGCTGACGCTGAGCCTGACCAACCCGAAAGCTATTCTGTTTTACGTGTCGTTCTTCGTGCAGTTCATCGACTTCAACTACGCGCACACCGGGCTGTCGTTCACCATTCTGGCGCTGATCCTCGAAGCCGTCAGCTTTATCTACATGAGCACGCTGATCTTCTCCGGCGCGATGCTGGCGCATTTCTTCAACCACAAGAAAGGCCTGGCGAAGCTCGGCAACGGCCTGATCGGCCTGCTGTTCCTCGGTTTCGCCACCCGTCTGGCGACCCTGAGCTCGTGATCCCTCCCGGCCGGCGCCCGCCGGCCGCGGTTTACTGTTCCGTCACGGCAAAATGACACGCAGGACAAACCGAATGTCAGGCAGAGCAAAGCCGCCGCTTTACCGCTGATCTAGACTCTCAGGGTTAACGATAACCTGATGAGCCTGATCGGAGGATGTATGTCTGACAATACCGTAGCCGTGCTGGATAGCGTGTCGCGTTTTCTCGATCGTCAGCATGGGCTGTATATCGACGGCCAGTGGCGCGCGTCCGCCGCGGAAGGCCGCCTGGCGGTGTATAACCCCGCCAATGGGCAGCAGATCGCCACCACCGCCGACGCCAACGAACACGACGTCGCGCTGGCGGTGCAGTCCGCCCACAAAGCCTTCAGCGAAGGCGTCTGGGCGCAGCGTCTGCCGGTAGAGCGCGAACGCATCCTGCTGCGCTTCGCCGATCTGGTGGAGCAGCACGCCGAAGAGCTGGCGCAGCTCGAAACCCTGGAGCAGGGCAAATCCATCAACATCGCCCGCGCTTTCGAAGTCGGCAGCACCCTGAACTGGATGCGTTACACCGCCGGGCTGGCGACCAAAATCACCGGCCAGACGCTGGACGTCTCCATTCCGATGCCGCCGGGCGCCAAATATCAGGTTTATACCCGCAAAGAGCCGATCGGCGTGGTCGCCGGCATCGTGCCCTGGAACTTCCCGCTGATGATCGGCATGTGGAAAGTGATGCCGGCGCTGGCGGCGGGCTGCTCCATCGTCATCAAGCCGTCGGAAACCACCCCGCTCACCCTGCTGCGCATCGCCGAACTGGCGAGCGAAGCCGGCGTGCCGCCGGGCGTGTTCAACGTGGTCACCGGCCGCGGCACCGTGTGCGGCAAGGCGCTGACCGAACATCCGCTGATCGCCAAAGTCAGCTTTACCGGCTCCACCCCGGTGGGCAAAAGCATCGCGCGCGCGGCGGCGGATCGCCTGACCCGCGTGACGCTGGAGCTGGGCGGCAAAAACCCGGCCATCGTGCTGAAAGATGCCGATCCGCAGCAGGTGATCGAAGGCCTGATGCTCGGCAGTTTCCTCAACCAAGGGCAGGTGTGCGCCGCCAGCTCGCGAATTTATATTGAAGCGCCGATTTATGATCGGCTGGTAGCCGGATTCGAACAGGCGGTGAAATCGCTGTCGGTCGGGCCGGGGATGGATACCGGCGCGCAAATCAACCCGCTGGTGTCGCTCGCGCACCGCAACAAGGTGGCGGCCTACCTGGACGACGCCCGGGCGAAAAACGCCGAGCTTATCGGCGGCGCGGCCGGGCCGGACGCCAACGGCTTCTACATTCCGCCGACGCTGGTGATCAACCCGGACGATCGGCTGAACCTGACGCGCGAGGAAGTGTTCGGCCCGGTGGTCAACCTGATCCGTGTGGCGAGCGCCGAAGAGGCGCTGAGCAAGGCCAATGACACCGACTTCGGGCTGACCGCCAGCCTGTGGACCACCAGCCTGCAGCAGGCGATGGCGCTGACGCCGCGCATTCAGGCCGGCACCGTGTGGGTCAACACCCATACGCTGATCGACCCGAACATGCCGTTCGGCGGGTTCAAACAGTCGGGCAGCGGCCGCGATTTCGGCCCGGATTGGCTGGATGCCTACACCGAGTCGAAATCGGTCTGCATCCGCTATTGAGTGAAGCGGCGCGGGCCTGGCCCGCGCCCTGACTTACTGATACTGCCGACGGTATTCGCTCGGCGACATGCCGAAACGCTGCTTGAAAGCAGTCGAGAAATGGCTGTGATCGGCGAAGCCCCAGTCGAGGCCGACCCCGGCCAGCTTTTCCTGCCCGGCGGCGCTGCGCAGCGCCTGCGCGCACAGATCCAGCCTGCGGTTCCTGATGTACTGCGCCACCACCAGCCCCTGACGGGCGAACAGCCGATACAGGCTGCGTAACGACACCCCCAACTCGGCCGCCACCCACTCAGGGCGCAGCTGCGCCGACTGAATATGCCTGTCGATCAACGCCAGCGCCTTGTCGAAGACCGATTGTTGTCCCTCTGGGCGCGCCTGTTCGAGCGCCAACGCCGGGCGCAGCAGCGCCGCCAGCGCATTCAGCACCGCCTCGCTTTCCGCCGCGGCGAGCTGAGGATCCTGCATGCTGCTCAGCACCAGCTGGCGGCTAAGGCGCACCGCGCTGAGCTCGGCCCCCAGACGCTGGGCGCAGGGCGGCGGCAGCGGCAGGCAGCCGCGCGGCAACAACAGGGATATTTGGCGCGAATCGCGCTGGAAGGTGAAGCTGCTGGGCCGTGAGGCATCGATCAGCGTCATGTCGCCGGGAGAGAGCAGCGTTTGGCGATCGCCCTGCTCCATCAACGCGCTGCCGCGCAGCTGGATGACGGTGAAAAAGTGCGCGCCGTCGCTGCGGGCGATCTCACGCGGCGTGCGGTACAGCCGGGCCTGAGACACGTCGACCACGCTCAGGCGCAGGGCATGGGCGCGAAACTCCTGCATCGCCCCGCTGAAGCCGGGCCCCAACGTTTTCGCGCAGAATCGGCCGCAGGCGGTGTTGATTTTCCCCAGCCACTCTTCGAAGCCGACGTCCCGGAGCGTTGCCAATGCCGTCATGATCTCTCCCTTCAAACAGCAGCGGTGCTGCGCCGTTGAACAGAAAAACACCATAACAATCCGTTAACACACAATCAATGGCGAGCGGGGGATTTGGCGCCGCGATCACAGATCATCGGGCGCCGGGAGGCATCGCCTTAAGGCTGCGTATCCAACAGATAGCGCACCACCGCCGCGTACTCTTTGGCGTAGCCTTCAACGCTGGTGCTGGCCATGCCGGCATTGTCTATCTTGTATTTGCCTGCCACGTAGAACGACGGAGTACCGCGCACGTCGAACGCTTTCACCGCTTCGTTCTGCTTGGCGATCAATCCTTTGACCAGCAGGCTGTGGCGCGCGTTTTCATAGGTGGCGGCATCGATGCCGGCCGCCGTAAACACCCGCTGAATATCGTCGGCGCCGTTGACGGCGCGCTGTTTCTGCACCGCGTCGAACATCGCGCCTTCAATCTTGTCTTCCACGCCCAGCACCGTCGCCACCGCCCAGGCTTCGGTCAGCGCATTGCCCAGTTTGCCCATCAGGCTGACGTGATATTTGGTGACTTTCTCACCGGCGGGCAGCGCCTGCGCCACGGTGCCGCCTACGCGGTAGGTTTCGGCGAACTGATAGCAAGGGCCGCAGTAGAAGGAGAAGAACTCCACCACCGCCGGCGCGGCGGCCACCGGCTTATCCAGCCGGGTATATTGCTCGCCCGCACGGTAATCCGCGGCCTGAACCGCGGGCAGCGCCAACATCAATACGACGGCGGCGGCGAACGAACGCTTAACTTTTGCCAACATAAACACTCCTGGTTTCATCTATGAACATCGTCCTTAGCGGCGGTTTTTATAATCAAATAACCGCCAGAAGACCAGTTTTTATTACCTTCTATTTGTGAGGGATTAAGTCAGCGTCCTTCGTAGCCGTCCCAATAGGCACCCACCGCTTCCTGCGAGAGCACCTGGCGGCGCTTAGGATTGTCGGCGCTGCTGTAGGCGCGATTGATGAAAATGGTTTTGTGTTCCATGTTCTGCTGGAACTCCGCGCTGGCCAGGTAATCGGCCTTTTTCTGCGCCTCGCTGCGCGCCACGCCCGCCGCGCGATCCTTTTTCCCCTGCTGGTAGAACTGTTCGAACATCGGCACAGCGTTTTTAATGCTGCCGTTCACATCGGTGCGGAATTGCGGATCGAAGTCGTCGCGGGTTTGATAAACGTAGTGTTTGGCATGCTGCTCGGCACTGCTGAGGTGATGAGTGCAGGCGCTGAGCGCCAACAGCGGCAACAACAGCGCCGCGCTTTTCAGTCTTTTCATGTCGTCTGTCCCTGTCAGTGAGGAAGGTTCCTTTAGCGCCACGAGCATAGCGCCGGCCCCCGGTGAACGTCAAACGACAAATCGCGCATCACTTTGTTTTATATTAATATTATATACATTGATTGGTATTCATTGCCTGAAACACTATGCTTTAACAGACAGGGTAAACACTCACCGACAGCGAGGCGGCCAATGAAACCGATCGACAAAAACGTGGGGGAGTACGACCTCACGGCGGAAAAAAAAGCGGGCATGATCACCGGCACCATCCGCGGTGAACTGCCGGACAGCGACGCGAATCTGCCGCTGGTGCCCTTCTCCGGCACTTTCGCCGGCCCCAGCGTAGCCGAAGCCATCGCCGATATTCAGCAGCAGTTCCCCGACATCGAACCGGCGATTATCGACGATTTGCGCGAGGAACTGCTGAAGGCCGGGTTCTAAGCCGGATCGCAGTGCCGCACGAACGGGCTGTACACCGGCGCGCCGGGCTTCAGCGCCAGATCGGCGTCAAAATCTTCATTGCGGTTGAACGGCACCGCCGGCCAGGCGGAAAACGCGTTCAAACCGTCCCGGTACGCCTGTGTCACCTGCGCCAACGCGGCGTTTTGCGCCTGCAGAGCTTCACCCGCCAACCCGCCGCGCACGCCATAGACCAGGAACGGCTCCAGCACGCTAAAGCCGATATAGTGCAGCGCATGCATGATTGGCCACAGCATCAGCCGCATGTCGCCGTCGCGCCCATTCGGCGCGCAGGCCTGTGCGGAAGCGCCGGCGGTGACGGTCAGCAGCGCCCGTTTGCCGCGCATTACGCCGTTCTCATGGCGGTGGCGGCTGTCGTAGATCCCGCCGTAAACGAACACCCGATCCATCCAGCCCTTGATGATAGCCGGCGCGCCGAACCACCAGAAAGGGAACTGCAGCACCAGCGTATCCGCCCAGCGCAGCAGCTCAATATGCCGCCGGATCTCCACCGGCAGCGCCTGGATCGTCCAGTGATGGCGCTGTTCCTGCATCGCATCGAACCTGTCCGCCTGCTTTCTGCTGGGGTAGTGGCCGGCGCCCTCGCGCGGATCAAACCCCTCCTGATACAGATCGACCGTTTTCACCTGATGCCCCTGCGCCAGCCAGGCCTGCCGCGCCTGTTCGGCCAAATGGGCATTGAAAGAATGCGGCTCGGGGTGAGCCAGCACAATCAGCACGTTCATCCTGTGTCTCCCGTTGTAAGGTGGTGCTGTTATGCTGTGGTTTTATCGCCCCCTTGGCAATTACGCACCTGAAGGTAACCCCCAATGGCTTATCCCGGCGACGTCTATTCGAGCAAGTGTTCCGCGCGCGATGCGCTGGCGCTGATTTCCGGCAAGTGGGTGATGCTGATCCTGCCTGCGCTGGCGCAGCGCCCGATGCGCAACGGCGAGCTGCTGCGCCGCATCGACGGCATTTCGCAGAAGGTGCTGACGCAAACGCTGCGCCAGCTGGAACGCAACGGGCTGCTCGAACGGCTGGATTTCAGTGAAAAGAATCAGGCGCATGTGGAATACCGGCTCAGCGCCGTCGCCCGCTCGCTGGTCGAGACGCTGACGGCGCTGGACCGATGGGCGGAATACCATTTCCCCGAGCTGGACGCCGCCCGCGAGCGCTATGATGCCGACCGCGGGCGCGAAGCCGATTAAAGCGGTTTGGCCCGCAGCGTCTCGCCGCTGCGCACGAAGTTGCCGGCCCCCAGATGATGAATGGTGTGCAGATCCGAATTGGCGGCGGTGAAGTTCCAGCGCCCTTGCTGGAACACCCGCTCGTCCGCCGCCGCGCTCAACACCTCGCCGAAGCAGGTGTCGTATTTTTCCTGCGCGCCGCTTTCCGGCAATAATCGGCACTCCAGCCACGCCACGCAACCCTGTTCGATCAGCGGCACCTGCAGCGTAGCGCTCGGCGCAGCGGCGATGTGAAAGCGGGCGAACTTGTCGTCATCCAGCCCGGACACGCTGCCGACCGCGTAGGTGGCGTCGATGAACATGGCCGCCGGCACGCAAATGCCGAATGCGCCGCTCTCCTCGATCATTTGCCGGCTGTGCGCCCCTTTGTCCACCACAATGGCGATGCGCGGCGGGCTGAACTCCACCGGCATCGACCAGGCGGCGGCCATCACGTTGCGTTTGGCGCCGTCGCGGCTGCGGCTGGTGATCAATACCGTCGGGCCGTGGTTCAGCAGGCGGCTGGCGTGTTCGAGGGCGACAGGACGAAAGTGGCTCATCGGGAAATCCTTGCGAGTGACTGTTTTCCCAGCAGTGTAGATCTGCGCCGTAAAGGCAAGCAACGCGGGGCGCACAGAATGCACCGATGAGGCGCTTGTTCCCGATCTCGCCATCCGTTATCTATAGTTAGATCAATTCGCCGGTAACGGCTCATTCCACCTGAGGATCTTGCCTTGACGTTTTTAAAACACCCTATCGCCGGATTGGTGCTGGCCGGCTGCGGCCTGTTGTCGGCGGGCGGCGCGCTGGCCGCTTCCGATGCGCTGGTGTACTGCACCGTCGCCTCGCCGGAATCGTTCAACCCGCAGCTCTCCAGCTCCGGGCCGACCTTTATCGCCACCTCGCAGGTGCTGTACAACCGCCTGGTGACGCTGCGCGAAAGCGATAAAACGCCCGCCCCTTCGCTGGCCACCGAGTGGAGCGTCAGCCCGGACGGCAAGACCTACACCTTCACCCTGCGCCAGGGCGTGAAATTCAACAGCAACAAATACTTCACCCCAACGCGCGACTTCAACGCCGAAGACGTGGTGTTCACCGTGATGCGGCAGAAGGATCCCGCCAACCCGTATCACAAGGTCTCCGGCGGCAACTATGAATACTTCACCGACATGGGCCTGGATAAGCTGATCACCAAGGTGGAAGCGGTGGACGAGCACCACGTGCGCTTCACGCTGAGCCAGCCCAACGCCGCCTTCGTCGCCGACTGGGCGATGGATTTCGCCTCGATCCTGTCCGCCGAATACGCCGACGCGATGCTGAAAAAGGGCACGCCGGAATACGTCGACAACTGGCCGATCGGCACCGGGCCGTTTGCGCTGCAGCAGTACAAGCAGGATTCGCTGATCCGCTACACCGCCAACCCGCACTACTGGCAGGGCGAAGTGGCCAGCAAGCACCTGATCTTCTCGATTACGCCGGATCCGCAAACCCGGCTGGCCAAGCTGAAAACCAACGAATGCCAGATCATCCCCGCGCCGCTGCCGGAACAGTTCGCCGCCATCAAGGCCGACGGCAACCTGCAGCTGCACGACATTACCGGGCTGAACGTCGGCTATCTGGCGTTCAACACCCAGAAAAAACCGTTCGACAACCTGCTGGTGCGCCAGGCGCTGAGCTACGCGGTAGACAAGAAAGCGATCGTCGCCGCGGTGTTCAAAGACAGCGGCACGCCGGCCAATTCGCTGCTGCCGCCGGGCATGCTGGGCTACAACGACACACTGCCGGAGTACGCCTACGATCCGCAGAAGGCGCGCGAGCTGCTGAAGCAGGCCGGGCTGGAACAGGGCTTTGAAACCGACATTTGGTCGATGCCGGTACAGCGCCCTTACAACCCGAACTCGAAACGCATCGCCGAGATGATCCAGAGCGACTGGGCGAAGGTGGGCGTGAAGGCCAAGATCGTCACCTGGGAGTGGGGCCAGTATCTGGCCGGGCTGCGCAAAGGCGAGCAACAGAGCGCGCTGTACGGCTGGGTATCGGACAATGGCGATCCGGACAACTTCGCCACCCTGCTCGGCTGCGCCGGCGTGCAGAGCGGCGCCAATGTGGCGCGCTGGTGCGATAAGGATTACGACCGGCTGATCCAGCAGGCGATCCAGGAGAACCAGCCACAGGCGCGCGCCAAGCTGTATCAACAGGCGCAGGTGATCTTCGCCAAACAGGCGCCGTGGCTGCCGCTGGCCACCGGCAAAGTGTTCTACGCCACCCGCAGCAACCTGAGCGGCTACGTGGTGGACGTGAACGGCAGCGATTTCGCCAAGGCCAAATTGAACTGATCTCAGGCGCCGCAGCGAGGGCTGCGGCGTAATCCGCTTCATCGCTTAATAAGCTGCCAGCCTCTGAACCTATCGTTTATTAGCTTCATAACTTGCGACGCTCACCTATCGCCAGGCGCATATCCCACTAAGCCAATAGCTTAATAAGTGAGTTGAAGCTGGCGTTTTGCCTAAATTGCGCGCACGCGCTTTCCTCCGATGTAACATTTCGTTACCATCGGCGCACAGACCCTTTAACATCAAAAGGTAACCCGGTGCAGAACACCTACATGCCGTGGCAAATTCGCCTGCACTGGCTGGTGGCGATCCTGCTGGTCATCACCTGCGTCACCATCGAGCTGCGGGGCTTTGCCGAACCGGGCAGCGCCCCCTGGTACGTGCTGGTTGTCACCCACTTCAGCTGCGGCGTAACGGTGTTTGCGCTGATGATCGCCCGCCTGTTCCTGCGCTGGCGCCGCCCCTCGCCCGCCATCGCGCCCAAACCGCCGAAGTGGCAAACCGGCCTGGCGCACCTGACGCACACCCTGATTTACCTGCTGCTGCTGACACTGCCGGTGCTGGGGGTGTATTCGCGCTATCTGGGCGGCAAGGAGTGGTTTCTGTTCGGCCTGCCGATGCCGTTCGCCGACGTGGCCGATCGGCCGCAGGCGCGGACGATTATCGGCTGGCACAAAACGCTGGCGTCATTCGGCTACTGGCTGATCGGCCTGCATGCCACCGCCGCGCTGTTCCATCACTATATCGTCAAGGACAATGCGCTGGTGCGCATGCTGCCGCTGATGAAAAAACGCTGAATACCCGGCGCCAGGGATGAATTTTCGGGCCACGCCCACTGACAGGGAATGACATGCAAACCCAATTTTTTAATGTGACCGTCGAACAATGCGCCTGCCAGCAGACGGCGCCCGACAATCTGGTGAGGATCATCGCCTCCGGCCAGACGTTCTTTTTTTACCGCGACGACTTCAGCGACAGCGAAAATCTGCTGGCCAGGCTCGCCGCCGGCGATCGGGTGAAGATCGGTGCCCACCGCCTGCAAGACGGCAGCTACTGGCTGCACTGGCTGCTGCACGGCACGAAAGGCCGGCTGGAGCCTGACAGGACGCTGAAATACAAGCTGAAATACTTCGCCCTGCTGCTGCTGGGCGCGGTGCTGGCCGGCGGTTTCCCGGCGGCCTTTTTCATCATGGACGGGGAAGATTCCTGGCTGACCATCGTCCTGTTCTTTATCGCCATCATCGCCGGCCTTATCGGCATCGGCATAGTGCTGTTCGTCGGTTCGGAGCTCCTGCTGATCGGGCACCGCGGCCGCAGGCGCCTGCTCCGGGCGCTGGATCGCGTGCTGCAGGGGCAAGACGTCACGCCACCCGGCTCGCTCAGCCTGAAAATCCCCGGCATCAAATACCGGGCTGTCCGGGCAGACGCCGCGCCAGTGCCCGCAACGCCACAAACCGAGTTCCCCCTCCCCGAGGGCGTCGAAGCCTCCGACATCGAGACGGTCAACGCCCTGAACTACGAACTCTGCCAATATGAGATCCCGCGGCAGGTGCAGTATTTGGATACGTATGCGTGGCGCCAGAAGGAGACGCACTTTGCGTTGACGACCCGCGCGCTCAATGTCCCCAATACCAAACTGCATCCGGTATTTCGTCGGCAACATCCGCTTTTCATCGCCAAAGGCGATCCGCTGCAGGTGCTGTATTGCGAGAACGACGTCATTCCCGAGTTGCCCAAAGTGCGTGGGATCATCAATCATCGCGATCGCCAAACCTATCTCATCGGCGGCAGCCGCTACTTCACCGAAGCCGGCCTTAACCTGTGCGCGCGCGTTGTCTTCATTTTTGGGGCAATCGTGGCGTGTTTTGTGCTCGGCATGATGGTGGTGGATAACGCCGATACCCCGGCCGGCTTTCACCTGGATGCCTGGACCCTGAAGCGTCTCGGCAGCGAATTGCCGCCGATTATTCTGTTGCTGATGCTGATGGTCAGCGGCCTGGCGCTGTTGATCGAGGGGTTCGCCCAGATCTGCCGCCTGTACTCTTTTGACCAGCACCGCACGTTTAAAACGTTTAAATACCTGAGAAATCTGCGCCGCAGTTTATGGCGGCAGGCTCAGGTGACGGAGCTGAAATGATGACGTTAGCGCTTTATAAAAGACCCCTTATTATCCTGACGCTGTTTTTGGCCAGCGCGCTGGGCGTCTATTTGCTCGCCCCTGAGCAACGCTATGAGCAGTGGCAATGGACTCAGGGCGACCAGGCGTTGCCGACGATAGCCCGTTACGATCTCATCCACAGCTACCCGGCGCAGGACGGCGCCCTGCTGCTCACCAGCAAAAGAAGTGAAGACCGCGCGTACAATAGCTTTTACGACTGGGCGGCCAACTACCTCAGCCAGGTGCTGTTTGCTGGCCCCAAAGGGTTACAGATGCTGGGGGAACTCGACGACTTGATCCATGATGCGGTTTGCGGCGAGCAGGAGTGCGTGCTTTTTCTCTCTAAGGGCCGCAGGCTGGTTGATGTGCAACGGGGCACCATCGGGGCGCTGATCCCCTGGCCGGAGGGCGACGACAACCGGCCTTCCTTTGTCGGCGGCAAACTGGTGGCGCAACCGGGAAAACGCGCGCTGTATCTCATCAGCACCGAAGGCGTATTCTACAGCCCGGACTTCGGCGCCCATTGGCGGCAGACGCTGGATCTGCCGGCGCTGCTGGACGCGCGGCAACTGCTGGGCTTTGAGCGCGGCGAGGAGGACTCACCGACGGCTTACGCCTCCGGTAAGCGCAAATCCGTACCCGAGATCTTCACCGCCGTTGATGGCGATCGCGTGCATTTCTGGATGAACCCGGTGCTCGGATCCGGCGCGTTACACATCGCCGTTAACGGTAAAACCGGCGAGGTGATTGAACTGCATTGGCTGCTGGTGCGCGTGGAGGAAAGCGCACAGGCCCCGGACGGCGGCATCTACCTGATCGCCCAAACGCTGGACAGAGGAGTGTATCAGCTTCTGCGTTATCAATCCGACGGGCAGTTGAAGGTGCTGCTGGAGACCGGCGATAAATCGCTGTATCAGCTCTGGGCGGGCAACGATAAGCTGGTCGCCCAAACGGATAACGGCGATGCCCGTCTTTCGCTGATTTTCGATCTGCGCTCATCCGAAGTGCGCTACCGACAGCCGTTGGAGTACCGCTACAACGGGCGCGACGACGCACGCCAAACCGTGATCGAACCGGAAAGCCACTATGGCGATGACGGGGAGACCCCGGCGCTGCCCTACTTCATTCGCTATCGCTCCACCACGCCGTGAACATAAGGAACTTGCCATGCTGTTAGGTTATGGCGCCGGCGTCGCCGGCCTGCTGGCGCTGTTATTGGCCCTGCTGCTCGCCGGCATCCTGCTCGCCTGGTGGGGCTGGCGATATGCCGCCGCCCGCTGCGGCCGCCCGCGCCCGCCGCTTTCCTGGGGCGGCTATCTGTTGGCCTCGGCGCTGGCGATCTACCCGGTAGCGTTCGCGCTGATGCTGATCGACATTGCCATCCAGGATCTCAAGAGCCAGCGGGCGGAAGAACGCTGGAATCGGCGCAGCTACCTGACGCTCGAGGCGGCCAGGCCGTTCGGCGAAATCACCCTGCCAAAGGGAAGCTGGGTAAACCGGCAGGAGCCGCGCCAGCCCGGCACCGAAGACAGCCCCATCACGATGGACGGTGTAACCGCCGTGCGCTTTCCTCAGCCGCAGAGCGTGGCCGGCGTGCCGATCATCGCCTTCGAGGTTTTACCGCCGGTGATGGAGCTGGCAGATGCGCATACTTTCCCCCGCCCAACCGGTCAAATGGCGCACTGCGAAGCCGGTTGGCTGGTCTCTTTCTCTTTACCGCCGGATAAGCCGGCCCCGCAGTGGGAGGAGTGGCAAGCCGGCCTGCCTGCGGCGGCGTTTCGGCCCAGCGACTGGATCTTTAAGGAGTGCTTCTCCGGCAGCCCAATCGCGGTGCTGACCTTGCACAACGGCGAAGTCAGGGTGTTGCCTTAAGCCTTACGCCGTGGCGTTGGGCAAGCGCACGGTCACGCGGTTGTTGGCCGTTGGCAACTGCAGCGGCGTTTCCTGCCAACTCACCGCGATAACCAATACCGGCGGGGCCGGCACGCGCGGCTCACGCCCGTCGGGCCCCACGCTGTAAGCATCCCATTCAATCACAAAAACCCCGCCGTCTTGCGGCTCGACCCGCTCGACGAAAAAGGTGGTGTCCGAACCGCGCCCGCCCGCCGGTTTATGCGCGTAAGAGAGCAGGCTGAACCACTCGCCGGCGAAGTACAGATGATACAGACCATCGACGATATGCTCGCCGTGGAACTGGCAGCCGCCGACGCTCAAGCCGTCACCCGACGGGGATCCCGCCACGCGTTCGAGATCGCGTACGAAGCGATCGGTCGGCCGGTTATCCAGCAGCAGCTCATAAGGCGGCGTGTGCAGCAGCGCGGCAGGATCGTCCGCCTGGCGCAGATCCGCCGGCAACATCGAGCGCGCCGCCAGCATCCGGCCGTTGGGTAAGGCGATCTCCAGCCGATCCGCCGGATCCGCTACCCACTGCGGCACCCACAGACCGCGTACAAGGTGCAACGGCGTGGCCTCCACCTGCCGACACGTCGCCCGCAGCCGCGCCAGCGCCTCAGCGGAACCGGCGGCCAACGCGTCCTGCTCGCGATCGGTCAATGCCGGCAGCGCGTACATCACCCGGGCAGCAGGCTCATAGACCGTCAGCTCCTCCCCCTCGCGGCCGCGGGTCGGGATCAGGCGCAGCTTGCCGTCGTCCACGTCCTGCGGCGCGGCATAGGCGCCATGCACAATCGCCCCGTCGCGCAGCAGCAGCGTCCAAAAGCTGGGGCCGCCCATGCCCAGTTCCCCCACGCCGCCAATCTGCCGGTCGCTGTCGCCGGCGTGCGCCATTTCAATCGGCTGCGAATGCCAGTCGGTCTTGCGCCACTCTGCCGCCTCTTCGGGTTCTTGCTCGCTTTTAGCGGCGTACTTCACCCATTGCAGCACGGCAAACAGCGCGATGCACAGCACACCCCAAACCGGGTGATCCTGCCAAATCAACACCCAACCGACGATCAAAAGCGCCCAGGCGGCCATGACGATATCCTTTTCCACAAGAAAACCGCCTGATTCTAGCGCAGGAAACGCAAGGGGTTGAAGCCTATGCCATGAATAATTAGCCGTTAAATAGAAAGATAATAATTTCAGCGTTATTTCTGTGACTATGAAGATTACATAAATAATGCTTCACTGCGTGATTTTAACGTAGAAAAGACAACTCCTTGTTTCTCAATGCAATATTTATAACCCTGTTAAAAATAGAAAAATGAAAGTGAAAAAAACCGCAATAATTTGTGCATATTCTAAACATTGACTATGTTTATACATACTCTTTATATGCAGGTAAACAGACTGAAAAACAAAAGATAAAGACTCTCAATATAATTAAACAACCCTCGCGCACCGCGTGGGTGACACGCTATTTATTATAAAAATTCCGAGGCTATTTTATCTCCACGGAACGGGTCACTTTGCGTTTTATCAGGCCAATAGGCTACACACCGCAATTAATATCATTATTAGCTTTCCGGAGATCGACAATGAAAATCGTTACGGGCATTATCCTTACCTCTGTGGCCGCCTTAAGCGGCGCGGCTTACGCGGCCGATGCGCAACCTACCACCGGCAACGCAGAAGTGACGCTGGAACACGTGCACGCCGTGATGGAAAACGGCAGCCCGGCGCCGCAGCATGACGCCGCCTGCAAAAAAGAACTTTCCATGCCGGAATCGAAATATATGGGCATGAAGGTTAAAACCGATTACACCATCAACAGCAGCACCATGATGATGTCGGCCAAATCGATGTTCCCATCGCCGGATTCCATGAAGCCCATGGAACTGACGGTCGATCTCTCCGCGCTGGGCCTGGCGGATGTGTATGCCTTCGGCGCCTTTAAACCGGCCGCATTGCCGCAGGCCTATATTTATTTCACCATCGACAAGGATTTTAAAAATCCGGTCAGCACCTTTATGATCATTAACCAAGGCAAGCAATATAACTGCGTAATTTCCAGCTCGAATAAAATGATGAGTGAAGAAATGCGCGGCAAGATGATGAAGAAACAATAACGGAATGAAAAACGGCGCTTCCCTTAGCAGGAAGCGCCGCCAGCAAAGCCTTAAATCAGACCAGGATTGTATTTCTGGTTGAACTTCTCTTCCGACTGGAACAGATAAATAATGCCTTCGATAAAGCCGACAATCGCCGGGATCCCCGTCCAGCAGAACAGCAGGTAGAACAGCCCCCACCACTTCATCCCCAGGTAAAACTTGTGAATACCCAGCCCACCCAGGAAGATGGCCAGCAGGGCCGCCGCGAGCTTGTCTTTTCTGCTCATAGTGCACTTCTCCTTACTTCTCACCGAACCACCGGCATGTCCAAAAAACGGATGCCGCTACGCAGAGCGCCGCATCGCAATGCTTGAGGTGAAAACATTCACCCATCAAGACTCAACAGGGGTAATTATAACAGTGATTAATTAAACGGTTGTTTAACCGGCGAAAGGGTAAGCAAAGTGAGTCTGGAGAGGAGGTGGTGCCATAATAGGAGCGAAACATACCAAACAACACACTGTTTTAAAACTAATTTTATAAACAAAAACAGAAAGCTATACATATATCTATACATAATAAAATGATGCACAATACATAGAATAAATTATAATCAATTAGCACTCGCCCAGTGCTCATCATATTAAAAAAAGATTTATAGGAAAACTGTTCACCCTATACACCTTTTGATTTTATCTTTTTATTTCAATGCATTGATGGGTGTATAGCTACCTTCTCGGTGTACACTCCTGTTCACCTACAGGGTGAACAGTCTAAATCGCAGGCACAAAAAAACCGGCCTGAGCCGGTTTGGGGAGCGCTTGTCGTTATGATATTGGCCGTTCAGCGGACGATAGGATGCCCTGGTGTTGCTGTGTGTGTTTGGGTCACTGCCACTATAGGCGTCGCGGCGATTGAGCGTCCAATGGGTTCGGCAGATCAATAATGGCCTATTGATCGGCCCGGCCGATCGACCCACTCATCGTCACACCGCCCCGCACTTCGGCAGCCAGTCCGCTTCACATTCTTCACTCAATATCAGGTTGGTTTGTATTCTCTACTTGGTGCGGCGTTTCAGCAGCGTATGCTCATACTTTTTCAACGTCTGCGGCACCGCCTGGCCGAACGCCGTCAGGTTCATCACGTGCTGATAGCCTCTTGCGGCCATAAACGACAGGTAGGCGTGGTACAGGTAGCGGCGCGGATTCGGCGGGGTGATGTTGGCATTACCGATCATCCCCCCTTCCGGGGTGCCCAGCACCGTCAGGTAACCACAAAATCAATAAGCGGATCGGCATGCCGTTTGATTTCCAGGGCTTCTGCCGAAATCTGCTGCGCCTGGAGCAGTGCGCGGGGCTCGTTCGGGTTGGCAAAGCGTTGCATCAGGTGACGCACGATGACCGCCAGCTTTTCGGTGATCTTCGCTAGCAGCAGCGGGTCACGCTCTTCAGAGGCGATAGCCTCCGGGAACGTCAGGATCACCCGGCGGCGCGAGATGCCGCCGCTGCGCTCGCTGAACTGCATCGGGTTGTTATTCACCGCCAGTATAACTGCAGGGATGTAGACCGCGTAGGCGTCGCGGTATTTCGGATCGATGGCGACCGCATCGCCGCCGGTGATGGCCTTGATACCCGCCTCGTCACCACTCCACTTTTCCTGGTCGGGCAGGATAATCAGCGAGTAACCGACGACCTAGGCACATTTGCGCGCCGACTCCAGTTTGTCGATAGTGGCGGCGGGGTATTAACGGCACTGGCCAGCCACCGGGCGATAGTCGCCATCACGCTCATGCGGTTGATACCTACGACGTTAAGATTCTATCAACTCCTGTCACAGTGCGGCAGCCTCACAGGCCCAATAGTTGTGGTAGTAGGGATATATCAGGCACCATATGTTTAGTGCATAGCCCTTTTCCTACCAATGCACCGGTTAATGCCAAAGTCTTATAGACAGGGCCTGACTAGTATCGTTTTTGTCGTAATTGTTAATGTTCAAAACTACGCAGACTATTTCAACGGTGGTGCGTTTGGTTGCTTTGCCTTCTATCAATCAGATATGGCGCTGTTCAATGTCTCCGACTGCTCGCAGTCGCATCGATCGCCAATCCACATTTTCCCCATACAGCCAACTGTGGCAGGGCTACCAGGAGGTCCAATAGCATTCTGAATCACTCTTGAGACAAATATTTCGAGGGAAGGTGGACGGATGATGAGCAAATTATTTTTATTAACCACCTTAACTCATATTGGCCTGAAAAATTAAAAAGGTGGAGTGAGTCTCTCTATAGACTTAATTATTAACCAAGTATTGGATGTGGATTTTTAATCATGTTACTGTTAATGAAGATAATTCTAATGATGTTAGGAAAGATAGACATTTGCTGCCGTAGGCCCATTAAGCCCATTCACTCTTCTAAATTCCACTCGAATTCCAGGGGTGATTGTTTGAGTTTCACGTGATGATAATGCTGAAATGTGTACTCGTACGTCTTTTCTTCCATCAGAGGGGATAATTAATCCTTTACCTGTTTTATTATCAAATATTTTGATGATGCCTGTCATTTTTTGGAACAAAGAACAACCTTATAAGATGAAAACAGCCTTAAGTATACATTAAATGAATAAAAAAACCATCTCAATCTTACACATTCACCCTGGCCTTTTAGACGGCTAAAAATAAACATTGCTATCTCTTTAATAAGGGTGTAAGACTAAGTTATTAAAAGTAAACCGCAGAAAATGTCGGTTTAAATGAGTCATATATTCAGCCCCTATAGCTAATGTTTCAATCTACCTTTTTTGATTAGTGTACTATTCTGACTTCTCACACCCAAGTAGGAATTTAATAATATATATCACATTGAAATAGCTTTTTATGTTGATAAGGAGGCTATAACTTTTGTTTTTGGACGATTAATACCCCACTAAATATTTTGTAATAAATACGCATCCATCAACAAGGTAACGTCATGATAAAAGTCATTATTTTTTTTAATTCTGCTCCATCTTGTATCACTGAGCTTCAGGACGGCGTAAAAACAATTTCACGCTCTTATCCGAATGGAGAGAAAGTACAATTACCTATAATGACGGCGGGATTAGCTTCTCGGACAGGTGACCACACAATTGTTCATGTCGCCTCTGATCGTGATTTAACATCCGACGAGATTTTTGCTGCTGCTGAAAAGTTGCTGTAAAACGTTCCAGGAAGTAAAAATCAGTAAAATACAATTTTTTCTTGCAACCTGACTTGATTGACATCGTATATTTTATAATTTCGGGCTAATGCTTAACATAAGCATATGATAATTATGTACTATAATAAAAGAAAAACATTAACAGTACAAAAAACGACCGTTAATGATATGATAAATCTCATTCATTGAAAGGTTAATCCATATGTCTTTTATCGATTACGCAATGAAGTACATCGGCGGCATATCTAGATCTGCTGTAATTTGCCCTGTTTGTGGATTCAAGTCATCTCAGGCGGTTAGCAAGCTTCGACTGAAACAAGCAATGCTTTGCCCTGAATGTAAAGCGCTATTTGTCAAGTCACGCTAAACTCTGATACATGGTGATGCTAAATTTTGTGAGTACGCCTAAGACATATTCAAGCAGCTGTTAAATCCCGGATGGCTTACATCCATCCTGAGAGAACGCTTCTGAACTGATTTCGCAACTGCTCCTGCGCATTAACGTCGCAACTGAGCAACTCTATGAAAATGAACCCCAGGGAATGGTTTAGCCACTCCCGAATTCTGGCAAAAAAAACCGAACGATCGCCGCTTGCCGCTAACGATCCTGCAGGTGAGGGGGCGGTACGATCAGAGTTGTTTTCAACATCTCAGATGGAACGTTACGGCCAAAAGTTGGCACGTGCCCATAAATTATCTCCAAATAAGCTTCCCTACTACCTTCTCAAAAGGCTCGGCAACAATGAGGCCGCTATCACGCAGAACTGCTACGAGCTTAACTCAGGTATAAAAGCGAGCATTATGCCTGCCGGGGAGTGGTTGTTGGATAATTACTACCTTATTGAGGAGCAAATTCGCATCGTTCGCCAACACTTGCCGAAAAGCTTCGGCAAAGGTCTCCCATCCCTAATATCGCCTCAGAATTGTCCGCGAATTTATGATATTGCATCGGAAGCCATTGCGCACGGCGATGGCCGCTGGGACACTGCCAGCCTGACCAGCTATATCACGGCCTACCAACAGGTCACCCCACTGACGTTGGGCGAAGTTTGGGCCCTACCGGGCATGCTGCGCCTGGCTCTGATTGAAAATCTTCGCCGCATCAGCATGGAAGTCGTAAAGGCTCAGCGGGAACGAAACCTGGCAGATGCGTGGATAACAAGAATTTTCGAATGTGCAGAGAATGCTCCCGCTGACTTAATCATGGTAGTCGCCGATATGGCGCGCTCACGTCCTCCGTTGAGCAGTGCATTTGTCGCGGAGTTAGTACGGCGTCTGCAGGGGCATGGCAATGCGGTGTCGTTGCCTTTGACCTGGGTTGACCAGTGCCTGGCGGAACAGGGGATCACAACCGAGGCACTGATTCATCGCTTCAATCAACAGCTCGCTGCCAGTCAGCTTTCAGTCAGTAACAGCATCGCTGGGTTGCGTTTACTGAGCGAAACGAACTGGGCTGATTTCGCTGAGGCGATAAGCACCGTTGAACAGGTATTACGCGGTGATCCTGCCGGTATTTATCCCCAAATGCACTTTGATACTCGGGATCATTATCGCCACGTCATTGAGATTTTGGCCAGAGATAGCGGCCTCAGTGAGCCTGAGGTAGCCAGCCGGTTACTGGCTCTTACCAGGGAGAACGCTCCCGACACATCGAAGTCCCACATTGGCTATTATCTGGTAGGCGAAGGTCGAGAGAAGTTGGAAATTCATCTGCTGGCTGACACCTCAACGTTTATACGCCTGCGGCACAGTTTCAACAGAATATCCCTGCTGTCATGGCTTGGCAGCCTGAGTTTGTTGACCACAGCAACGGTGGCCGGGGTATTGCATGAAACTGCGCAGCAAGGAACGTATTGGCTGCCGATCGTTGTGGCATTGCCTCTTGTCATTGCTGTTAGCCAATTAGCAAGTGATCTGCTCAGCGATGCCACCACTCGTTTTCGAATCCCCCGCCCATTACCGAGGATGGACTTTTCAGCCGGTATTCCCGTAGATAGTGCAGCCATGATCGTCATCCCTTGCATGCTGACAAGTCACGAAAGCTTCAGCAAACTCCTCACCAGTCTCGAAGTATGTTGGCTGGGGAATCAAAACGAAAACATCTGTTTCGCTCTGCTCACCGATTTTGCCGATGCAGAAAATAAACAAGCGCCTGCAGACAAAGCCCTCCTCAGACAGGCGATCACCGATATGCAGGCGCTTAACCGCCGCTATCCATCCCGACACCCTCGTTTTTATCTGCTGCACCGGCAGCCTGAATGGAACCCTTCTCAGCGGACCTGGATGGGTTATGAACGCAAGCGGGGCAAACTGGCGTTGTTAAACGACTGGCTACGCCATCCTGCGGCACAATTTGTCAGCGTTGCAGACATGCCTGCTCATCTTTTACCGGGCTATATAAAATATGTCATTACGCTGGACAGCGACACGGTGCTGCCGCGCGATACGGTACACAAGCTGGTCGCGACGATGGCGCATCCGCTGAATAAGCCAGAGTATGATCCGGTACGCCAGAGGGTGGTCAAAGGATTCGGCATTCTACAGCCCGGACTGGCGGAGGCGATGCCGCATAATGGCCAGGGGCGATACGCGGCCATGCGCAGCAGCGCACCTGGCAATAACCCCTATTCCATGATGTCTTCCGATATCTACCAGGATCTCTTTGGGGAAGGATCGTTCGTGGGCAAGGGGATTTATGATGTCGATACCTTTGTTCAAGCCACGGCCAACGTTTGTCCTGAAAATCTGGTTCTCAGCCATGATTTACTGGAAGGGTGCTACGCGCGTTCGGGGCTGCTGAGTGAAGTTTTACTCTACGAACAGTACCCCAATAATTACCTTTCGGATGTGGCACGCCGCTCACGCTGGATCCGGGGTGACTGGCAACTGCTGAACTGGTTGAAACTGCGCGTCAGAAAAGCGGATGGAAGCCGGGATAAGAATCCTCTATCCGCACTCTCTTACTGGAAACTGTTTGATAATTTGCGCCGCAGTCTCGTCGCCCCCTCTTTACTGGTATTGCTGTTCTTGACACTGCTTTGGGTGCCTAATCCGGTTTATTGGCTTGGCGTGCTGGCGCTGATATGGCTGTTACCTGCGATGCTGAGCATCCTCTATGATCTGCTGCATAAGCCCCTTCGCCGCCACCTGAAACCGCATTTGTTGCTGGTAGCTTCAGGGGCGCTGAAGCGTCTGTCAGGCATCGGGCTTAATTTTGCGATACTGCCGCACGAAGCCGGATATTCATTGTATGCGATTATCGTGACGCTATGGCGTCTGGGCGTTAGCCAGCGCAATCTCAGCCAGTGGGTCAGCCATCGTCCGGACGACAATCAGGCCAGAACTTCGGTTGGCCGTTTCTACCAAGCTATGTGGCTGAACGTCGCTGGCGGAGTGGCACTCACCATTCTGACCGTACATATTGCGCCGCAGCTGCTGGCGATCGCTTTGCCGGTCAGTGTGTTATGGTGCCTGGCTCCCCTGCTGATGAAAGGGTTGAGCCGCCAACCCGTTCGTAAGGCCTTTTCGCCGAACCAAGAGCAAAAACGGCTGCTACGCCAGACAAGCCGTGAAATCTGGGCATTTTTTGAGACCTTTGCCACGGCACAAGAGAACTGGCTTCCGCCTGACAACTATCAGGAAATACCGCAACCGACAGTGGCTCACCGTACCTCTCCTACCAATATTGGCCTTTCCCTGCTGGCCAATCTGACGGCCTGGGACTTTGGTTATCTTTCCGGCGGGGAGGTATTGCAGCGCGTCTCGCTAACGCTTGATACGCTGGACAAAATGGAACACTACCGGGGACATCTCTATAACTGGTACGACACCCGTACGCTGGCACCGCTCAGCCCACGCTACGTTTCAAGTGTCGACAGTGGCAATATGGCGGGTCATTTACTGACATTGCGTGAAGGGCTATCTGCCATGCGCCATCAGCCTGTTTTAAACATCGAACAGATGCTGGCCGGGCTGAACGATACGCTGGAGATTCTAGAGAAACATTGGGGCTCAAGCGCGCCTACCGCTTTGCGGCTACTGCGCAAACACTGCCAAAGTGCGGTGTCACTGTCTCCGCCAGCGCTTTTCAGCGAACTGAAAAAAATGCGCACTCAGTGCAACCACCTTACAACGCAATGTCATCAAGACTCCCACCTTCAGGTACGCTGGACAAAACATCTGGAAAATCAGCTGGTGCAGCTTGGTCATGAATGGTCGCTACTACTCGACTGGTTGCCAGCGTCCTGGAACAAACAGACGCTGCCGACGCTGAACTGGTTGGCCCGTGCGACATTTACCGGAGAAGGAACGCCTCCGGCGTCCGTGACGGCGCAAGCTCAAATGCGGCTGAAAATTATCGCCGAGCTTGAACAACGGCTGAATGACCATGCTCGGATGGATTTCGCCTTTCTGTACAGTGAGGCAACCAGTCTGCTCAGTGTCGGTTACAACTGTGACACGAATACGTCAGACAAAAGCCATTACGATCTTTTCCCATCTGAAATCCGACTGACCAGTTTCCTCGCCATTGCGGCGAATCAGTTGCCACTCAAAAGCTGGTACGCGCTGGGGAGGTTGTTCACCACCATAGACAATGAAACAGCCCTGATGTCATGGAGCGGTTCGATGTTTGAATACCTGATGCCTAATCTGGTGATGCCCACGTGGCCAGGCAGTCTGCTTGATGAGATGAGCCAGTCGGCGGTGATGCGCCAGATACACTGGGGTAAAGAGCGTGGGGTGCCTTGGGGAGTATCAGAGTCTGGCTATCATGCTTTTGATGTTCAGCAAAACTATCAGTATCAGGCATTTGGCGTGCCAGGGCTCGGTCTGCGTCGGGGACTTGCCGATGATATGGTGGTTGCCCCTTACGCCACCCTGCTGGCGCTGATGGTCTCACCGCAAAAAGCGTGTGAAAACCTGTTCCGATTGCAAAAAAATGGCGCACAGGGTGAGTATGGCTTCTATGAAGCGCTGGATTATACCCCTTCACGCCTTGCAACCGGTCAACTGTATGCGGTAGTGCAGTCCTGGATGGCACATCATCAAGGCATGGCATTTCAGGCGCTCGCCCACGTGCTGCTTGACGCCCCCATGACTGAGCGATTTATGTCCAGCACGCTCTTCCAGTCAGCGAGTTTGTTGTTACAGGAGCGCGTGCCGGATGCGGTCGATCTCTACAGCCCGCGTCGTCATTTTGAATCTCATGAAGGAAGGGTCAAACCCGTTCGCTATGAACCTCGTATTTTCAACGGGGTGGACACCCCGGTTCCGGAAATTCAGCTGTTGTCCAACAGCCATTATCATCTGATGTTGACGGCTGGCGGGGGAGGCTACAGTCGCTGGAATAATATTGCCCTAACGCGCTGGCGAAGTGATACCACCCGGGATAACTGGGGAACGTTCTGCTATATCCGCGATATGCAGACGGGTGAGATATGGAGCAATACCTGGCAACCGACAGGCAACGCTATCGGGCTCGACGAAGAAGTGATATTTACCGATGCGGGGGCGGAATTCAGGCGCACCTTCGGGACGCTCAGCGTCAAAACCCAGGTTGTTGTCTCCCCGGAGGATGATATTGAACTACGACGGATCACCCTGGTGCACCGGGGCCGCCAGCCGCGCTCCCTGGAACTGACAACCTACGCCGAAGTGGTACTGGCGTCTGATGCCAGCGATCTGGCACACCCAGCGTTCAGCAATTTGTTTATCCAGACCGAGCTTGATCCTGAACGTGATGCTATCCTCTGCCACCGGCGCCCGCGCTCGCCGGATGAGTCGAGCCCTTGCCTGTTTCACATGATGGTGGTGCATGGCGGTCACCATAAGAGCGTCTCGTTTGAAACAGACAGGGCAGAGTTCCTTGGACGAGGCAGAAGCCCAGCCGATGCTCGGGCCATCGAGCAAGGCGGAGCGCTCAGCAACACATCGGGCTCAGTGTTGGATCCTATACTGGCGATACGTCACGCCATCATCCTGCAGCCTGGACAACCGGTTACGATTGATATCGTTTATGGCATTAGTGAAAGCCGCCAGCAAAGCCTGGCATTGCTCGAAAAATATCGCGACTATCCTATCGCTGACCGCGTGTTTGAACTGGCGTGGTCGCATAGTCTGGTGGTATTACGTCAGATGAACGCCAGTGAAGATGATGCCACCTTGTTTAATCGTCTTGCCAGCGCAGTACTTTATCCCAGTCAGGAGTTGCGTGCCGAGGGCCAAACCATCAGCCATAATCGGCGTGGTCAGTCCGGCCTGTGGGGCTGGGCAATCTCAGGTGATCTGCCGATAGTGCTGCTCAGCATTTCCAGCGAGGAAGGCGTCGCCTCCGTCACCACCCTGATTCAGGCACACCGATACTGGCGGCTGAAAGGGCTGGAGGTGGACTTGGTGATCTTGAATAACAGCCCAGGGGGATACCAGCAGGGATTGCAAAATCAGATTATGGATTTAATTTATGCCGGGTCAGAAGCCAGTCTGCTGGATAAAACGGGCGGCCTTTTTGTGCGTAATGGCGAGCACCTCACCACTGAGGATAAGCTGCTGCTGATGAGCGTGGCTTGTCTTTACCTCGATGACCGTGCGGGTGGAATTAATGAACAGCTTAACCAGCGTATTCACACCCCAAAACCTCCGGCCAGACCGTTGATTCCGCATATTGTTTCGGAGAGTAACCAACATACCGATTGGGCCCCCGATACCAGCCAGTTGCGCCATTTCAATGGGTACGGCGGATTTTCTCATGACGGCCGGGAATATCAGATTGTGCTCCGGGAAAATGAGTCAACGCCCGCCCCTTGGGCAAATGTACTGGCGAATGCCCGTTTTGGCAGTGTGATTTCGGATGCGGGGCAGGCCTATAGCTGGTATGAGAATGCCCATGAATTCAGGTTAACGCCGTGGGAGAACGATCCTGTGAGCGATCGTAGCGGTGAGGCGTATTACCTGCGTGATGAAGAGAGTGGTGAGTGCTGGTCACCGACGATTTTACCTACGCGCGGACAAGGGGATTATCTGACACGCCATGGTTTTGGCTACAGCGTATTTGCCCATCGGGAGAGTGGTATAGACAGTGAGCTGACGGTATTTGTTGCCGAAGAGGCCCCGGTTAAACTTGCAATCCTGACGCTCAGTAACAATTCGGGACGCACTCGTAAACTGTCCGTCACGGGCTACGTGGAGTGGACGCTCGGAGAGTCACGAATCCGCTCCGCCCCTCATATCGTGACACATGCTGCCAGTATCCCTGGCGGTTGCGGTGTGATGGCAAATAACTTTTACGGTGACAACGGTGGCGAGCGCACTGCATTTTTTGCCGTCAGCGGTAATTATTGTTCGTTGATGGGAGATCGCCGGGAGTTTATTGGCCGTAACGGTTCGTTGCGCAGCCCATCCACCATGAAACTGCGCAGACTCTCGGGTAAAACCGGCGCCGGCCTCGATCCCTGTGGAGCCGTCCAGTCAGCGGCTACATTTATTGACGGGGACCAGAGAACGTTTATTTTTGTCCTTGGCGCGGCAGATAATCATGCCCAGGCTCAGGAGATGCTTACCCGCTATCTCAATGAGGATGCGGCCCGCCTGGAGCTGAACCGCGTTCACCACTACTGGCACCATGTGCTCGATAAAATCGTGGTTAATACGCCTGATACATCTGTGAATTTGCTGGTCAACGGCTGGCTGTTATACCAGACCGTAGCCTGTCGCCTTATGGCTCGCAGTGGTTACTACCAGTCCGGCGGTGCATTTGGTTTTCGCGATCAGTTGCAGGATACGCTGGCACTGAGTCATGCCGATCCGAACCGAATGCGCGAACAGATAATGCTGTGCGCATCACGGCAATTTATCGAAGGAGATGTGCAACACTGGTGGCACCCTCCACACGGCAGCGGGGTTCGTACCCGCTGTTCTGATGACTACCTGTGGCTTCCGCTTGCCGTTTGCCACTATGTGGAAACGACGGGGGATATGGATGTGCTGGAGATGCGCATACCGTATCTGGAAGGTCGCCTGCTCCAGCCCGGTGAAGAGTCTATCTATGACACGCCGGTCGTCAGCGGCACCGAAGAGACATTGTGGTTACACTGCGTCAAAGCGATTCAACATGGACTGAGGTTCGGTGAGCATGGCCTGCCGCTGATGGGGGCAGGTGACTGGAATGACGGGATGAACCGGGTTGGTATCGAAGGCAGAGGTGAAAGCGTCTGGCTGGGTTTCTTCCTGTATGACATTTTGCAGCGGTTTGCCGCACTGGCAGAGCGCAGGCAGGATGACAGTATCGCCTTGATGTGTCGTTCGCAGGCCTTACACCTGCAAAACAATCTCGAAACCCACGCCTGGGATGGCGAATGGTACCGGCGCGGTTATTTTGACGATGGTACTCCCCTGGGATCGAAAGCCTCGCAGGACTGCCGGATAGATGCGATTGCGCAGAGCTGGTCTGTATTGTCCGGGGCTGCCAGCACGGGACGGTGCGCACAGGCCATGCAGGCGCTGGATAAGCACCTGGTAGATAACGATGGCGGGTTGATAAGGCTGTTAACACCACCATTCGATGGTCATGGACCTAACCCGGGTTACATCCAGGGTTATCTGCCCGGCGTGCGGGAAAATGGGGGGCAGTATACACATGGCGCCATCTGGGCCGTTATGGCATTTGCACGGATGGGAAATGCAGAACGCGCCTGGCAACTCTGGTCAATGATCAACCCGATAAATCATACCCTTAATGCAGGCTCGGTCGGGATTTATAAGGCTGAGCCTTATGTCATGAGTGCTGATGTCTATAGTGTCGCTCCCCATACCGGACGAGCGGGATGGAGCTGGTATACCGGTTCCGCAGGCTGGGCCTACCGCTTACTTACCGAGGAATTTCTGGGTATAAAACGCTCCGGTGCTATCTTTACTGTCCATGCCAGATTGCCGGATGAGTGGCCCTCTTTTTCGATGTCATATCAACATGGTGAAAGCCAGTATCAGATTATGGTTTCACGCGGAGAGGGAGAGTATCGTGTCACACTGGATGGCATCGTACTGCCTGGCGACAACATTCCTTTGCGGGATGATGGGAAAAATCATACGGTTGAAATTATTCAAAACTGATACTGCCTTAAAAGGCACATTAAAGCCTGCCGTTAATGCGCTGATTGTCCCTGAGAACTTCGATTGCGGTTTGCATTACGACTTTATCATCTCGTCTTTTCTGTTTGAGTTGCATTACCTGGAGGTATTCAAGCAACGTTCGGGTGTTAATCGGCCTGCCTTGTTTTCCCACGGCCAGCACCGCCTCACCAAGGATAATTTTCACTGGGGGTAACTGTGCAGGGTACCAGTCAAGGGTGTCTTCTGATTTCATTATAAATTTCTCATGGAAGGGTATTATATCACAAAATATTACTTTGTTGCTTGGTTCTGCTCTCATAGCTCAAGAATAAAGAGAAACCGTATACTATATGGATAGTTAAAGCCAATGACTCCCTGCTGAGTTTATGAATGTGATTAATGCATTTCGAGTTGTAAAAAACGAAATCAGGCTAATGAAACATCCAGAAGAATAATGACAAGGATGATTGCAACCACTATGCGCCGACTAATTTATATTTTGAATCTAAACACAACACCATTGTCTAAGTAGTATGTAATGCTAAAGACATAGTTTTATTTATACATTACAAACTATATATTTAATTTTCGGGTCGAGTTAAGGAAAAACATGTCACAACATTTTACAAAGGCTTTACTCCATCCCCGTTACTGGATTACCTGGTTTGGGCTAGGTTTGCTCTGGATTATCGTCCAACTTCCCTATCCGGCACTGCATTTATTAGGTTCTACTCTGGGGAGGTCATCTAGACCTTTTCTTAAAAGGCGCGGGCGCATTGCCGACAAAAATATAGAGCTCTGCTTCCCGGAAATGACAACAAAAGCACGGGATCAGCTGGTCAGAAAAAATTTTGTTTCCTTGGGGTTAGGGTTGATGGAAACTGGTATGGCTTGGTTTTGGAGTGATGCCAGGGTGAGGAAATGGTTTGAGGTTGAAGGTATTGAAAATCTAACGAAAGCTACCCGAGGCGTAATGGTTTTAGGCGTTCACTTCATGTCCCTTGAATTATGCGGAAGAGTTATGGGGGTATGCCATCCAATGATGGCTACTTACCGTCCACACAATAATCTGCTTATGGAATGGATACAAACTAAAGGTCGAATGCGCTCAAACAAAGCAATGATTAATCGACGCAATTTACTTGGGTTTGTCCGGGCACTGAAAGCCGGCGAGGCTGTTTGGTTTGCACCTGATCAGGATTATGGGCCCGAGGGTAGTGTTTTTGCGCCTTTCTTCTGCGTTAAAAATGCAGCCACTACGAACGGAACTTTTGTTCTATCGAAACTCGCAAGAGCGGACTTGATTACTTTGAGCATGATCCGACTTAGTAATAAAAAGGGCTATCGTATGTTTATCAGCTCTCCGCTTTTAGATTATCCCAAAGGTGATGAGATTATAGCAGCAAACTACATAAATAAAATTATCGAAAAGGAAATCTGCCGAGCCCCCGAACAATATCTATGGATGCATCGTAGGTTTAAGACTCGGCCTGAAGGAGAGCTTTCTGTTTATAAATGAATTATCAGCTAAATCACACAGTATAGCATCAGACCGCCTTATATTTTCGAGATTTACAAAACACTCTGTTTATGTGGCCTCTAATAGATATAAAAATCACTACCGCGATTAATTTCACACGCAATCAATGCCTTGCAAGCGTGTTGGTTTAACTAAAATTGGCAATGAGCACTAATTATTTAAGGAAGGAATATCCTCACCATAATCTGCATATCGTTTAAAGGCATGTGTATAGGAATCCAAGACCGAACAGGAACATATACGCAATCCTATACACATTAGAGACCGGATTCCACTGGAACATTACGGACTAATACGGATAAAAAAATCATAATGTCTTTTTAAAACAGAGTGTTTATGGATAAATACGGACTTTACAGGAAGAGAGGATGGTGCCGATAATAGGAGTCGAACCTACGACCTTCGCATTACGAATGCGCTGCTCTACCAACTGAGCTATATCGGCATCGAGCCGGGCCTGCAGGGCAAGCCGGAAGTGCGTTGAACAAGGTAGACCCGTGCACGAAATGAGTCAATAGCCGCCGAGGCGTTTGGTTGTTTTGCAAGCAACCAGACTGTCGTGCAATCTCCCTTTTCCAAAAACAATCAGGGCGCAGCATGCTGCGCCCTGACCTCTTTATGACCGCAATGCGGCCTTAGCTGCGCACCAGATCGTCGCCGTAGCCGATCCACTTGTAGGTGGTCAGCGCGTCCAGGCCCATCGGACCGCGGGCGTGCAGTTTCTGGGTGCTCACCGCCACTTCTGCGCCCAGGCCGAACTGGCCGCCGTCGGTGAAGCGAGTGCTGGCGTTAACGTACACCGCCGAGGAGTCCACCGCGCGCACGAAGTGCTCGGCGCTGCTGAGCGAACGGGTGAGGATCGCGTCGGAATGGTTAGTGCCGTGGGTGCGGATGTGATCGATGGCCTGATCGATATCGTCCACCAGCAGCACGTTCAGATCCAGCGACAGCCATTCGTCGTCGTAATCCTCCGTATTCACCGGCACCACCGTCGCCGGGCCGCCCTGCAGCAGCGGCAGCGCGTTTTCCGCCGCGTGCAGCGTCACGCCCGCCGCCGCCATTTTGGCGCTCAGCGCCGGCAGGAACTCAGCGGCGATGCTGCGGTTCACCAGCAGCGTCTCCAGCGAGTTACAGGCGCTCGGGCGCTGGATCTTGGCGTTTTCAATCACCGTCAGCGCCTTGTCGAAATCGACATTGGCATCCACGTAGGTATGGCACACGCCGATGCCGCCGGTGATCACCGGAATGGTCGATTGCTCGCGGCACAGCTTGTGCAGGCCGGCGCCGCCGCGCGGGATCAGCATGTCGACATAGCGATCCAGGCGCAGCAGTTCGTTCACCAGCGCGCGATCCGGGCTGTCGATCGCCTGCACCGCCGCCGCCGGCAGGCCGCACTGTTCCAGCGCCTGCTGGATCACTTTCACCGTTGCCTGGTTGGTGTTGTGCGTCTCTTTACCGCCGCGCAGGATCACTGCGTTGCCGGTTTTCAGGCACAGGCTGGCGACGTCGATGGTGACGTTCGGCCGCGCCTCGTAAATCACGCCGATCACGCCGAGCGGCACCCGGCGGCGCTCCAGCTTCAGCCCGCTGTCCAGCAGGTTGCCGTCCAGCACGTGGCCGACCGGATCGTTCAGGCGGCACACCTGGCGCACGTCGTTGGCGATCGCCGCCAGCCGCGCCGGGGTCAACAGCAGGCGATCGAGCAGCGCTTCGCTCATGCCGGTAGCACGCGCCTGCGCCATGTCTTGTTCGTTCGCCAGCAGGATCGCTTCGCTGTTGGCTTCCAGCATGTCGGCCATCACCGACAGCACCTGATTCTTCTTCGCCGTGCTCAGCACCGCCAGCTGCCAGGAGGCCTGCTTGGCGGCCTTCCCCATCTGCTCCAGCATGCTCACTCCTTAACTGACAATCATATCGTCGCGGTGCACTGCCACCGGACCGTATTCGTAACCGAGGATCTCGCTGATTTCCTGCGAGTGGTGCCCGGCGATCATGCGCATCGCATCGCTGTTATAGCGGCTGACGCCGTGCGCCAGATCGCGCCCCGCCAGGTTGCGGATGCGGATCACTTCGCCGCGCGAGAAGTCGCCCTTCACTTCGCGGATGCCTTTCGGCAGCAGCGAGCTGCCGCGCGCCATCATCGCTTCCACCGCGCCGTCATCGACGGTGATCTCACCGGCCGGCGGCGCGCCGAAGATCCAGCGCTTGCGATTTTCCAGCGGGGTTTCCAGCGCGTGGAAACGGGTGCCCACCGGTTTGCCTTCGATCACGTCCGCCACCACGCCCGGCTTGCTGCCCGCGGCGATCACCACATCGATGCCGGCGCGGCAGGCCACGTCGGCCGCCTGCAGCTTGGTGCCCATGCCGCCGGTGCCCAGGCCGGAGACGCTGTCGCCGGCGATGGCGCGCAGCGCGTCGTCGATGCCGTGCACTTCACGGATCAGTTCGGCCTGCGGGTTGTTGCGCGGATCCGCGGTGTAGAGGCCCTGCTGATCGGTCAGCAGCAGCAGTTTGTCGGCCCCGGCCAGAATGGCCGCCAGCGCCGACAGGTTATCGTTGTCGCCCACCTTGATTTCGGCGGTGGCGACGGCGTCGTTCTCATTGATTACCGGCACGATGCGGTTGTCCAGCAGCGCCGTCATGGTGTCGCGCGCGTTGAGGAAGCGCTCGCGGTCTTCCAGATCGGCGCGCGTCAGCAGCATCTGCCCGACGTGGATGCCGTAAATGGAGAACAGCTGTTCCCACAGCTGGATCAGCCGGCTCTGCCCCACCGCCGCCAGCAGCTGCTTGGAGGCGATGGTGGCGGGCAGCTCGGGGTAGCCCAGGTGTTCGCGCCCGGCGGCGATGGCGCCGGAGGTGACGATGACGATGCGGTGGCCCGCGGCGTGTTGCTGCGCGCACTGGCGCACCAATTCGACGATGTGGGCGCGGTTCAGACGCAGCGATCCGCCGGTCAACACGCTGGTGCCCAATTTCACAACCAATGTCTGGCTGCCGTTCATAGTATTTCTGCCGTGTAATATACCCGTCATCTTTCAAGCTGCAGCGTTGTTGGCTGCACGCACTCACCCCAGTCACTTACCTCAGTAAGCTCCTGGGGATTCCTGCGCTTGCCGCCTAGCCGCAACTCGAAAGCTATAGGGTATGATGAGAATAAGAGTGCAAAGGTCTTTGTAACAGGAGAGACGCGTTATGCCAACAGGCACAACGCGAAATCAGCACAATACGTGGTCAAACGGGGTCAGGCGGAGAGTTTGATCAGTTTTTCTTTGAAATCGTCGGCGGGTTCCAGCCCCAGCTCCATGGTCGCCAGCAGCTCGCCGAGGCGGCGATGGAAGTCGCGCAGGGTGTCTTCCAGCTTGGCACTCACTTCATCATCCTTAATGTTTTGCGCCGTCCAGTCGCCTTCCTTGTCGAACAGGCCGAATTGGTACGAATAGGTGAAGCGCGCCTCTTCCGCCTGCAGCTCCATCCACCAGCCCCAGAACTCACGCTTCTCCGGAGCGGGCTTTACATTGACGCAGACGGCCAAACAATCAAAGAAAAAACGGTCGTTTTCACATTGCCCTTCACGCAGGTACGGCCCCAAGCTGGCAAAACGTTTCATTAGTCGGCTTTTAGGGTGACCACTCGGTAACGTCATTCTCTAACCTCCTCAATGTAGACCACTCTTTTTAACAAACTGTTAAAATTTAGCAACTAATTAACGCATTTTGTCCCTCAGCCAACCGGACATCTGCAGCAACGCCCGGTGGAAGCTGTCGTAAACCGGGGTGCGCGGGATGGCGACCAGCTTGCCGCTCACCGAGGAGGTGACGATCAGCTGCGACTCTTCTTTCGGGCTGAGCGTATCGCGCTCCCAGTAGCCGGAGATCATCGGCGTCGGGCAACGGCGCCCCAGCAACCCCTGCATTTTCAGCGAGTAGCTGTTCAACTCCACTTTCAGCACGTTGTCGGAGGCATTGGCCATGCCCATGCGGCTGGCCAGCACGTCCATATACATGTCCGGCACGTTCAACTGGGTGCTGCTGTCGCACAGCAGGCGATGCACCACCGGCCCCAGGCAGGCCACGCCGCGCAGCCGCTGCGGCTCCAGATAGGCCAGCCGCACCGCCACGTTGGCGCCGAAGCGGAAGCCGAAGGCGCTCACCCGCTGATGATCCACCCACGGCACCGAGGCCAGCTGGATCAACACTTGTTGGTGCAGGTAGCTGGAGTCCTGCGTCAGCTTCCATTTGCAGGAGGAACCTATCGACGGCATGTCGAGCGTCAGCATGGCGATGCCGTGCGGCGCCAGGTAGTCGCGGAACAGGCGATGATAGTCAGTCTGCAGCGTATCGAGACTGCCGCACATCAGCACCGTCGGGAACGGCGCTTCGCCCTTCTCGGGCATGTGCAGGAAACCGGTGACGCAACCGCCGCCTTCGATGCGGAACTCCAGCTCTTTCAACTGATACGGCAACAGCAGCGCCGCCTCTTCATAAGCGCGGTTGGCGAGCATCTCCGCCTGTTCAGCCAACTCGTCGCCCTTCAGATGCGGGTAGCCGGCGATGCTGTACAGGCTCGCGGCCTTCAGCCAGTACTCGCCGCCGAGCAGCGGATCCTGCTGCTCCGTCGCCCGCTGCTGCCACTGCATGCCCTGATGGATCCACTCGTAGATCCAGTTGCCGTTGCGGTAGCCCACCACGGTATCCAGCCGCTGCGGATTGCTGCGCTCGGCGTCCGAGGCGGCGATGCGCGCCAGCACTTCGTGGATTTCGATCGGGCTGACGCCGCGCCAGGCCCACAGCAGCGGATTCAGCATGCGGTACCAGCTGCCGGTGGTGTCGCCTTCCAACGCGGAATGCATGGCGGCGCTCACTTTGTTGCGCGCGCGCAGCACCAGCGTCGAGGTTTCAGGGTGTTTGAATTTGGGCTTGAAAAGAATTTCAGAAAGGTTGGCCTGTGCCATGGTAACAACAGCCTCCGTAAATCTGGCGATAGGCCGCAACAGGCCTACTTAACTGGAGGTAGTGTACCTAACTCTGGCGGGATAAACCAAGATAACGCAAACGCCCGGCATAACCGGGCGTCAGGCGGCTGACAAAGGAGGAAAAAGCGTGGTTTTTCCTCCTTTGTGGTCAACGGCCGAAAATCAATAAATTGATTTTCCTTATTTTTTATATCTTGCCTTCGGTAAGCCTGACAACGCCATCACGTTTATCATTAAACAAACGCCCGGCATAACCGGGCGTTGACTTGGAACTGGCTGGGCTTAGCGACCGCCGATAGGGGGAACGAAGCTGACGCCCATGTCCCACGGCTGCTCAATCCAGGTGTCCTGTGGGATGTCGATCACGTAGTCGTCCACCAGCGGACGGCCCGCCGGCTTGGCGAAGATGGTGACGAAATGCGCTTTCGGGTACATGTCGCGAATCGCTTTTGCGGTGCCGCCGGTATCCACCAGATCGTCCACCACGATGAAGCCTTCACCGTCGCCTTCGGCGCGCTTGAGCACTTTCATTTCGCGCTGGTTGTCATGGTCATAGCTGGAAATGCAGACGGTATCCACATAGCGGATGCCCAGCTCGCGCGCCAGCAGGCCCGCCGGCACCAGGCCGCCGCGGCTGACGGCAATGATGCCGGTCCATTTGTCGGCAGGCAGCAGGCGGTGCGCCAGCTTGCGTGCATGTATTTGCAGCATATCCCAGGTAACAACGTATTTTTCGCTCATAGAATCGTGTCCCAGCCGGTTGGTGAAGCGGCTTACTTTATAGTTCAGGGGAAAAAAGGTTGCGCGAGATTATAGAGACTGGCCGCGTTGAATTCCAGCTGTACCGAGGAAAACCTCGCGATTTCCGCCGGGCGGCTTTTCGGTGATTGATGCTGAAAAAGCGAGCGTTCCCGCCGCGAAGCCGTGTGATCAAGCGCTTAAACCGCACAATACGGGGGGCGCACCGCCGGAAATAAAGTGATATTCTCTGACGATCGTGCCACGACGCACAGATACCCGCTCACCTTAACCGCGCGGCACGCCCGTCCTGTCGGAGCCTGCCGTCACAGGAGACTTATAGTGTCTGAATTGTCTCAGCTTTCGCCACAGCCGCTGTGGGATATTTTCGCCAAGATCTGTTCTATCCCGCACCCTTCTTATCATGAAGAAGCGCTGGCGCAGCACATCCTCACCTGGGCCAAAGAAAAGAATCTGCACGCCGAGCGCGATCGGGTCGGCAATATCCTGCTGCGCAAGCCGGCCACCAAAGGCATGGAAAACCGCAAGCCGGTCGCGCTGCAGGCGCACCTGGACATGGTGCCGCAAAAGAATAACGACACCGTGCACGACTTCGCCAAGGATCCGATCCAGCCTTATATCGCCGGCGAGTGGGTGAAAGCGCGCGGCACCACGCTGGGCGCCGACAACGGCATCGGCATGGCCTCCGCCCTGGCGGTGCTGGCCGACGACAGCGTTGAGCACGGCCCGCTGGAAGTGCTGCTGACCATGACCGAAGAAGCCGGCATGGACGGCGCCTTCGGGCTGCAGCCGGACTGGCTGCAGGCGGACATCCTGATCAATACCGATTCCGAAGAAGAAGGCGAAATCTACATGGGTTGCGCCGGCGGCATCGACTTCATCACCACCCTGCCGCTGCAGCGCGAAGCGGTGCCGGCCGGTTACCAAACCCTGAAGCTGACCCTCAAGGGCCTGAAAGGCGGCCATTCCGGCGCCGAGATCCACGTCGGGCTGGGCAACGCCAACAAACTGCTGGCGCGCTTCCTGTTCGCCCATGCGGCGGCGCTGAACCTGCGCGTGCTGGACCTGAACGGCGGCACCCTGCGCAACGCCATCCCGCGTGAAGCCTCCGCGGTGGTAGCGGTGCCGGCGGACAAAGCCGACGCGCTGAAAGCGCTGAGCCAGGAGTTCCTGGCCGTGCTGCAGAACGAACTCTCCGCCAAAGAGAAGAACATCACCGTGCTGCTGGAGCCGGCCACCAGCGCTTCGCAGGCGCTGAGCGCCGACAGCCAGCAACGCTTCCTGGCCCTGCTGAACGGCACGCCGAACGGCGTGATCCGCATGAGCGACGCGGTGAAAGGCGTGGTGGAAACCTCGCTGAACGTCGGGGTGGTCACCACCAGCGAAAACGAAGCGGAAATCATCTGCCTGATCCGCTCCCTGATCGACAGCGGCAAAGACTACGTGGTCGAGATGCTGACCGCGCTGGGCCAGCTGGCCGGCGCCAAAGTGGCGCCGAAGGGCGGCTACCCGGGCTGGCAGCCGGACGCCGACTCACCGGTGATGCACCTGGTGCGCGAGCTGTATCAGGATCTGTTCAACAAGACGCCGAACATCATGGTGATCCACGCCGGTCTGGAATGCGGTCTGTTCAAAAAGCCGTATCCAAACATGGACATGGTATCGATCGGGCCAACCATCACCGGCCCACACTCGCCGGATGAGCAGGTGCATATCGAAAGCGTCGGTCTGTACTGGAAGCTGCTGACCTCGTTGCTGAAAGCGATCCCTGAACGCGCGTAATCTGCGCGCTTAACGCAAAAAGCCGGCGACTTGCCGGCTTTTTTTATTCCCAAGGCAGCGCCAGCTGCCGCTCCAGCTGCGGATCGAGCAGCGTCACATGCAGCCCCACCAGCCGCACGCCGCGCCCTTCGCGCCGCTCGCGCCACGCCTGCCGCGCCACCGCCAGCAAATCCTGCCGGTTCAGCACCGGGAACACGTGTTCCTGAGTGGTTTGCTGAAAATCCTGAAACTTCAGCTTCACGCCTTGCCGGGCGATGTGCAGATCCGGCTTCACCTTGCGCAGCCGCATCTCCAGCTCGGGGTAGAGTTTGTCGATAATCAGCGTTTCGCAGTCTTCCCAGTCGTGAATGTCTTCCGCCAACGTGCGCTCCACGCCCACCGATTTACGTAGCCGCTCCGCCGAGATTTCGCGCCGCTCGATGCCCTGACACCGCTCCCACAGCACCCGGCCGAACTTGCCGAAACGCTTGAGCAACTGCGCCAAATCGTATTGCTGCACGTCGGCGCAGGTGATGAGCCCCACCTCTTCCAGCCGCTTGGCGGTCACCTTGCCGACGCCGGGGATCTTGCTGAGCGGCAGCTGCTGCAAAAACGCCGGCACCTGCGCCGGCGTGATCACGTATTGCCCGTTCGGCTTGTTCATCTCGGAGGCGATTTTAGCGAGAAACTTGATTGGCGCGATGCCGGCCGACGCGGTGAGGTTCAGCTCGTCGGCGATCGCCTGACGGATCTCCTGGGCGATCAGCGTCGCCGAACCGTTGCATTGCGGGCTGTCGGTCACGTCGAGATAGGCTTCATCGAGCGACAGCGGCTCGATCAACGAGGTGTAACGGGCGAAGATTTCACGGATGTGTTGCGAAGCCTCTTTGTAGGCCGCCATGCGCCCCGGCAGCAGGGTGAGATGCGGACATAGCTTGAGCGCCATCGCCGTGGACATGGCGCTATGTACGCCGTAGCGCCGCGCCGGGTAGTTGGCGGTGCTGATCACCCCGCGCCGATCGGCGCTGCCGCCAATCGCCAGCGGGATATCGCGCAGGCTGGGATCGTCGCGCATTTCCACCGCCGCGAAGAAGCAGTCCATATCGACATGAATGATTTTACGCATCGCACCCTCCAGCAATACTGTATAAGTATACAGCCATATACCGAAAGCTCAAGGCCGCAGGCTTCGATGAAAGCGCCGTTTCCGCCAGATATTTCCGCGTTGTTAAAAAAGCTTAATTTTTCAATAGTATGATTTCCGCCATCCCGTGCGGCTCACCACAACGATAACGACAAGGTACTCTACATGATCAGATTTTCTCATTGGCTGCTGGCTTCCGCACTGTCGCTGAGCGCGCTGGCGGCCAGCGCCGCCGCCGGTCACGCGCCGGCGATCGTCGCCCATCGCGGCGGCACCGCCGATGCGCCGGAGAACACCCGCATCGCCATCGAAACCGCGCTGAAAAACGGCGCCGACGCCGTTTGGATCACCCTGCAAGCATCCAAAGACGGCGTCATCGTGCTGTATCGCCCCTCGGATCTGAAGGCGCTGACCAACCGGCAGGGCCCGGTTTCTGCCTATACTGCCGCGCAGTTGGCCGGGACCGATGCCGGCTGGGCGTTCGCCAAAGGCGATGCGCATCCGTTCCGCGGCCAGGGCATCGGCATTCCGCGGCTGGATGAGGTGTTGAAGGCCTTTCCGCGCGTGACTTTCTATCTGGACATCAAATCCCCGGACGCCGATCCGGCGCAGTTTGGCCAGGCGCTGCTGGCGACGCTGGAAAGCACCGACAGCCTGAACCGCACCCGCGTTTACTCTACCGATGCCAAATACCTGCAGGCGCTGCCGCCGGCCGTCCCGCGCTTTGAAAGCCGCGACGAGACCCGCACGCTGCTGGCCAACGTCACCATGGCGCACCAGTGCGATGTCAAACCGGACAACCGACAGCCGCGCTGGTATGGGCTGGAGCTGAAGCGCGAGGTGGAAGTGGTAGAGAAGTACACCCTCGGCGAAGGGCGCTCGAAGGCGTTTCTGACCTGGGATAAAGAGTCGATGGATTGCTTCCGCTCGCAGGGCCCGGCGCACATCATTCTGTTCGGCGTCAACACGCCGCAGGCGTATCAGCAGGCGCTGGCACTGGGCGCCGACGGCGTGATGGTCAACTCGCCGGCCGAGGCGAAAAGTTTCCGCAAGGCGAAATAAATCACCGGTTACGGCATAAGGCGGTTCGTCATCCCGCCTTATGCCCGTATGGCTTTCAATATCCGTTAGCGAGCAGGAACCACCTGGATGGTGCTATTTTCATAGCGAACACTAAACCCAGCACCGAATAGCCGGGCGGCAGGCTCAAGACCTTTACTTCGTTTATCCCGCGACAACAGCGTCACCGATATCCCGTAAGACTTCCCGCCTTCGAATTTATAGTTATCGTCGGGAATGCACGTAGCCGCGGTGACCGCAGGCATCTCGTTATCCGCGAAGTGCTTGCCGAAGATAGCATTGGCGTTGCCGATTTCTTCGATAATGACGCCGGCCAAGCGTTCGTCCCCTTCAGGTTGAACCCGCACACAAACGTGGTTATCAACGACAGTGACGTTGGCCGCGTAGTTTTTTGGCCTCGGATCGTTCATGTGCATGCAGCCGACGAGCAACAAAGTTAGCGTTCCAGCCAAAATAATGCGGTTCATCCTGTTACCTCTGCTTAAGAAACTGAGAAAGCGCATATTCGTATTTTCTGGCGATCGTTTTATCCGTTACGCCCTGAAAATTCACGCCATTGTTAATCGCACCCAGCCAGATAGTGTAACCATACTTCTTCAGGAACCAATAATCAGCGATGATTGAAGCCTGCTGTTCCATAGAGTAGTTATGCAATGGCTGTTTACCATCGAGTCGATATTTGTATTCAGCAGCCCAACTCAATAAACCTCGGGTTCTCACCCACATGCCTTTTTGGTGCTGCCAGACATGGCTCATTTCGTGGATAAATACATGCTGGAAACCTGCAGCAGCCGTGGAAAAATCAGCCTTATACAAAGCTTGTCTAAACCAGACTTCTCCGTTGGGCGCCATCGCCGTTCTGCTGGCTTGCAATCCAAACGGCAGATAGCTATCGCAGTGGACAAACACCTTCTCATAGAAAACTGACCTGCCAAACACGGAACGGGCCAAATTAATTTCACCCACCGTTAACCCCCGTTTTATCCCTTCTTGTTGTTCCATCCTGGAACTCCCTGAATCCAAAAGAAACCTAATGAGACGACATATTAACCAACCGAGTCAACGAGCTAACCAACTGAGAAGCAACAGAAAAATCCGGATGTTTTTAAAATGAGAGCTGTATCAACCTTAAGACCTAAAGCTTGATAAGAACAAAATAGAGGATGTACATTTTTCCTATCAAATAAAAAACCCGGCCAAGGCCGGGTTTTCGCTTCGCTACAGAATGCGGTGCTTGTCCAACTGCTCGCGCCGCTGCGCCGCTTTGGCTTCGCGCTTTTTGCGCGCATCGCACGGCTCCGGGCAGTCGCAGACTTTCTCCATGCCCAGCGCGGTGATGCCGCCGCAGCTGCCCTGCAGGCTTTTGCGTTTGAACACGTAACCCAGCGACATCCCGCCGACGATCAGCAGGAACAACACGAAGGTAGCGGCGAATACCGTCAACATAGCAACCTCACGAACGCTTTTTCAGATAGGGTTTGAACGCGTCCGAATAACGCTCCTCAAACCCGTCGGCGGTTTTCACGATCATGAACACCGGGATACCGAGCAGGTTGGCCAGCGCCATGCCGCGCTCTGGCCCCATCACGTTCAGGCCGGTGGACAGGCCGTCGGCGGTCATGCAGGTCGGGCTCAGCACGGTGATCGACACCAGCCGATGATGGATCGGGCGCCCGGTGATCGGATCGATGGTGTGCGAATAGCGCACCCCGTCCTGCTCGAAGTAGTTGCGATAGTCACCCGAGGTGGCGATCGACATCTCCCCCGGTTGGATCACCAGCTGCGCCTGCTGCTGCGCGCCGGTGGTCGGGCGCTCGATGGCGATGCGCCACGGCTTTTGCTCGCCGTTATGCCCGCGGGTGCGCACCTCGCCGCCGATATCCACCATGTAGTCTTTCACGTGTTGCGATTGCAGATACTCCGCCACCACGTCCACGCCATACCCTTTGGCGATCGACGACAGATCGACGTACAGCTCGGGGATGCTTTTCACCAGCGCGCTGCCCTGCACCGCCAGTTTGTCGGCGCCGGTCCAGGCGCGGCGGTGCGCCAGCTCCGCCTCGCTCGGCACCTTATCCGGCCGCCCTTCCGGGCCGAAGCCCCACAGGTTGACCAGCGGCCCGACGGTCACGTCCAGCGCGCCATCGGTGACGCGATTGATGCGCAGCGCTTCGCGCACCACTTCGGCGGTGGCCGGCGAAACCGGGAACGGCCGGTCAATGTCGCGGCTGGCGTTGAAGCGGCTGAGCTCGGAATCCGGCCGGTAGGTGGACATCTGATCGTTCACCTGTTCCAGTCGTTTGTCGATCTCCGCCTGCATCTCGCGCGCCGACGGCGTATTGTCGCCGGCCACGTAACGGATCGAATACGAGGTGCCCATGGTTTTACCCGTCAGATCCACCTGTTCCGGCCCGCAGCCGGTCAGCAGCAGGGTGGCGCTCAGCGCCACGCCCGCCAGCCAGTTCTTCGTCGCCAATGCGCGCAATTTAGCCACCAAAGTCATCCAGCATGATGTTTTCGTCTTCGACGCCCAGATCTTTGAGCATCTTGATCACCGCGGCGTTCATCATCGGCGGCCCGCACATGTAAAACTCGCAGTCCTCCGGCGCCGGGTGGTTCTTCAGGTAGTTCTCCAGCAGAACATTATGGATAAAGCCGGTGTAGCCGGTCCAGTTATCTTCCGGCTGCGGATCCGATAGCGCCACGTGCCAGGTGAAGTTTTCGTTCTCCGCCTGCAGCTGGTTGAAATCGTCTTCATAGAACATCTCGCGCAGCGAACGCGCGCCGTACCAGAAAGTGATCTTGCGCTTCGAGTTCAGACGCTTGAGCTGATCGAAGATGTGCGAGCGCATCGGCGCCATGCCTGCGCCGCCGCCGATGAAGATCATTTCGGCGTCGGTGTCCTTGGCGAAGAACTCGCCGAACGGCCCGGAGATGGTCACCTTGTCGCCCGGCTTCAGCGACCAGATATAGGAAGACATGATGCCCGGCGGCACGTCCGGATTGTTCGGCGGCGGCGTGGCGATACGCACGTTGAGCATGATGATGCCCTTTTCTTCCGGGTAGTTGGCCATCGAGTAGGCGCGCACCGTGGTGTCGTTCACCGTCGAGCGGTAGCGGAACAGGTTGAACTTGTCCCAGTCGCCGCGATACTCCTGCGGCACGTCGAAGTCGGCGTAACTGATGTCGTGCGCCGGCGCTTCGATCTGGATGAAACCGCCCGCGCGGAACGGCACGTCTTCGCCATCGGGGATCTTCAGCTTCAGCTCTTTGATAAAGGTGGCTTTGTTATCGTTGGAGATAACCTCGCACTCCCATTTCTTCACGCCGAAGATCTCTTCCGGCAGTTCGATCTTCAGGTTCTGCTTCACGTTCACCTGGCACGCCAGGCGGCAACCCTCTTTCGCTTCGCGCTTGTTGATGTGCGAGAGCTCGGTCGGCAGGATATCGCCGCCGCCCTCTTTGATCACCACCCGGCACTGGCCGCAGGAACCGCCGCCGCCACAGGCCGAGGAGACGAAGATCCCCTGGCTGGAGAGCACGTTGAGCAGCTTGTCGCCCGCCGGCGCATGGAAGCTCTTATCCAGATCGCCGTTGATTTCCACCGCGATGTCGCCGGTATTCACCAGCTTCGACTTGGCGAACAGGATCAGCAACACCAGCACCATCACGATGGCGGTGAACATTGCTACGCCTAAAATAATTTCCATAAATTCTTCCCGCCTTTACAACTGAACACCGGAGAAGGACATGAAGCCCAGCGCCATCAGTCCGGTGGTGATAAAGGTAATGCCCAGGCCGCGCAGCCCTGCCGGCACGTTGGCATACTTGAGTTTTTCGCGGATCCCCGCCATGGCGACGATCGCCAGCATCCAGCCGGTGCCGGAACCAAAGCCGTACACCACCGATTCGGCGAAGTTATAGTCGCGCTGCACCATGAAGGACACGCCGCCGAAGATGGCGCAGTTCACGGTGATGAGCGGCAGGAAGATGCCGAGCGCGTTATACAGCGACGGGAAGAAACGATCGAGGATCATCTCCAGAATCTGCACCAGCGCCGCAATCACGCCGATGAAGGTGATGAAGTTGAGGAAGCTCAGATCGACGCCTTCCACCAGCGCGCCGTCGCGCAGGATCAGGTTGTAGACCAGGTTGTTCACCGGCACCGAAATGCCGAGCACGATGGTCACCGCGATGCCCAGGCCAAAGGCGGTCGAGACCTTCTTCGACACCGCCAGGAAGGTGCACATCCCGAGGAAGAACGCCAGCGCCATGTTCTCAACGAACACCGCGCGCACAAACAGGCTGATATAGTGTTCCATCGGCCTTTACTCCTTTTCGATCTGCGCCGGCTTCAGGGTGCGCAGCACCCAGATCAGCAGGCCGATGATGAAGAACGCGCTCGGCGCCAGCAGGAACAGGCCGTTCGGCTGATACCAGCCGCCGTTCTGCACCGTTTCCAGCACCGGCACGCCGAACAGCTTGCCGGAGCCGATCAGCTCGCGCAGGAAACCGACCAGCACCAGGATCACCCCGTAACCCAGCCCGTTGCCGATGCCGTCCATAAAGCTCTCGATCGGCGGCGACTTCATGGCGTAGGCCTCGGCGCGCCCCATCACGATGCAGTTGGTGATGATCAGGCCGACGAACACCGACAGCTGCTTGGAGATCTCAAACGCATAGGCGCGCAGCAGCTGATCGACCACGATCACCAGCGAGGCGATGATCGCCATCTGCACGATGATGCGCACGCTGTTGGGAATATGATGACGGATCAGCGAGATGAAGAAGCTGGAGAACGCGGTCACCAGCGTCACCGCAATGGTCATCACCACCGCCGTCTCCAGCTTGGTGGTCACCGCCAGCGCCGAACAGACGCCCAGCACCTGCAGGGCGATCGGGTTATTGTCGAACAGCGGCCCCAGCAGGACCCGCTTTATCTCTTTGGAATCAGCCATTTTTCAGCGCTCCTTCACGAACTTTTTTCAGGAACGGGCCGAAGCCGTGCTCGCCCAACCAGAAATCAAACGTATGCTGTACGCCGTTGGAGGTCAGCGTGGCGCCGGACAGGCCGTCCACCCCGTGTACATCCCCCTGACGCGCGCCGCCTTTCACCACGCGGATCGCCGGCTGGCCATTGTCGTCGAACAGCTGCTTGCCGACCCACTGCTGGCGCCAGGACGGGTTCTCGACCTCCCCGCCCAGCCCCGGGGTTTCCCCCTGGTCGTAGTAGGTGATGCCCTTGACCGTGTTGCCGTCATTATCCAGCGCCACGAAGGCGTACATCATCGACCACAGACCGGTGCCGTATACCGGCAGCACAATCTTGTTCACCTGGCCGCTTTCATCGCGCACCAGGTAGATTTCCGCCAGGTTGCTGCGGCGCTTGATGCCGGCCGGATCGTCGCCCGCCGCCAGCGCCACGCTTTTGGCGTCGTCGCGCAGCGCGGCGCCCAGATCGAACGCCGCCGCCTTGCCGGCGACAAACTCGCCGCTGTTCAGATCCACCAGGCGCGGTTCGATGCGCTCGCTGTACAGGCGCTTGACCTGCTCGCTCTCCATTTTCGGCTGCAACAGGCCGGCTACGTCGAGAATATTGCGCTGCTTGTCGAGCAGCTTTTGCTCCTGCTGTTTGGACTTCAGGCCGACGGCGGAGCCCGCCACCACCACTGAACACACCAGACACAGCAGCAGCACTACCAGCAGCGTTTTACCGATGCCGTCGTTTTTCGCTTCATTCGCCACGGGCTTTTCTCCGCTTGATGTTGGCCTGCACCACCAGGTAATCGAACAGCGGTGCGAACAGGTTGGCGAACAGGATCGCCAGCATCATGCCTTCCGGATAGGCGGGGTTGACTACCCTAATCAGCACGCACATCACGCCAATCAGAATGCCGTACCACCATTTCCCCTTATTGGTGAAGGAGGCGGAAACCGGGTCGGTCGCCATAAAGATCATGCCGAAGGCGAAGCCGCCCAGCACCAGATGCCAGTACCACGGCATGGCGAACATCGGGTTGGTGTCCGAACCGATGGCGTTGAACAACAGGGCGGAAGCCACCATGCCGAGCATTACGCCGGCGACGATGCGCCAGGAGGCCACGCGGCCGAACAGGATAATCGCCCCGCCGATCAGGATCATCAGCGTGGACACCTCACCGATCGAGCCGGGAATGTTGCCGAGGAAAGCGTCCAGCCAGCTGATGGACTGGCCGGTGGCCACGTTGCTCAGGCTGTGCGCCCCGCCCGCGCTCCACTGCGCCAGCGGCGTCGCGCCGGAGAAACCGTCCGCGGAGGTCCACACCAAATCGCCGGAGATCTGCGCCGGATAGGCGAAGAACAGGAAGGCGCGGCCGGCCAGCGCCGGGTTGAGGAAGTTGCGCCCGGTGCCGCCGAAGATCTCTTTGGCCACCACCACGCCGAAGGTGATGCCCAGCGCGGCCTGCCACAGCGGCAGGGTCGGCGGCACGATCAGCGCGAACAGGATGGACGTGACGAAGAAGCCTTCGTTGACCTCATGCTTGCGGATAATGGCGAACAGCACTTCCCAGAAGCCGCCGACGACGAATACCACGGCGTAGATCGGCAGGAAGTAACAGGCGCCCAGCACCATCTTGCTGACCCAGCCGGCGTCGGCCGCCAGCGAGGCGCCGAGCCACTGCGCCAGGCGATAATGCCAGTCGCCCGCCAGCACCTGTTGCAGCGCGTCGCCGCTGTACAGATGGTGCAGCGCCGGGATTGCCTGCTGGCCGACGTTGTACATGCCCCAGAACATCGCCGGGAACACCGCCAGCCACACCAGGATCATCATGCGTTTCAAATCGATGGCGTCGCGCACGTGCGAAGCGCCGCGCGTCACCGTGCCGGGGGTGTAAAACACCGTAGTGGTCGCTTCATACAGCGGGTACCACTTTTCCAGTTTGCCGCCCGGCGTGAAGTGATGCTCTATCTTCTCGAAATAATTCTTCAGGCCCATCGGTTATCCTTCCTGCTCAATCTTGGTCAGCACCTCGCGCAGCACCGGCGCGTACTCATACTTGCCGGGGCAAACGAAGGTGCACAGCGCCAGATCTTCCTCATCCAGTTCCAGGCAGCCCAGCGCTTGCGCGCTGTCGCTGTCGCCCGCCAGCAAATCGCGCAGCAGCAGCGTCGGCAAAATATCCAGCGGCATCACCCGCTCATAGTTGCCGATCGGCACCATGGCGCGCTCGCCGCCGTTAGTGGTGGTTGAGAAAGCGAACAGTTTGTTCTTCAGGAAGTGGCCCAGCGTGGTGCGGGTAATGGAGAATTTGTTCGGTGAGGGCACGATCCAACCGAACAGCTCTTTGTCGCGCCCTTCCTCCAACACCGACACCTGCGAGTGGAAGCGGCCGAGCCAGGCGTTCGGCCCGGCGGCGTGCATGCCGTTCAGCACCGAACCGGAGATCACCCGATTCTCGCCGCCTTTCAGGCGGCCGGCGGTCAGCTCATCGAGGCTGGCCCCCAGGCGGGTGCGCAGCAGCGCCGGCTGCGCCACCTGCGGCCCGGCCAGCGCCACCACACGGCGGGTATCGAGCTTGCCGGTGGTGAACAGCGTGCCGATGGCGATGACATCCTGGTAACCGATGTGCCAAACGATTTTCTTCAGGCTGACCGGTTCAAGGAAATGAATGTGGGTGCCCGCCAGCCCGGCGGGATGCGGGCCGGCGAATTCGCTGTAGGCGATCTGCGAGCCGCTTTGCTGCCCAACCGAGGCGCCGGCGGCGTGGCATACGTGTACCTTGCCCGCCGTCAGGCGCGCCAACACCACCAGCCCGGCGTTAAACGCCGCCTGCTGTTCGGCGATGATCACCTGCGGGTCGGCGGCCAACGGCTGGGTATCCATCGCGGTGACGAAAATGGCGCGCGGCTCGCTGCCGGGGCTCGGCGTTTTGCTGAACGGACGGGTGCGCAGCGCGGTCCACAGGCCGCTGGCGATCAGTTCGCTTTCGACCTGTTCACGCGGCAGCTGGCTCAGTTCACCCAGCGGATAGTGCGCAAACTCAAGCTGATCGTCGCCGCCGTTTTCCAGCGCAATCACCACCGATTGCAATACGCGCCGCTCGCCGCGGTTAATCGCGGCGATGCGGCCGCTGGCGGGTGCCGTGAAGAAAACCCCGGGGTTTTTCTTGTCTTCGAACAACGCCTGGCCTTTCTTAACGGTATCGCCTTCCTGCACCAGCATGGAGGGGCGCATTCCGACATACTCTTCCCCAAGCAGGGCGACATGCTGAATGTTCGGGCCATCTTGGATCGCCTGAACCGGAACCCCGGCTATCGGCAGATCTAACCCTTTTCTGATCTTAATCATAGGATTTATACGATGTAGTTTGGTTTACACGTCTGCCCGGCCCCAGAGGCGGGTGCGGACGATGCCAGGATTGCCGGGCAGTGCGCACGACGGCACGCCCAACATGAACTTTCTCGCAGTGAATATATGGGGTAACGCGCATTCCCTTGATTCCCCCCTCTCCGTTATTTGCGTGACAATCGATGTGTTAACGGCCTGTAGCCAAATAACCACCGAAACGGCCGGGTTATATGCCATAACCCCCGCCGCTTCAATCGCCACCGCGCGTTAAATTGAAGAGAGAATATTAACATTGTTCGCAACATTGTTCTGCGTTCCGTCGTGACTTGGGTCAAGCAAACGCAATTAAATTTCGCCTGTTTTTCACTACTTATCGTTAAAATCTGCCGGTCATTTCACTTTTATCGAGCTTTGTCGTTTTTTTATACATATCACGTATTGCTAAAAATAAACGCGCTGGTAATCTGGCGGTGTTTTGCAGCAGTAAAAACAATAATCAGTGGCATGCTGGCCAGGTTGATTACGCCGGCAGATAAATATAAGCAGGAATTATAATGAGCAAAATCGCGCTGTTGTTTGCGATGCTTGTTTCTATGCCGATGATCACGGCCTGCAGCGCCAGCGAGCAGGTACCCGAAGCGCCGGTAGTTAAACAGCAATTATTGGGTTCGCCGGTCTATATTCAGATCTTCAAAGAGGAACGCAAGCTGGAATTGTATGCCAGAATGGGCAATGAATTCCGCCTGGTCAACACGTTCCCGATCTGTAATTTCTCCGGCGGGCTGGGTCCTAAACGTCGTGAAGGCGACTTTAAAAGTCCTGAAGGCTTTTATAGCGTTGACGCGCGCCATCTGAAACCCGACAGCAAGTATTATCGGGCGATCAATATCGGTTTCCCTAACGATTACGATAAGTCGCAGGGCTATTCCGGCGCTTATCTGATGATCCACGGCGAATGTAAATCGATCGGCTGTTACGCGATGACCAACACCTATATGGATGAGATCTATCGCTACGTCGAAGCCGCCTTCGCCTATGGCCAAAGCCGCGTCGACATCAGCATCTACCCGTTCCGCATGACCGAACAGAACCTGAAACGCCATGCGTCATCCAGCTATATCGCCTTCTGGCGCCAGCTGAAGCCGGGCTATGATTACTTCGCGAAGAACCGCCAACCGCCGACAATGGGCGTGGTCAATGGCCAGTACGTCTTGGGTCAACCGCTGATGAGCAGCGGCGGCATGATGACGCAGTACGCGTCAGCCAGCCCGACGCCCAACACCAACCCCTTCGCTCAGAACAAGCCGCTCACCGAAGTGAAATAACGCGAACTCGCCTGGCTCAATCTTGTGCCAGGTTTCGTTAGCGGTCAGCGGTTGGGTGGCGATCACCGTGACCACATCGTTCGGTGTGGTCTGTTGCTGAAAATCAATCTCCACGTCCTGATCGAGCAGCGTCGCCTTGCCGAACGGCGCGCGGCGCGTAATCCAATACAGGTTGGTGGAGCAATACGCCATCACGAAGCGCCCGTCCGACAACAGCATATTGAATACCCCTTTCTTGCGCAGTTGGCTCGCCAACAGGCCAATGTAGCGGAATACCGCCGGCCACTGGCTCGGGGTGCGCGGATATTTCAGCGCCAGCTGGTGCAGCAGCCAGCAGAAGGCATATTCGCTGTCAGTCTGGCCGACCGGGCGGAACGTGCCGGTATCCAACTGACGATAGCCTTTCAATTGGCCGTTGTGCGCGTAGGTCCAGTTGCGGCCCCACAGTTCGCGGGTGAACGGATGGGTGTTTTCCAACGCCACTTCGCCGCGGTTGGCCTGGCGAATATGGGACACCACCGCGCAAGACTTGATCGGGTAGTCCTGCACCAGGCGGGCGATCGGCGAGTTGAAGCTCGGCTGCGGATCCTTGAATGTGCGGCAGCCGTTCCCTTCATAGAAGGTAATGCCCCAGCCATCCTTATGCGGCCCGGTGCGGCCGCCGCGCTGTACCAGGCCGGTAAAGCTGAAGCAGATATCGGTCGGTACGTTTGCGCTCATCCCGAGCAGTTCACACATCGCCAGCACTCCTTAACCACACTGACACAGACTGTGCGGGCACGGCATACATGCGGCGCCCGCAGTCTTATTCATGGGGAGCCGCAGCCCCCCGAAGGCTATTACGCCTTAACCATCTCTTTTTCGATCAGCTGAATCAAGATGTGAATCGCTTTAATGTGGATTTCCTGAATGCGATCGGCATAACCGAAGTGCGGCACGCGAATTTCCACATCGGCGGAACCCGCCATCTTGCCGCCGTCCTTGCCGGTCAGGGTGATCACTTTCATCCCCTTGGCACGCGCCGCATCGATAGCCTTGATGATGTTGCCGGAGTTGCCGGAGGTGGAAATGCCCAGCAGCACGTCGCCTTCGCGGCCCACCGCTTCCACATAGCGCGAGAACACATACTCATAGCCGAAGTCGTTGCTGACGCAGGACAGGTGGCTCACGTCCGAGATGGCAATCGCCGGGTAGCCCGGGCGGTTTTCGCGGTAGCGGCCGGTCAGCTCTTCGGCGAAGTGCATCGCGTCGCAATGGGAACCGCCGTTGCCGCAGGAAATCACTTTACCGCCGGCTTTGAAGGAATCCGCCAGCAGCACCGCCGCGCGTTGGATGGCGTCGATGTTGGCGTCGTCATTGATAAATTTCGCCAGGGTATCAGCCGCTTCGTTCAGTTCACTGCGAATAAGGTCGTGGTACATGAGGAACCTCTTGTTATCGTCAAATCTTCCGCTCCGCAGTGTACCGGATCGCGGAAACAGCGAGAAGCATTCTCGGCCAAACAGCGCGCCGGTTAAGGAAGCGGAGAGGTTTTTGATGATTGGTGCTGTCAGTTTGTGACCTGAGTTGTAATTAAACTGTAAACGCATTGATAAAAATTCTGCCTTGTACTAAAACCTATTACATACACACAACAGGTCAGACCTCTTACTACTTCGGAGCTTCTTATGATGGTTCTTAGTATCGTCGTTTTCCTGGCTCTCCTCGGCGTGGTGTTCTACCACCGAGTGAACCTTACCCTCAGCAGCCTGATCCTGGTGGCGTACACCGCCGTCATGGGCGCTATCGGCCTGTGGAGCTTCTGGCTGTTGCTGCCGCTGGCGATCGTGCTGCTGCCGCTGAACCTTTCCTCTGTACGCCGTTCCCTGCTCTCCGCGCCGGCGCTGCGCGCCTTCCGCAAGGTGATGCCGCCGATGTCCACCACCGAGAAGGAAGCGATCGACGCCGGCACCACTTGGTGGGAAGGCGATCTGTTCCGCGGTGCGCCGGACTGGAACAAGCTGCACAGCTACCCGAAACCGCGCCTGACGGAAGAAGAGCAGGCGTTTATCGACGGCCCGGTGGAAGAAGCCTGCCGCATGGCCAACGACTTCCAGATCACCCACGAACTGGCCGATCTGCCGCCAGAACTCTGGGCGTACCTGAAAGAACACCGTTTCTTCGCGATGATCATCAAGAAAGAGTACGGCGGTCTGGAATTCTCCCCTTACGCTCAGGCGATGGTGCTGCAAAAACTGGCCGGCGTTTCCGGCATCCTGGCGATCACCGTCGGCGTGCCAAACTCCCTCGGCCCGGGCGAACTGCTGCAGCACTACGGCACCGAAGAACAGAAAAACCACTATCTGCCGGGCCTGGCGCGCGGCGACGAAATCCCATGCTTCGCGCTGACCAGCCCGGAAGCGGGTTCCGATGCCGGCGCGATCCCGGACGTCGGCACCGTGTGCATGGGCGAATGGCAAGGCAAGCAGGTGCTGGGCATGCGCCTGACCTGGAACAAGCGCTACATCACGTTGGCGCCGGTCGCCACCGTACTGGGCCTGGCGTTCAAACTGCATGACCCGAACCGCCTGCTGAGCGACAACGAATCCCCGGGCATCACCTGTGCGCTGATCCCGACCAGCACCCCGGGCGTGGAAATCGGCAACCGTCACTTTCCGCTGAACGTGCCGTTCCAGAACGGCCCGACCCGCGGCACCGACGTGTTCGTGCCGATCGATTACATCATCGGCGGGCCGAAAATGGCCGGCCAGGGCTGGCGCATGCTGGTTGAGTGCCTGTCGGTCGGTCGCGGCATCACCCTGCCGTCCAACTCTACCGGCAGCCTGAAATCCATCGCCCTGGCGACCGGCGCCTACGCGCACATTCGCCGTCAGTTCAAGATCTCCATCGGCAAGATGGAAGGGATCGAGGAACCGTTGGCGCGCATCGCCGGCAACACCTATGTGATGGACGCCGCCGCTTCGCTGATCACCTATGCGCTGGTGCAGGGCGAGAAACCGGCCGTGCTGTCGGCCATCGTCAAATACCACTGCACGCACCGCGGCCAGCAGTCGATCGTTGACGCCATGGATATCGCCGGCGGTAAAGGCATCATGCTGGGCGAATCCAACTTCCTGGCTCGCGCTTATCAGGGGGCACCGATCGCCATCACGGTGGAAGGCGCGAACATCCTGACCCGCACCATGATGATCTTCGGTCAGGGCGCGATCCGCTGCCATCCTTATGTGCTGGATGAAATGGCGGCGGCGCAGAACAACGATCTGAACGCCTTCGATAAATCGCTGTTCGGCCACCTGGGTCACGTCGGCAGCAACAAGGTACGCAGCTTCTGGCTGGGCCTGACCAACGGCCGCACCAGCGCCACGCCAACCAAGGACGCGACCCGTCGTTACTATCAGCAGCTGAACCGCCTGAGCGCCAACCTGGCGCTGCTGTCGGACGTTTCCATGGGCGTGCTGGGCGGCAGCCTGAAGCGCCGTGAGCGCATCTCCGCTCGCCTGGGGGATATCCTCAGCCAGATGTATTTGGCTTCCGCCGTGCTGAAACGCTTTGACGACGAAGGCCGTCAGAAAGAAGATCTGCCGCTGGTGCATTGGGGCGTGCAAGACAGCCTGCATAAAGCCGAACAGGCGCTGGATGATCTGCTGCGCAACTTCCCGAACCGCTTTATCGCCGGCGCGCTGCGCTTCGTGGTCTTCCCGTTCGGCCGCGTGCATACTGCGCCGTCCGATCGCCTGGATCATCAGTTGGCCAAGATCCTGCAGGTGCCTTCCGCCACCCGCAGCCGTCTGGGGCGCGGCCAGTACCTGACGCCGAGCGAGCATAACCCAATCGGCCTGCTGGAAGCGGCGCTGGCCGACGTGATGGCCGCCGAGCCGATTCACGAACGTCTGTGCAAGGCGGCCGGCAAAAACCTGCCGTTCACCCGTCTGGATCGTTTGGCGGAGCGCGCGCTGGAAGAAGGCAAGATCAGCGCCGATGAAGCGAAGATCCTGGTGAAAGCCGAAGAGAGCCGCCTGCGCTCCATCAACGTGGACGACTTTGCACCGGATGCGCTGGCGGCCGCCAAGCCGGAAAAGCCGGCGGCGCAGTCTAAGCGCCAGCAGCAGACCGAAGCGGCTTAACGCCAACTCCCACTCCACGCATCCAAGGGGCGATCATCATCGCCCCTTTTTTCTTTTGCTTTCAGGACAAACTGCGCACCACGCCGCAGGTTGGCGCAACGGCGGATTTCACGGGAAGGAAGTTCGGGTAGACCGCGCGGCGGGTGCTCTGGATCTTTCTGTCCGGCGCCTTGGCAAAGGAGAGAAAGAGAAAGGCCCCGAGTCGATATTATCAACCCGAGGCCACTCTGATGCCTAGCAACATCAGGTTAGCCTCTTACCCGCCGCAAGGCAAGGATAGGGAGGTCAAAAATGCAGCAAAAACGGGTCGTACTTAAACTGGTGATCGTCTGTATGACGCTGCTCGCGTTCATCTGGCTAACCCGCGGTTCGCTGTGCGAACTGCGCATCAGGTTGGGAGACTCGGAGGTTGCGGCCACTTTGGCTTACGAATCCGGACGGTAAGGCAACCCAACGGCGGGGTTCGCCCCGCCCGTTGGCTGATGGTGTCAGGCAGGATCCACGAGCACCCGCCTTTTCAGCCCTGCTGACGAATGCGCGCCAACAGCGCGTCGATATGCTCGATCTGCGGCGCATTGACGATCAGCGTGCGCCCCAATCCCAGGGCGTGACGCTGACAGTCGAGGCGCATGTCGGCGTCGGCGATGCTGTCCAGATCGGCGACGTGCGCCAGGCCGATGGTGCGCCGAATCAGTTCGGTGCCGCAGTATCCTATCGCGTCGCTCCAGACCTGCTGCAGGAACTGCTCGGCGTAACCCGGCGTCGCCAGCGCCGCATCGCGGCTTTGCTGATGGCACAGCGCCAGAAAGCGATCGGCAAAGATCAGCCACAGCTCGCGCACATCCTGCAGCCGCTGCTCGCGCCCGGCGGCGGCGTCGCGCGGCCCGAACAGCCCCGGCTGGCCGCAATAGTTGAGCAGCAGGTTGCCTAACGCAGTGCCGACATCGAAACCGATCGGGCCGTAGAAACCGAATTCGGCGTCGATCGCTTTCAATCGCCCTTCCGCCACGAAGATCGAACCGCTGTGGATATCCCCGTGCAACAGCGCCTCCGCCTTGCTGAGGAAGCGATGTTTCAGGCCGGCGACCGCCAACTTCAGCGGCGCATCCTCGCGCAGCGCCTGCACCTGCGGCAACAGCGCCGCCTCGAACTGATTGCGCTCATGGTCGATATAGGGATCGGTAAAGAACAGATCTTCGGTGATCTGGCACAGTTCGGGGTTGGTGAAACGGCTGACTTCCGCCTTTTTCTGCTGCGCCGACTGATAAAAATCGGAGGTGTGAAACAGCGTCTGCGCCAGGTATTCCGCCAGTTGCCCGGCCGCCAGCGGATGATAGTTCCCCTGCACCAGTTCACTGCGCCAGATGCGATGATCGGAGAGATCTTCCTGCACCATCACCGCCAACTCGGGATCGTGATGCAAGACTTTTACCGTATGCCGCGGGCAGAAACCGCCGTGGACCAGCAGCGTTTCCGCTTCGATGCGCGCCCGATCCAACGTCAGCGGCCAGGATTCGCCCACGCAGCGCACGTAGGGCAGCGCCTGTTTGACGATCACCCGGCTCACACCTTCACGATCGCGGATCTTGAACACCAGGTTCAGGTTGCCGTCACCGATCTCGTCGGCGCTCACCAGCGCCTGCGGTTCGGCCACCTGCCCGTATTGGCGGGCATATTCAACGGCATCGGCAGCCGTAAACGTACGATAAAGCGACATTCCCCAACCCCTCTGTTCTCTCTCACTGACCCAGCAACTCTGATTATTTAGACGTAAAAGCATTTGGACGTCTATACATCTGGAAGTCATGTTGGCAGAATAGCGTTTCAGATGCAATAACCACGCAACAAGGAATTAACCGCCGATGCAAGCGCTTAACACCACCAGTTTGACCCTGCGAGATAACCGCCTTTGGATCCTCGATCAGCAAGCCCTGCCGCAGGAAAAGCGGTGGCGCGCTTGCGACAGCGTGGAAGAGTTGGTCGGGCACATTCACAGCCTGCGGGTGCGCGGCGCTCCGCTGATCGGGCTGTCCGCCAGCCTGCTGTTGGCGCTGCTCGCGGAACGCGGTCTGCCGCGCGCCGAGCTGGAGCAGGCGCTGCACACGCTGCGCGCCGCCCGCCCGACGGCGGTTAACCTGATGAACAATCTGGATCGCATGAAGTTGGCGCTGGCGGAACCTGACTGGGCGCCGGCGATGGTGGACGAAGCGCTGCGGTTGGTGGAGGAGGATCGCCTGCTGTGCGATCGCATCGCCGATCGCGGCGCAGGGCTGGTCAAGCCCGGCAGCCGCCTGCTGACCCACTGCAATACCGGCGGATTGGCCACCGCCGGCGTCGGCACCGCTATCGGGGTGCTGCTGCGCGCCCACCAGCAGGGCAAGGTGCAACAAGTATGGGTCGATGAAACCCGGCCGCTGCTGCAGGGCGGCCGCCTGACCGCCTGGGAACTGGGCGAGCTGGGCATTCCCTATCGTCTGATCTGCGATTCAATGGCCGCCAGCCTGATGGCGCAAGGCCAGGTCGATGCGGTATGGGTCGGCGCGGATCGCATCGCCGCCAACGGCGACGTCGCCAACAAGATTGGCACCTACAGCCTGGCGGTGCTGGCGCACTATCACGGCATCCCGTTCTACGTGGCCGCCCCGCACACCACCCACGATCCGCACTGTCCGGACGGCGCCGCCATCCCGATCGAGCAACGCGCGGCGGCCGAAGTCACCGGCGTTTCAGGCAGCTTCGGCACCTGCCAGTGGGCGCCGGCCAAGGCGCCGGTCTACAATCCGGCGTTCGACGTCACGCCGGCAAAACTCATCAGCGGGTGGGTGTTCGACAGCGGCGTGATCACGCCGCAGCAGGTTGAAGCGGGGATTTTCCGGCGGACACTGGGTTAACGCCCGCCGGTTGACGATCAGTCCAGACGCGGATAGGCATCGGCGATCGTGTCGCCGGTGAAATGCGCCACCCAGCCCTCCGGGTTGTCAAATACCCGGATCGCGGTAAAGTGCGGCGCCGAGCCCATATCGAACCAGTGACGGGTGTTGGCCGGCACTGAGATCAGATCGTTCTTTTCGCACAGGATCTGGAAGATCTTGCCGTCCAGATGCAGGCAAAACAGCCCCGCCCCTTCAACGAAAAAGCGCACTTCATCCTCACCGTGCGTGTGTTCGGACAGGAATTTTTCGCGCAGCGCCTGACGCTGTTCGTGGTCCGGCCGCATGCTGATCACGTCCCAGCTCTGGTAGCCCTTTTCCGCCACCAGCCGGTCGATCTCATGCTGGTAGGCGGCGATCACCGCCTGCGGCTGCGGATTGTCGCCCAGTTCGCGATCCGCCTGCCAACGCTCAAAGCGCACGCCGATCTGCGCCAGCTGCCGCTGGATTTCCTGCGCGTCGCGGCTCTGCCACAGCGGCTGCTGCGGCGCTGTATCACTGAAAATGGTCAATCCACTCATGAGACAAACTCCCCTAAATCGATATGATCAAAACGGCTGACCTGCGGATGCCGGCTCTGTGCATCCGCCTCATCGCGGATCAGCTGGCAGGTATGCCAGCCGGCGGCCTGCGCGGCGTCCAGTTCCTGGTGGATATCGGACAGGAACAACAGTTCGTCGGGCGCGATGCCGATAGCCTGCGCAATGTTGCGGTACGACGCGGTTTCACGCTTGGCGCCGACGTGCGTGTCGAAATAGCCGCTGAACAGCGGCTGCAGATCGCCGGCGCTGCTGTGGCCGAACAGCAGCTTCTGCGCTTCCACCGAACCGGAGGAATAGACGTAAAGCTTCAGCCCCTGACGCTGCCAGGCGGCCAACTGCCCCGCAACCTCCGGGTACAGATGCCCGCGGAAATCCCCTTCGCGATAGCCGCTGCGCCAGATGATGCCCTGCAGCGCCTTGAGCGCGGTGGATTTGCGGTCTTCATCCATAAAGCGGTACAGCGCGGCGATCAGCGCGTCGAGATCCGCCTGCGGCTGGTCAATTTCAGCGCGCAGCGCCGCCAGCGGCGCGGCGACTTCGCTCTCCGTGGCGTGACGGCGTACAAAATCCGCCAGCCGTTCGCGGGCATAGGGAAACAATACCTGGTGCACGAAGCGAATATCGCTGGTGGTGCCTTCAATATCGGTCACGATAGCGCGGATCATTTCGCCTCCAGCAAGCGACGTTGCAGTTCACACTGGAACAGGAATTCCAGCCCTTCGAGATGGCGGCGGGCTTCCGCCACCTGACTTCCCCAGCAATAGAGACCGTGGCCGCGCACCAGAAAACCGTACTGCAGCGGCGTGACCTCGGCATAGGCCGCGACGCGCGACGCCAGCCGGGGAATGTCCTGATCGTTATCGAAAATGGGGATCGCCACGCTGTCCAGGTGGCTGCGCTGACCGGCGAGCGACTTTTGCATTTCGTACCCCTGCAGCACCAACGCATCGCCGCGTTCCACCCGCGACAACACGGTGGCGTTGACGGAATGGGTATGCAACACCGCGCCAAGGTGCGGGTACAAGCGATAGAGCAGCGTATGCAGCCCGGTTTCCGCCGACGGCGTACGGCCGCTCGGCACATGATTGTCGGCGATATCCACCTGCAGAAAATCGGCGGCGCTCAGGCTGCCTTTGTCTTTGCCGGATTCGGTGACCAGGCACTGGCGTTCGTCGAGGCGCAGCGACATGTTGCCGCCGGTCGCCGGACACCAGCCTTTGTCGCCAATCCAGTGGCAGGCCGCCAGTAATGCGGTAAGTTGCGGATTCTCCGTCATTGTTATCGTTTCCCGTTCGGTAAGGCGGCCGGCAGATGAAACGTTGCCTGCCGCGTGGCGGGCTAAGCACTTTTTCGCATTTAGCCATCTAAGCGTCTTGATTGCCAAATACTAGCATCGTGTTATATTGACGGCAATATAAGCGCCTGGAGTATTCACCTGCTATGAGCACTTCCGCATTGATTCCCGAAAGTAAACTGCCTGCCCTGGGCACCACCATCTTCACCCAAATGAGCGCGCTGGCGCAGCAGCATCAGGCGATCAACCTGTCGCAGGGCTTCCCTGATTTCGACGGGCCGGACTACCTGAAAGAACGCCTGGCCTGGCACGTCGCCCAGGGCGCCAACCAATATGCGCCGATGACCGGCGTGGCGGCGCTGCGCGAAGCCATCGCCGACAAAACCGCCGAGCTGTATGGCTGGCAGCCGGACGCCGGCGGCGAAGTGACCGTCACCGCCGGCGCCACCGAAGCGCTGTTCGCCGCCATCACCGCGCTGGTGCGCCCCGGCGATGAGGTGGTCTGTTTCGATCCGAGCTACGACAGCTACGCGCCGGCGGTGACGCTGGCGGGCGGCGTACTCAAACGCCTCGCCCTGCAGCCGCCCGCGTTTGCCGTGGATTGGCAACGGTTCGCCGCCGCGCTGTCGCCGCGCACCCGCCTGGTGATCGTCAACACGCCGCACAACCCGTCCGCCACCGCCTGGCAGGCGGAAGACATGCAACAGCTGTGGCACGCCATCGCCGAACGCGAAATCTACGTGCTCAGCGACGAGGTTTACGAACACATCTGCTTCGCCAAAGGCGGCCACGCCAGCGTGTTGGCCCACCCGCAGCTGCGCCAACGGGCGATCGCGGTCTCCTCTTTCGGAAAAACCTTCCACATGACCGGCTGGAAAGTGGGTTACTGCGTGGCGCCCGCCGCGCTGAGCGCTGAGGTGCGCAAGGTGCATCAATACCTGACCTTTTCGGTCAATACTCCGGCGCAGCTGGCGCTGGCGGATAGCCTGCGCGCCGAGCCGGAGCACTGGCGACAGCTGCCGGCGTTCTATCGCGCCAAGCGAGATCGCTTTGTGCAGGCGCTGGCGAGCAGCCGACTGGAAATTTTACCCTGCGCCGGTACATACTTCTTGCTGGCGGACTACAGCGCCATCTCCGATCTGGACGATGTAGCGTTCTGCCATTGGTTAACCGAGCACGTGGGCGTGGCGGCCATTCCGCTGTCGGTCTTCTGTGCCGATCCTTTCCCTCATAAATTGATCCGGCTGTGCTTCGCTAAACAGGACGCCACGCTGGATGCAGCTGCGGAGCGGTTATGTCGACTTTAAAAATTACCCTGTTGCAGCAACCGCTGGTCTGGCGCGACGGCCTCGCTAACCTGGCCGCCTTCGACGCGTTGCTGGCGCCGATCGCCGGGCGTGATCTCATCGTCTTGCCGGAAATGTTCACCACCGGTTTCGCCATGGATGCCGGCGAGAGCGCCCTGCCCGAACAGCAGGTGATCGACTGGCTGCACGGTTGGGCGGTGAAAAGCCATGCGTTAATCGGCGGCAGCGTGGCGCTGAAAACTGACGAGGGCGCGGTCAACCGCTTCCTGCTGGTGGAGCCGGGCGGCCAGGTGCATGCCTATGATAAACGCCATCTGTTCCGCATGGCCGGCGAACACCTGCACTACCAGGCCGGCAACCGGCGTGAAATCTTCGAGTGGCGCGGCTGGCGCATCCTGCCGCAGATCTGCTACGACCTGCGTTTCCCGGTCTGGGCGCGCTATCAGCAGGATTACGATCTGGCGCTGTACGTCGCCAACTGGCCGGCGCCGCGCAGCCGCCATTGGCAAACGCTGCTGGCGGCGCGGGCGATTGAAAATCAGGTGTATGTGGCGGGCTGCAACCGGGTGGGCGACGATGCCAACGGCCTGAACTACAGCGGAGACAGCCTGATCATCAGCCCGCAGGGCGAGATCCTGGCTGATGCCGAGCCCGGCGCAGCCGCGCAGCTGGACGCTGAGCTGTCGCTGGAAACCCTGCAGAGTTACCGCAACGCCTTCCCGGCCTGGCGCGACGCCGACAGCTTTCTGCGTCTCGACTGATTAAACACGCTCCCAGCCGGCGATTGGCACGTCGATGTTCGGCAGAGAGATAAAGGCTCCGCGCCGATCGCCGCCAGCTTGTCGCCGCGCGTCATCATCCGTGCGGCGGCCTGCTGCGCCTCCAGCGCCGATGCCGGAAAAGGACGGCGCACTCAACACCAGTAGGCCATAAAGTTAACGGTAGCGCGGTCCAGATCGCGTTCGCCGATCAGGTAACGCCGCAGCGTTTTCACCGTGGAAGACTCGGCCGCCACCCAGGCGTAGAAAGCGTTGCTGCCAGCTGCCCGCTCCCACAACACCTCATCGCTCAGGCTGCTTTCCACCAGGGACTGCGCCTGCGCACAGGCCGACGCGGGGATATCCACCCGCTGGCGCACCGCTTCCACCAGCAACGTGCCGTGCGCCAATTGGCGGCCCACATCGCGCGGCAGCCAGTAAACCTCGGCGAACGGGAAACGGGTCAAATCCAGGCAATCCCCCGCCTGCGGCACTTCGAAGAACGCCTGCACGCGCGGCGGATTAGCCTGCTGCGCCAATTGCTCCAGAATGCCCATCGCCGCCGGCACGGCCGTTTCATCGGCGATCAACAGCGCCTGCTGCAACTGCGCCGGCGGCGTCCATTCGTAGCCGCCGCTGTCGCCGTCGAAGTCAGCGTTGGGGGCGACGGTCTGAATGGCATCACCCGGCTCGGCGTGAGTCGCCCAGGCGGAGGCCGGGCCGTTCACGCCATGCAGCACGAACTCGACGTCCATCTGATTCTGCTCACGGCGCAGCGCACGCAGCGTATAAGTGCGCATCACCGGGCGCCGCTCTTTGGGGATCGCCATGTAATCGCCGTACCAGTCCGGGCTATTGGCCAATTGCGGGATCTGGCCGTCCGCCGCCGGGAACAGCAGTTTGATGCGCTGATCCGGCGCTTCCAGCTTCATCCGATGAATATCCGCACCTTCAAACACGCAGCGCACCAGCGAAGGTGAAATCAGTATTTTGCTTTTCAAGGTGATATCAAAAATTCTGTAGCTGGCGGACATGTTCTCGATTCTCCGGCAACGGCTGTCGCTTGAACGTATGGCCGATCGGCTGCCGTGTTGACGGCGTGGGTTGCTCGATCGCGCAGCGGGCAAAATGTTAATAAAACTAATTAATTACGTTAATGTATCGCAAAAAATCATATCATGATTTTATTGATAACAAGAAACGTTATTGATAAAAGAATCATTCTCAAAAATAACGCAATAACAATATCACCTGGGAAATAAATAACGATGAAACGCAAACACCTTTGGGTTTTGAACCCTTGTCTGCTGGCAATGCTTGCGCCAGCGGCCTGGGCCGAAGATCAGAAAGCCGGCGCCGAAGAGCAGATGGTGGTCTCAGCCAGCCGTTCACACCGTAGCATGGCGGAAATGGCGCAGACCACCTGGGTGATCGAAAGTCAGGAGATCGAACAGCAGGTTCAGGGCGGCAAAGAGATCAAGGACATGTTGGCGCAGCTGATCCCCGGCATGGACGTCAGCGGCCAGGGCCGCACCAACTATGGCATGAATATGCGCGGCCGCTCGATGATGGTGATGATTGACGGCGTGCGCCTGAATTCATCGCGCAGCGACAGCCGCCAGTTGGATTCGATCGATCCGTTCAATATCGATCATATCGAGGTGATTTCCGGCGCGACCTCGCTGTACGGCGGCGGCAGCACCGGCGGCCTGATCAATATCGTCACCAAAAAAGGGCAACAGGAACAGCAGGTCGAGTTGCAGGTCGGCGGTAAAACCGGCTTTGGCGGCCATAACGATCACGACGAGAACGTGGCGGCGGCGGTCAGCGGCGGCAACGACAACGCCTCGGGGCGCCTGTCCGTTTCTTACCAGCGCTATGGCGGCTGGTATGACGGCAAAGGCAATGAGGTATTGATCGACAATACCCAAACCGGCCTGCAGTATTCCAATCGCCTCGATGTGATGGGCACCGGCACCCTCAACATCGACGATCATCAACAGCTGCAGCTGACCACCCAATACTACAAAAGCCAGTCCGACGGCGATCACGGCCTGTTTCTGGGGGAAAACTTCGCGGCGGTGACCGGCAACGCCAAGGCGTACAACAGCGGTAACTTAAACTCCGATCGCATCCCCGGCACCGAGCGCCACCTGATCAACCTGCAATATTCCAACACCGATTTCCTCGGCCAGGATCTGGTGGCGCAGGTCTACTATCGCGACGAAACGTTGACCTTCTACCCATTCCCAACGCTGGCGGGCAAAGCGCCGAACTATTACGTCAGCAGCATTGGCGCTTCGCAGCAAAAAACCGATTTTTACGGCGGCAAACTGACGTTAAACAGCAAACCTGTCGACGCGCTGACGCTGACTTACGGCATCGACGCCGAGCATGAGAGCTTCAACGCCAACCAGCAGTTCTTCGACCTGGCGAAGGCCCAACAGTCCGGCGGCATGACGCTGGAGAACGCTTACGGCACCGGCCGCTACCCGAGCTATACCACCAGCAACCTGGCGTCGTTCCTGCAGGCCAGTTACGACATCAATCCCATCTTCACCCTGAGCGGCGGCGTGCGTTACCAGTACACCGAAAACAAGATTGATGACTTCGTCGGTTATAACCAACAGCAGGCGATCGCCACCGGCGCCGCGACGTCCGCCGACGCTATACCGGGAGGGAAAACCGACTACAACAACGCGCTGTTCAATGCCGGCCTGTTGGCACATCTGACCGAGCGCCAGCAAACCTGGTTCAACTTCTCTCAGGGCTTCGAGATCCCGGATCCGGGCAAATATTACGGCAACGGCACCTACGCGTTGAACGGCAGCCATTATCAATTGCTGAAGAGCGTCAACGTCGGCGATTCCAAACTGGAAGGCATCAAGGTCAATGCCTACGAGCTGGGCTGGCGCTATACCGGCGATAACCTGCGCACGCAAATCGCCGCCTACTACTCGCTGTCCGACAAGAGCATCGCCATCAACAAAACCGACATGACCATCAACGTCAATGCGGACAAGCGGCGCATCTATGGGCTGGAAGGCGCGGTGGATTATTTCTTTGAAGACAGCGACTGGAGCGCCGGTACCAACTTCAACCTCATCCGTTCCGAAACCAAGGTCAACGGCGAATGGAAGAAGCTGGTGGTCGATACCGCCAGCCCATCGAAAGTCACCGCTTATGTCGGCTGGGCGCCGGGCGACTGGAATCTGCGCTTACAGTCGCAGCAAACCTTCGACGTGTCGGACGACGGCGATTACACCAAAGCCAACTCCACTCAGGGCCGCAAGATCGATGGCTACAACACCGTCGACTTCCTCGGCAGCTATACCCTGCCGGTAGGAAAAATCAGCTTCAGCGTGGAAAACCTGCTGGACAAGGAGTACACCACCGTTTGGGGCCAACGCGCGCCGATCCTGTACAGCCCGACCTACGGCTCGCCTGAGCTGTACAGCTATAAAGGCCGCGGACGCACCTTCGGCTTGAACTATTCGGTGTTATTCTGAGGATAAGGGGCCGGTCCGCCGGCCCCGTTGATTGGGCCGCACCGTTTTTCAGAGAACGGAAACGACGAAGCCCTGAGTTATCGCTAACTCAGGGCTTCTGAATAGTGGCGGAACGGACGGGGCTCGAACCCGCGACCCCCTGCGTGACAGGCAGGTATTCTAACCAACTGAACTACCGCTCCGCGCCATTCCCTCTTGCGGGGGAACGAGGCGCATATTACGGACGCCTCTCGGTTCCGTCAACGCCTTTTTCTCCGCAAATGAACCGTTTGCACAGTTTTTCAACGAAGATTCATCCGGTGAGGTTTTTTCACGCAAAAACGCCGTTATTCCGCCGGCGCCCCGCGCCACAGGCAGCTACCGCCCTTTTTTGCCACCAGATCCAGACGCGCCTCGTGCGCCTTTATTTCTTCGTCGCTGGCGTAGACCACTTTCATCGCCGTAGCCGGGCGGACGATACGCTGTATTTCTTGCGCGGCGTCATTTTGCTGGGTATCCCCCTCCATCTGGAACGCTATCGAGGTCTGACCGCCGGTCATCGCCAGATAGACTTCCGCCAGGATCTCGGCATCGAGCAATGCGCCGTGCAGCGTACGCTTGCTGTTATCTATCTCATAACGGCTGCACAAGGCATCGAGGTTGTTGCGCTTGCCCGGGAACAGGCGACGCGCCATCAACAGGCTGTCGGTGATGGTGCAGAAGGTCTCGGTCTTCGGGATGCCCTGCTGCAACATGCGGAATTCGTGATCCATAAAGCCGATATCGAACGCCGCGTTATGGATCACCAGCTCGCCGCCGCGGATAAAGTCGAGAAATTCCTCGGCAACCTGATCGAAGGTCGGCTTGTCGGCCAGGAAGTCGTCGCTGATGCCGTGTACGCCGTAGGCTTCCGGATCCACCAGCCTATCCGGCTTGATGTAAACGTGGAAGTTGCGCCCGGTCAGGCGGCGGTTAATCACCTCCACCGCACCGATTTCGATGATGCGGTGCCCTTCGTAGTGCACCCCAAGCTTGTTCATACCGGTGGTTTCGGTATCGAGGACAATCTGTCTGGTGGTTGTAGAGATCATATTGCAGTGCTCACAGCGCTCGTTTATGTCAGACTTGGCTTTTATAAAACTGATAGGAAGAGTCTACCAGAGATGCTCAAACAGGTAGAAATTTTCACCGACGGCTCCTGCCTTGGCAACCCCGGCCCCGGTGGCTACGGCGCGATACTACGCTATAAGCAGACGGAAAAAACCTTCAGCGAAGGATTTCGTCTGACCACCAATAACCGCATGGAAATGATGGCGGCGATCGTGGCGCTGGAAGCGCTGACCGTCCCCTGCGCCGTGACGCTCAGCACCGACAGCCAGTACGTGCGCCAGGGCATCACCAGCTGGATCCATAACTGGAAGAAACGCGGTTGGAAAACCGCCGACAAAAAACCGGTCAAAAATGTCGATCTGTGGCAGCGGCTGGATCAGGCCATTCAGCGCCACGAGGTGAAATGGGAATGGGTCAAGGGCCACGCCGGCCATCCGGAGAACGAACGTTGTGACGTGCTGGCGCGCGAAGCGGCCGGCAAACCGACGCAGGAAGACGTCGGTTACCAACCGGAAGCCTAAGGCAGCTTGCGATAGCTCTTGGTCGCGCCCACCGCGCGGCTGAGAGACGGCTTTCTCGCCCCCAGTTTCATCGGCGTAGGCGTCAGCGGCAAGGTGCGCTTACGCGCCACAATCACGCTCATGCAGCCCAGCGCCGGCAAATGGGTACATAAAAACTTGCCGCCCTTGCGGTGCCACGGCAGCACGTGAAAACGCGCCTGGTGCAACACCTCGTAATTCAGCAGGCTGAGCCAATCCAGCAGCCGCATCTGGGTAAACATGCGGCTGACATAGGGCTGGCGGCGACGCAACCCGGGCACCAGCTTGCCCAATCCCAGCAGGCTGAACGGATTGAAGCTGCTGACGACCAACCAGCCGTCGTCGATCAACACCCTGTCCACTTCACGCAGCATGCGGTGCGGATCGTCCGCATAGGACAGCGTATGCGCCAGCAGGCAGGCATCTACCGACTTGGCGGCGAACGGCAGTTGATAAGCATCGGCGACCACCTGCAGCCCTTCCCCCTCCAGCCCTACGTTAACCTGGTGGGAGATTGCGCATTTGTCCGTGGCCAGCTCGGCACTGAGCATGCCCATCTTCAGCAGATGGAAACCGAACAGCTTGGGCCACCAGGGTTGCAACTGCCGCTCGAGCGCTTCACGATAGTACTCCCCCCACGGCAGCTCAGCCCAGGACTGCGGGCCGGTGAGCTTTTGTAGAGTATGGGCTGGTTTCATGATTTATTATCTTCTTTCAAGCCGTTGCCAACGAGAGGTACACCATGAATCTTATCAGCATTCCCGCCTTCCAGGACAATTACATTTGGTTATTGGATGACCGACAGGGGCGCTGCATTATCGTCGATCCGGGTGAAGCGCAGCCGGTACTTGAAGCGTTGCAGCGCCTGCAGCTGGCGCCGGCGGCGATCCTGCTGACCCACCATCATCACGATCACGTCGGCGGCGTGGCGCAGATCGTGGCGCAGTATCCCGGCCTGGCCGTCTATGGGCCGCAAGAAACCGCGGACAAAGGCGCCAACCACATCGTCCGCGACGGCGACACCTTTGACATCGATGGCCGCCACTACAAGACTATCGCCGTTCCCGGTCATACGTTGGGCCATGTGGCATTCTATAGTGCCCCTTATCTGTTCTGCGGCGACACCATTTTCTCCGCCGGCTGCGGCAGGCTGTTTGAAGGCACCGCCAAACAAATGTACGACTCATTTCAACAACTCGCGCAACTTCCCGATAACACCTTAATTTGCTGCGCGCATGAATATACTCTTTCAAATCTTAAGTTTGCGCGGGCTATTTTGCCGGAAGATCGAGAGATTGAAACATATCAACAACATGTTGAAGCGTTAAGGGCAAAAGGCCAAGCCAGCGTGCCGACTACATTGCAATTAGAGCGCAAAATTAACCTATTTTTACGCTGCCATGACACTGATTTACAAAAGAAATTAGGCTTTAATTCACCACCCCAAAGCCTTCATTCAGTTTTTTCCGAATTACGCCTGCGGAAAGATAACTTCTAAGCTTTTAGTTGTGTTATTTGGCGAAGCAAAGTATTATTGCTCGTCTTTTAAGCAACTACATTGACACACACATGAAGGCTAAAGCGATATTTCTCGCCTCAGTCTTGCTAGTGGGTTGCCAGTCGTCCAGGCAGGACGCACCGGCGCCAGAACAGCATGCACAGAGTTTGTCTTCGGCTGGTCAAGATGGTGAAGCAGGAGAGTACACAGCAAATGGCCGAGCGAGCTCGGCGCGGTGGTTGGATAACAACAGTCCCGCCGCGCAACAGGACCTGTGGAACTTCATTAGCGACGAGCTGAAGATGGAGGTTCCGGAAAATTCCCGGATCCGTGATCAGAAAAGAAAGTACTTAAAAAGTAAGAGCTATCTCCACGATGTAACATTACGGGCAGAGCCGTACATGTACTGGATAGTCGGGCAGATTAAGAAACGTAATATGCCGATGGAACTGGTACTGCTACCCATAGTGGAGAGCGCTTTTGACCCACACGCCACGTCAAGTGCCAACGCCGCAGGGCTATGGCAAATCGTGCCGCAAACGGGTCGCAATTATGGTTTGAAAAACAATCAGTGGTATGACGGTCGACGCGATGTCGTCGCCTCAACAACCGCTGCGCTTAACATGATGCAGCGCTTGAACCGCATGTTTAACGGCGACTGGTTACTGACCGTAGCCGCCTATAACAGTGGTGAAGGCCGCGTGATGCAAGCGGTGAAGGCAAACAAACGCCAGGGTAAGCCAACCAATTTCTGGGCATTGTCGCTTCCGCGTGAAACGTCAATCTATGTCCCGAAAATGCTGGCGCTGAGCGACATCATCAAGAACAGCAAGAAGTACGGCGTGAAACTCCCGAAAACGGATGAAACCCGTGCGCTGGCGCGTATTGATGTCGGACAGCAGATCCAGCTGACTCAGGCGGCTGAGATGGCAGGGCTTTCAGTCACCAAGATGAAAGCGTATAACCCAGGCTACAAAAAAGGCGTTACGGCACCCAACGGGCCCCATTACATCATGGTTCCCAAAGGACATGCAGAGCAACTGAAAGACTCGCTGGCCGATGGCCAGATCGCCGTGACTCAGCCAACGACGCAGTTGGCGAAGAACAGCGGTTTGACCGGTGGCAGTTCGTATAAAGTGCGCTCCGGCGACACCTTATCGGGCATTGCCAAGCGGCTGAACGTTAAGACCAGCGATTTGCAGAGTTGGAACAACTTACGCGCCAAGAGCGCCATAAAAGTTGGGCAAACCCTGCAAGTGGCCAGCAATACTGGCAGTAACAGCAGTATCACCTACCAGGTCCGTAAAGGTGATTCGCTCGCCAGTATCGCACGTCGTCACGGCGTCGATATTAACGACGTGATGCGTTGGAATTCAACGCTCGCCAAAGGCAACCTGCAGCCAGGTCTGAAGCTGACCCTGTTTGTCGGCAACAAGCTAACGCCGGATACCTAAGTTTCCGGTACAAAAAAGCACCCTGCGGGGTGCTTTTTTATTACCTGCGATTCACCAGACGGGAGAGTCTTTTTCCGGGTGGAACTCCACCAACAACGGATTGTGATCCGACGCGCTGGTCACCAATACCGACGCCTCCACCACCCCCAGATTGCGGTAAAATACGAAATCCAGCGGACGGCCGAAGGCCTTGCGGCGATGATCGTCGGCGAAGCTCACTTCGCGCAGCGCCATCTCTCCGGCGAAGTCATACAGCGCATTGATGCGCTTGCGGCTCCAGGCGTTGAAGTCCCCGGCCATGATCACCGGCCCCCGGTGGCTGGCGATCTGCTCACCAATTGGCCCCAATTGCTTGCTGTAGACGTCGACGCCCAGGCTAAAGTTCACCGCATGGATGTTCACCACCATCAACAGCTCGCCGTTGTACAGCGGATAAACGGTGATCAGGGCCGACTTGGACAGCCGCAGCAGCGGCTCTCGCTCGCGCAGCGGGCAACAGTAAACAGGATGAGCGGCCGCCAGCGTCATCACGCCGGAAGGGTGCTGCGGTAGCACAAAGGCCGGTACCTGATCGGCCGCCAGGTAGTTGGCGGTAGCGTAGCTCACCAGCTCCGGCGTGGTTTGCGCCTCTTGCAACAGCACCAGTTGCGCGTCTTTGCCATGGTTTTTCAGCACCGAAAGCCAGTCGGCTCGCTGCTGTTTGAAAATATTCCACACCATAACGCGCAAGGCGCCGGTCGTCGGCAGCGCCGCCCCTGGCGGCAACGGCTGGTTAACGGCGCCAGGAAAGATTCGCTCAACTGGCTGACCTGCAACATACCGCATTGCATAAGTTCGTTTCGGCACGCGATTCGCCTATTACCCAGTAACATGAAAACTGGCGATGAAGACTCGCCAACGATGAATTGATTATACGCCTACCCCGCATAGAGGGCATGGCTTTTGCGGGCATCACCTTTTCAGTTATAGGGGCCACCTGCAGCGATTTCAATCTTCTGACGGTATAGCTGTGTAAAGGTGGGGGATAATAGGTGAAAAATGCGAAAAGGCCCGCAAAACGCGGGCCAGGCAGTAATAGTTGCCTATCAAGCTGTTTGCCGCTGAGACTTTTTATCCAGACGGCCACTGAGGCTAACCAGCAACAATGCAACCACCACGATCAGCGCGCCAATCCAGGGGGTCTGCGCCAGCCCCAGCGAGGCAACGGTCTGGCCGCCAATCACCGAACCAAGCGCAATGCCGATGTTGAACGCCGCGATGTTGAGACCGGACGCCACATCCACCGCATTTGGCGTGTATTGCGCGGCTTTTTGTACCACATAGACCTGCAGCCCCGGCACGTTGCCGAAAGCGAACACGCCCATCGCAATCACCGTCAGCAAAGCGGCGATACTGTGGCTGGCGGTAAACTGAAACACCAGTAACAAAACGGCCAACGCGGCAAAGATAAAGCTCAACGCACGCACCGCCCCATGGCGATCGGCCAGCTTGCCCCCCCAGATGTTACCCACCGCCACCGCGACGCCATAAGCCAACAGTATCCAGCTCACGGTCGGAGCAGAGAAGCCCGCCAGTTCCTGCATCATCGGCGCAAGGAAGGTAAAGGTCGTGAAGACCCCGCCGTATCCCAATGCGGTAATTGCGTAAATCAGCAGCAGACGAGGATGGGTCAGTACTTTCATTTGTTCCCGCACGCCGGCGCTGCCCTGGTTCTTGATATTGTTCGGCACCAGAATAATGCTGGCCACTGTAGCGACCGCGCCAATCAGAGAAACGGCCAGGAAGGTTTCACGCCAGCCAAACTGCTGGCCGATGAATGTCCCTAACGGTACGCCGGTCACCAGCGCCACCGTCAGGCCACCAAACATGATGGCAATGGCGGAAGCCGCCTTCTCTTTCGCCACCAGGCTCGTCGCGATAGTGGAGCCGATAGAGAAGAACACGCCGTGCGCCAGGCCGGTCAACAACCGGGCAATCACCAGCGATTCATAGCTGGGTGATTGCCAGGCCAGCAGGTTGCCGAGAGTGAACAGCGCCATCAGGCCAACCAGCAGCAGCTTGCGCGGTATACGGCTGGTCAGGGCCGTCAGCACCGGCGCACCAATGGCCACGCCGAGGGCATAGATAGTCACCAGCAATCCAGCGGACGGTACGGTCACCCCAAGCTGTTCCGCGATAGTCGGGATCAACCCGACAATCACGAACTCGGTCGTGCCGATAGCAAAAGCGCTGATGGTTAAGGCAAGTAATGCGAGTGGCATTTTTACTCCGAAATAGCATTCAAGTTGATGACGGCTATTATCGGCCTATGCTTAAATGATAAAAATGCTCAAAATTTCAAATTAACTTTGCTATCGGAGCAAAAATGAAAGCAAACTCAGACGAGCTGATCACCTTTGTCACCGTAGTGGAAAGCGGCAGCTTCAGCCGGGCGGCCGAACGCCTGGAACAAGCGAACTCCGTAGTCAGCCGAACGGTGAAAAAACTGGAAAGCAAACTGGGCGTGACGTTACTCAACCGCACCACGCGCCAAATCAGCCTGACTCAGGAAGGAGAGAATTACTTTCGCCAGGTGCAGAAGGTACTGAACGACATGGCCGCGGCGGAAAATGCGCTGATGGAAAGCCGCCAGCGTCCGCAAGGCCTGCTGCGCGTCGACGCGGCAACGCCGGTGGTGCTGCACATGCTGACGCCTTTAGTGGCGGAGTTCCGCGAACGTTATCCTGAAATGTCGCTATCGCTGGTGTCTTCGGAAAACTTTATCAATTTGATCGAGCGAAAAGTGGATATCGCAATCCGCGTAGGCGAACTGACCGATTCCACGCTGAAAGCACGCAAACTGATGACCAGCTATCGGCATGTGCTTGCCTCTCCCGCCTATCTGGCTCAACACGGCACGCCACTAACGGTAGAAGATCTTGCACATCACTGCTGCATCGGCTTCAACGACCTGCCCAGCCTGAACCGCTGGCCACTGGCTTGTTCAGATGGCAGCCAGTTGGAAATCACCCCAGGCTTGACGACCAATAGCGGAGAAACCCAGCGCCATCTCTGTCTGCATGGCAACGGTATCGCCTGCCTGTCGGACTTTATGAGCGACGAAGATATCAAACGTGGAGATTTGGTTCCGATTCTGGTGGAAGCGACACTGCCGGTCGCCATGCCGATCAACGCGGTTTATTACAGCGACAGCGCCGTCAGCAACCGTCTGCGCAGCTTTATTGATTTTGTGAGTGAATACCTGAAACGATAAAAAAGGCGCCCCGATGGGCGCCTTATGCTGACTACTGCGAGGAATGATTAATCCCAGTTTGGCGCCAGACCTTCCGGGCTAACCAGACGGCCGTTGCACTCCAGTGCGGCAATCTGCGCCATATCTTCGTCGGTCAGCGTCAGTTGCTGCGCCAACAGGTTGCTCGCCAGGTTTTCACGCTTGGTCGAGGAAGGAATAACTGCATAGCCCAGTTTCAATGCCCAAGCCAGGACAACCTGTGCTGGAGTTGCATTGTGACGAGCGGCGATGCTTTTGATCGTTTCATCCTGCAGCGCTTTGCCGTAGGCCAACGTCATGTAAGAGGTGATGGCGATGCCGTGCTGCTGCGCGAATTCTACCACCTTGCGGTTCTGCAAGAACGGTGACAGCTCGATTTGGTTGGTGGCGATTTCATCGGCGCCAATCGCGTCAATCGCTTGCTGCATCAAATCGATGGTGAAGTTAGATACGCCAATTTGGCGAGTCAATCCCAGCTTTTTCGCTTCCAGCAGCTCAGCCATAAATTCGGCAACCGGCACTTCGTCATTGGGTGACGGCCAGTGGATCAGCGTCAGATCAACGTAGGACGTTTGCAGTTTTTTCAGGCTTTCTTGCAGGCTTGGGATCAGCGCGCCTTTCGCCAGGTTCGCGATCCAAATCTTGGTGGTGATGAACAGGTCTTCACGTTTCACGCCGCTGGCAGCGATAGCCTGGCCAACAGCCGCTTCGTTTTCATAGATCTGCGCGGTATCGATAGTGCGATAGCCCAGCTCGAGTGCGGTGCTGACAGAATCGATAACAACCTGATCCTGAAGGCGGAAAGTACCTAAACCAAATGCAGGGATGCTCATAATGTTTTCTCTCATTAACAGGTAGATGTGGTATGAGGAAGATTATGGCAACTTTTTTATTGATCAAAAACGCCTGGTTCGGCATAAGACTTTTGATCTAACGGCAACAATATGGGGGGTAAGGCGGTAAGGAAGGATAATTCCGGCCTGAAAAGCGTAAAATGCAGATATGAAAAAGCCCTGAGTCGAGACTCAGGGCTTATCAATTAAGTGGCGGAACGGACGGGGCTCGAACCCGCGACCCCCTGCGTGACAGGCAGGTATTCTAACCAACTGAACTACCGCTCCACCGATTCTTTTACGTTGCATCTTTCGATGCCGGCAATATCGCGTTCTGCGATTTGCGCATTACCAGTCGTCACACTGATAACGTTTATTTGATGCCTGGCAGTGTCCTACTCTCGCATGGGGAGACCCCACACTACCATCGGCGCTACGGCGTTTCACTTCTGA